>JBDTXR010000120.1:0-21702 GCA_040006075.1 Byssovorax sp. | reverse complement strand
GCGCTGGCGATCGAGCCCTTCAAGGTGATCTACCTCAACGAGGCGGGCGGCCTCCTCGACGAAGAAAAACGCCTGATTTCCGCGGTGAATCTCGCCGAAGACTACGACTCGCTCATCGCCCAGCCGTGGCTCCCGGCGATCGCGCGCGACGAGCTGTCGCAGATCAAGATCCTCCTCGACGCGCTGCCGGCGTCGTCGTCGGTGTCGATCACCTCGCCCGATCACCTGGCGCGCGAGCTGTTCACGCACACCGGATCCGGCACGCTCGTGCGGCGCGGCGAGCGCGTGCTCTGCTACGACTCGCTCGACGGCGTCGATCGCGAGCGCCTGCGGGCGCTGCTGGAAGCGTGCTTCGGTCGCCTGCTCGACGACGACTATTTCGACAAGAAGGCCTTCCACCGGATCTACCTCGCCGACTCGTACCGGGCGACGGCGATCATCACCCATGGCCAGGGCGTGCCCTACCTCGACAAGTTCGCGGTCACCACCCAGGCACAGGGCGCGGGCGAGGGCGGATCGCTGTGGAAGCGGATGTGCCGTGAGAACCCCAAGCTCTACTGGCGGGCGCGCAACGGGAACGAGATCAACCCCTGGTATTTCCAGCAGTCGACTGGCAGCTACAAGGACGAGCGCTGGACGGTGTTCTGGTACGGGCTCTCCGGCTGGGACGAGATCAAGGCCTGTGTCGATCATGCGTTGAACCTCCCGGCCACCCTCCGTGAGCACGGGACGGCGGAGATCTGACCGTGACCAGCGCAAGGAAAGAGAAAGCACGGATTGGCCTGGTGGGCGCGCGAGGCCACGTCGGGCAAGAGCTGATTGCCATTCTGCGGCGGCACGCGGGCGTGGAGATCGCCTTCGTCACCTCGCACACCCAGCCCGGCGCCAGGGTGCCAGGGCTCGCCATCTCGTTCGAAGATCTCGACGCCGCCGGCGTGGCCGCGAAGGGCGCCGACGCCGTGGTGCTCGCGTTGCCGAACGATCTCTCGCGGCCGATGGTGCAGGCCATCGACGCGGTGAAGGCCGACACGGTGATCGTCGACGTGAGCGCCGATCATCGCTTCGACGAAGCGTGGGTGTACGGCCTGCCCGAGCTGTTCCGGGCGAAGATCAAGGGGGCTACGCGGATCGCCAACCCCGGCTGCTACGCGACCGCGGCGGCGCTCGTCGTCGGCCCGGTGGCGTCGTTGCTGGCGCACCCGGCGCAGGCGTTCGGCGTCTCGGGCTACAGCGGCGCGGGGACGACGCCGTCGCCGCGCAACGACGTGGCCGCGCTCCAGGACAACCTGATGCCGTATCACCTGGTCGGGCACGTCCACGAGCGCGAGGTCACTCACCATGTCGGCCCGGTGTGCTTGATGCCGCACGTCGCCGCGTTCTTCCGCGGGATCAGCATGACGGTATCCCTGGATCTGCGCGAGTCGCTCTCCCGGGAGGCGCTGCGCAAGGTGTTCGAGCATGCCTACGGGAGCGAGCCCATGGTGAAGATCACCTCGGAGATCCCGCTCGTCCGCGGGGCACAGACCCGGCCCTGGGCCACGATCGGCGGCTTCAGCGTCGACGAGGTGCGGAGTCGCGCGGTGGTGGTCTCGACGCTCGACAACCTGCTCAAGGGCGCGGCGAGCCAGGCGGTTCAGAACCTGAACCTGGCGCTGGGCTTCTCCGAGGTCGAAGGGATCCTTCCATGGCCGCGGTGATCTGGGACAAGGCAGGAGCCAGCGTTGACGCCACGATCCAGCGGTTCCTCGCCGGCGACGACGTGGTCCTGGACCGGGCGCTGTTCCTCTTCGACGTGCGCGCGTCGAAGGCCCACGTCGGCGGTCTGAAGCGCATCGGTCTGCTGACGGGAGATGAGGAGAGCGCGCTGCTGGGCGGGCTCGATCGGCTGGCGATCGCCTTCGAAAAAGGGCAGTTCCAGCTCGACGATCGATTTGAAGACTGCCACTCGGCGATCGAATGGTACCTGGTCGAGGAGCTGGGCGAGGCCGGGAAGAAGGTCCACACCGGGCGCAGCCGCAACGATCAGGTGCTGGTGGCGTCGAGGCTGTATCTGCGGGACGCGCTGGCGCGAATCGAGGCGCTGGCGACCGAGTCGGCGACCGCGCTGCTCGACCGCGCCGAGGCCGACGCGCTGACGCCGATGCCCGGATATACCCACTTGCAGCGGGCCGTGCCGTCGTCGATTGGCCTGTGGATGGCGGGATTTGCCGAAGCGTTCATCGACGACGCGGCGCTGGCGAAAATGACGGCCGGGTGGATCGATGCGAGCCCGCTCGGTACGGCTGCGGGGTACGGGGTGAATCTGCCGCTCGATCGGGCCGGGGTGGCGGCGGAGCTGGGGTTTGCGCGGGTGCAGCAGAACCCGGTGTACACGCAGAACAGCCGCGGGAAGCTGGAATTGCAGGTGCTCTCGACTCTGCTGCAACCGCTGCTGGATCTGCGGCGGCTGGCGTGGGATCTCTCGATTTACACCACGGCCGAGTTCGCGTTCGTGAAGCTGCCGGCGCAGTACACGACCGGATCGTCGATCATGCCGAACAAGAAGAATCCGGACGTGATCGAGCTGCTCCGGGCGGCTCCCGCCGTGGTGCAAGGGGCGATTGCCGAGGTGCAGGCGATCCTGTCGTTGCCGTCCGGGTATCACCGGGATTTGCAGGCGACGAAGGGGCCGATTCTGCGAGCGATCGCCTCGGGGATCGAGGCGCTCTCGTTGCTGCCGGGGCTGGTGCGGGCGCTGGATTTCGATCGGGAGAAGATGCGGGCCGCGATCAGCGCAGATATGTATGCGACCGATCGCGCCGTGGAGCTCGCGGCGGCGGGCGTGCCGTTCCGGACTGCCTATCGGCAGGTGGCGGAGGAGGCCGGGGAGCTGGGGAGTCGGACGCCGGAGGCGAGCCTCGCGGCGCGGACCTCGCTCGGGGCGACTGGCAATCTCGGGATCGCGGAGCTGCGGGCGCGGCTCCGGATGGGCTGACCTCGGCTCCCCGCGCGAACGCTTGACACGGGTGACATCCCCAGTGTCTCTTGGGCGAGAGGAGAACCCCATGATCCAGGACGACAGCGGCGCGGGCGCAGGAATGACCTCGGAAACCAGCGCGATCTGGCGCGATCACGTGCCGGTCGAGGGGACGCCGAAGGGGTTCACAGTGCGGACCACGGTCCCGGGCAACCCCGACGGCGTGGAGGTGATGCTCGAGCGCTGGGAAGCGGGCACCGAAGAGCCGCCCCACTCGCACCCCGGCGACGACATGACGGTGGTGGTCGAAGGGAAGATGTCGATCCAGTTCTATCGACTGGACGGGAGCGCGCTGGTACCGGACGGAGAGCGCATCTTCCTGAGCCAGGGCCAGACCGGGTATGTTCGCGCCAACCGGATCCACGACGCAAAGTACATTGACCCGTGCAAGCTCGTTTACGTGCACACCCGGGCGTTCGGCTTCGTCGCGGCCGGGTGAGCGGGAACGACGAGAGTGCCAATCGCCATGATCCTCAGCCGCGGGAGCGCTCGGCCTCGAGGCGGGCGATCTGCGCGAGCGCGTCGGCCAGACGGCGCTCGACCTCGCTCGCGTGCGCCGTGGCAGAGCGCGCTTGCTCTTCCGCGGCGCGCGCTTGCTCTTCCGCCGCGCGTACTTGCTCGTCCGCGACCTGCGCGCGCTCCTCGGCGGCGGCGATGCGCAGCTCGACCTCGTCAACCATCTTTTCAAGCGACGTGATCAGCTCGCTCGCGTCGGGGATAGCCGCCGCGCCGTGGAAGAAGCGCTGCCGGGTGCCTTCGAGGCGGAGATCGAGCCCGAGGACGCGCGAGGCGTAGAAGCCTCCCTGGGGCACGATCGGCTGGTACACGCGCGCGGTCGACTGCGGGAGTCGGTAGCCGTGGAGCCGGAGACGCGCCCGATCGAAGACGAAGTACTCGGCGATCCCCAGCCTCGCGTAGCGCGCGACATTGTCTTCGAGATCCTTGCGGCGCTTTCCGGAGACGAGGACCTCGATGGCCAGATCGAGGCCCTTGCCCTCGTCCTTGACGACCCACGATTTGCGCTCGTGCGTCGCGACATCGACGACGGCGAGGACGTCGGGCGCGAAGAGGCGCTCGTCCGGGTAATAGATGGGCAGCTCGCACGCCACGTACACCAGGCGACCGACGCGCGCGAAGTAGCCGTCGAGCACCTCGCGCGTCGCCGTCTTCGCCTTGAAGTGAGCGTCGCCTTCCGGCGGCTGCGCCTCGGAAAAGGGAAACTCGGACGGCAGGCTGTCGACGATGCGCTTGCGCTCGGCCGGCGTGAGCGCATCCCAGACGTCCTCGGGCGGAGCGCGGGGATCGTCGGGATCCACCGTCCAGGCCGAGCCGGGAGTCCACGAGGAGGAGGGAGAGGACATGCAGGGAGGATAGCGGGAGCACGGGGCGATGGCGAGAGGCGGATCCTGCTGGCGCAGCGCGGGAAACAGGCCCCGCAATCGCCGCGCGAGCCGGCGCTGGGGAAGTAGTGGAGGCCGAGCTGGTGACTTCAATCATCGTTGGTATTTGCCTTCCAGCACGGAGTCCAGGGCCCAAGTCGACGACCCCACGGACGCGGCCAGCTTCATGGTAGGGCGGCGAATCATGAGCACTGACTCGAACGCGAAACGGGCGGCGTACGATCTGTGGTTCGACGAGAGCGGGAGGTTCATGGAGACATCGACCCGCCCCGAGGAGCTGGATCGCAGCCAGGGTTTCGCGAGCCAGCTCGCCGGCCTCTTGGTGCCACACGGCGCGCTGACCGAGGGCGTAGCGCAGAGCCTGCTCGAACAGGCGCACAAGGCTGCCGGGCTTCAGCTCGGCGAGGAAGTGCACGGGATGGTGATCCCGCAGCAGAGCTACGACCCGCTGATCTCCAGGCTGCTGAGCGAGCTTCAGGCGCGTGGATTTCAGCCCGTCCGGCTCGTGAACCTGGAGGGCGTGCGTTACGGCGATCGGGTGACGACCTACACGCAGATGGTCGCCGAGCTGGTCCTCCGGGTCCTTCGTGCGCTCTCTGCTCGCGGCGAGCCGCGCGTGGATCTCTTTCTCCGGGGCGCCGTCGTTGTCCTCGGCACGCGGGCGGATGGCACGCCCCTATTTCTTCGCGAGTCGGAGTACGACGAACGTATCCAGAAGGCGCTCGCGTTCATGGCCGTGCGGCGGGGCGTCGCAGTCGAGCTGGCGGGCTGGATTGTGGCGAGCGTCAAGCTCGGGTCGGGCAAGCGATGGCGTGAGCTGCAGGTGTGCGATCTCATCAGCAACGCGAGTCACTCGTCGTTCAAGCGCCTTGGTCCCGAGACCCGAAAAGCGTTCGTCGAAGCGTTCGGATCGTTCGATCAGACCCTTGTTCTCCGCGAGCTCTTCGACCGCGTCGACGATCTGATGCTCGATCGGTCGTACGGCCGGGCGCTGATGCTGCTGGCCGAGTCGGGCATCAACCCGTTGCAATTGAAGGACGAGGGCTTTCGCCGGCGGCTCGCGACCCTCGTCGAACGACTGGCGGCGCTCGGCGCGCGGGCGCGCGATCCGGAGCTTGCCGCGCTCGTGACGTGGCTGGAGCAGATCATCGAGCATCAGCGCGCTGTCGAGGAGGGGAGAATGATCGCGGCGTTCCTCCTGCGCGAGGTCGATGCGCCGCTGAGCAAGCGGCTCGATCTGGGGAGCAGCGCCGGCGAGATCGACTGGTTCACGTACGCGCTGCACCGCTGGACGCTCACGGCCAGCAATCACCTCGGCGACCTCGTCGGCGCGCGGACCGCAGCCAACCAGCTCGACGCGCTCACGTCCTCGCTCGCCCAGCGCTGGGAGCACGCCTCGCTGCTCATCCAGGGCCTGATCGCGCAGGCTGTTCACCATACCGACTGCTTCGCCTACGATGATGTCGCGGCGCGCATGAAGGTGGTCACGACCTACTACGGTGAGCTCTCGGGCCTCTTCTCGACGATCATGCCGAACGTTTTCCCGGCGGAGATCCGCTCGGACGCGCGGGCTGCGGCGCTCGGCACCTGGGTACAGACGGAGACCTACGCTGGGCTGCGCGATCCGAAGCGGCTCAACGTCGCGCGCGAGCTGAGCGACCAGGCCATCGCCGAGTTCTCGACGGAAGACGACAAGGCGCGTCAGCGGCAGTACCGCAGCCACTTCGAAGGCCTCGCGGGCAACTTCGCCGAAGCGCGCGAGCAGCTCGGCCGAAGCCTCGGCCTCGACGTCTTCACGCACGACGCGATCGGCAAGGCCATCGTCGCGATCGGCAACTCGGCGGCGCAAGGCTTCGCGCTGCTGCACTGGCTGCGCCTGGGGCACGAGACTCTGATGGTCGTCGGCGCCGAGCGCGAGGCGTTTCTCGCCGCGGTGAAAGCGTCGAAGGTGTTCGAGCTTTCGTGGTTCACCGGCGGACACGACGGGTATCCCGTGCATGGGATCTTGCGCCGAGGCGCCGTCGTTCATGCCATCCAGGGCTCGGTGCAGGCCGCGATCGGGAGCCTGACGCACCTGCGGCGATCGGGCCGCGGGATGGTGCTCTCGACGATCGTTCTCGCGGCCACCGTCGAGGTCGCGGCGTTGCTCTGGGCGAAGCACCGGAAGGACGCGGAGCTGTTGCTCGACAACAAGGAGCCGAGCCGGCTGGGGGCGCTTCAGCAGCTCCAGGCGCTCGGGCATACGGCGAAGGACGGAGTGCCGGAGCTGTGGGCGGTGTTCGAGCCGTGGGAGGCGAAGATCGGGGCTGCGTTGAAGGGTGGAGCTCCGGTAGCGGATCCGAGGGATGGGCTGCTCGCGCTCGCTCGCTTGGTTCCGTACTGAACACGCCTCCCCGGAGCATGATGAATAACGCGATTGCGCATCTCCCCAACTACCTGAATCCGTTGGTCGCGCTGGCCTGATTCACAACGAGCTAGCCTACCAAAGCTTGCCGTCCGGTCATCACGGCGCTCACAGGGAGGGAACCCGCTGCCACGCCAAGCACCGACGGCTGCGACTCTCACGAGACCGTCGAACGCATTTGCGAGACAAACGCCTCGAGGCGCCGCACTGCTACGTCAGACACGAGAATCGACGCGGCTCCCCCATCTTGACTACCAACAGCTGAAATGGGGCACAGGGGCAGGAAAATCGCACTATCTTCGTGATCATCCTCCTCCACTTGCGACAACGCATTTTCATCGCCACAGAACACGACGAGCCCTCGCTCGATCGGCCGATGAGAACGCCCCGCATCATCCACGAGAATAAGATTGCGTACATACTTCTGCTGAACGCGCTGTCCCTTCTTGATGACATCCGACGTCCCTTCCGAGACGCTGTCAAAAATGGCGTCGCCAACCGCCACGGCCATTCCACCGGGACTTCGCAGCTCGAACCAGAAGTCCGGAGATGCCGCTTCATACGCGTAGAGGCCAGATTTCGTTGGACCGCCGGCTCGCCACATGTCATCCCATATAGCTCGTTTCATTGGGCGGTTATCGCCCTCTCGTGGGAGGAATGTCGCCTGACGATCGTACCAGATTAACAGCCTCTCGGTCCCGTCGGAGCTCGAGAATCCGATCGGGCGATCCCGCCGTATCTCGAGCTCGAACAGATCTTCTCGCACGAGCTCTGCGACGTGGCTCAAGTCGATCCGGTAGCCCAACCGTACGAACGCGGAACAGAGCGCAAATACACACCAGTACTCGTAAATATCAGAGGCGCGACGCGTTGCCAGAACGCTGAAATCTCGGCCCCATCTGGCGTATTTTTCACGACCGAGGTGCGCGCAGAGGCGAGCTATCGTGTAATAATCCGGCTGCCTCCTGATCTTCGCTGTGACGTGTGGGATGTTTACCGCCAACGACTGAACGTCCGGCAGATCTCGCCGTAGCCTGTTCAATGTCTGCAATCTTTCGCGATTGATCTTCGCGACTCTCGCCGCCTGGTCCACGCGTCGATTTGCATCCGCAATCGCCATAGCTCCAGCACCATGAAGCGCACTGGCTCGATCCACGTTAGCAATATACGAGTGCTCGGCTCTCTCTGCGATCACCTGAAGTAGGAGCGCAAGCTTTCGACTGGCGGCAGCCACGACCCGATTCTCGTAAATATCCGCCGACCCAACCGGCTCGGGCAAGTGATCCGGGCTGCATGGCGCACGTCCCGGGCGCGGCGGACCGATTTCGGTCCTGGGACGTCGGGCGATCCGACGAAGCGCGCCTTCAATCGCCGCCCACGATTTCGAAATCTCCATCTCAGCCGCGGCCGGCGAAAACTTTGTCGCCGCTCTGTTCCGATCGCGCTCGATATGGGGCTTCTCGGACTCCTGCCATTGAGTAATAAGCGCATCTGCTGCCGCTTGGACCTGCTCGAACAGGATAGCCCAGAGGTCCTCGCTGAGTCTGCCCGGCTTGACCTGAACAAAGAATTCACCTCCGTCAGGCACATCGAGGCGCAGTCGGATGGATCCATAAGCGATCTCGCCATCATGCTTGAACGGGTTCCATCGAAATATACCACCAGCCGCGGACTCGAGGACGATCCCTCCGGTCGCCTTGATCTTGTTCTCCTCAATCGCACGAGCCGAACGCCCTTCGAACCGAACATACGCCGGAAAGTCACTCTCCAATGCGGTTACAGCTCGTTCGCCTGCTCGAATCTCCCGCCAATCCTCGGGATCGTCGAACTTGAAGCGAATCTTAACGACGAGCACAATGCTTCAATCCCAGAAGGTCACGAATTGATCGTGATCAAGCTGCTCGAGCATCCGCTGCAAACGCTCCTGAGACTCTTTGAGAGCGTGCCTCTTTAGGCAGCTGTGAAGTGCTTCGAGCGCACCCCGAATACGAAGATCGCCGCGCAGCTTCGGCAAGATTCGCTGTTTCACTTGCCAATCCGTTGCCTCGCGAATCTTTTCAGGCCCTCCGAGGCGCTCGGCGTATGCGACAAACGTTGCGATATCGTTGACGATACGGTGCCCGAATGCCAGTCGCGGCGCGGCGCCCGTGGGCTGATTGCTTCTGTTCCAGTCTACGGATGCGTGCGCATTGGCCAAGACTTGCCATGCATCACGTATGGCCTCAGGGACCTTCAGCGCTCCCTCCAGAGTGCCCCACCGCTTGAGGTGCTCGGTCGTCAAGTGCCATCGACGGTCGACCTTCGCGCCGCGCTTCCTTGGCTGAACGGCTTCGCCTGGAGCCTGGGCTTCGAGCTCGATCACATTGGCACGATCGATTACCTTGTCACTGATGATCTGCGTTGTTTCATCGACGTTGATCGTGCCGTAGAACTGAATCAGAGGAAGCCAGCCATCAACCATGGGCATTTGCAAGTGACAGTCCGGCGTGGGAAGGTCCGGCAATACCACACGGCCATCCGCCTCCATAGCCGAAAGGAACTGAGCAAAATAGTACTCGACGTGCGCGAGATTCATCTCATCGACGAGCGCGTGATATTGACGATCAGGATACTTCGCCGCACGACGCACGAGCTGAAGAAGGTCCGTCTCGACATAACCTTCACCGTGCACCTGGCGACCAAGCAGATACCGGGCATCCGTCCAGTGCGCCTCCACTGCAATACGGATCGCATCCAGCGTCTCTAACGACGCGCCGGCAGTCTCCCACATCACGCGAGCGAGCGATGTCTTGCCAATGCCGGACGGCCCCGCCAGAATCACCAGCGGACGGACCTTGAGCGACAGATAAGTCGTTTCAATCGTGCTCCTTGGAAAGGAGAGGCCACTCTCTTCTGCATATCCAACGATGTAGTCCAGGAATGCAGCCTCCGAGCCTTCAAAAGAACGTCCCGGACGCGCCCCGGCCTCGGCCGGAATCGGCAACGGCGGCTGGCTCGAGTAGATACCAGGTGGTGGCGGCAAGGAGGTCGGCCGCCTATCCCCGGACCCAGGGAGATTGCGCGCGTCCATGTCTTCAGCTTGTAGCGCGATTGGAGGCGGCGTGGAGACGATCATCGGCACGGGCAGCGCGTCTGGCACCAGAGATTTCAGGCTCCCCGCGACAGGCGCGCCGGCGACCGCTACGGGCGTGCCCGGGCGCTGCGACGCAGAGCTCGATGAGCCGCGCAGTGAAGTCGAAGCTTCCGAGTTTCCAGCGACCACTACTGCCTCGCCCGCCGTGATGAGCCCTACGGTCGATCTACTTCTGGCGCCACGATCACCGTCAGTCAGGCTACCTTTACCCGCTGAATCGAGCTCATTCTCCCGAGCTTCACTGATGTTCAGCGTCGGCGTCGGTCGCGAGCTGACCGCCTTGACCTTCTGGGAAGTCGACAAGAGCGCGTTCGGCCCCGATGCCATCTCCACAGGCTCGATCTTACCAACAGGGATCGATGCGTAGGGCTCGTCCCAGAAATCACCAGCCGACACCTCGCCTGAAGACGCGAGGTCCACGATGGTGGTATTGCTGGTACCAAAGTCGATGCAGATCATATCTACGCCTTCGCAGAATAGACCGCTGGAGTCGAGCGCCGAGCCCGCGGCGGTCTCCCTGGGCAGACGATCCGCCACCATGAATACAGGCGCGCGCAGACTCGCAAATTTCTTTTCGGCATCACCCGCGAGAAAATCACCGACAATTTCAAGCGATTTATCGACGGTCTCGGCCAGTTTCACGCGAAGCTTGATTCTCGGATTACTGACCTCAGGAGGTACGTCAAAGAATCGATCGAGCAAGTTGAAGCGCCTCGAGCTCAACTTGGTTACACCTTCGGTGTCATAGGCGATCTGATACTCAATCGGCTTGCCCGCCGCCCGTCCGTACTGCCTACGCGGCATGTTCTTAGGTAGCGACAGTACAATGTCCCTCGGCCCCGACTGGAGGATCTCCCACGAAGACTTCGACGCGGAAAACATTGGAGTCTTCTCGAAGCCGGCGCCAGCAATGTTCGCGGCGCGCCAGTAGAAAAGGACGTCGCTTTCAAATGCCGGAAGAAAGATTGCATCCGATGTCGGATCGTCCTGACTCGAATCGACCGGCACACGTGAATCGGTGATCAGCTTCGCCTGACTCAAGTAATTGAGCGCCATTCCCGCGGACACGGCGAAAGGATAATCTTGACCTACCGCTCGAATCAGGGGCTGATGCGGCTTGAAATAGTCAGTCACCAGATCGACGAATCCGGGCAGCTGGGACGATCCACCCGCGATAAGGACATGGGTAATCAACTCGCGCTGATCTGCCGGAACGTCCTTCCGCTTAGCGGTGACGACCAGCCGCGTCTGCATCTTCTGCAGGACCGCCTCTACCGCCTTCTTGATGTCTTTTTGCCAGTGCATCGACGCGTCACGCCGAAGATCTTCAACGGTCAGCTCGAATTGAACGCTCGTCTTCCCACCTGCGAATTTAGCCAGCGCGCCATCGAGACCAATACTGATCCGATGCGGCTTCGCGGTTCGACTGACAGCACGCTTGAGTGCCTCAATCTCCGACATATGACTGTCACGCCATTGATCTAGCGCGCGCCGCTCGTTGCTGCCCGGCGTCAAATTCAGATCCGCGAGCCCGGCCGACTTCAAAGCACGCAGAAGCAGCGCACGATCGATCTGTAGCCCCCCGGCCTGAGGGGCCTCGGCGGCGAGAGGAGCCACCGCGCGCTCCCACCGTTCGCCGAGCCTGGTCGTGGTCACGGCGCTCACGTTGCAAGTGCCGCCACCGAAGTCGATTACAAGAACATTGAGGGGCTGCTCGGAGGCGCTCTTCAGGTCGCGGCGCAAGATGCGAAAATATTCGAAGACCGCATCCGGCTCGTTGAAGAAGTCGATCTGCGCGAAGCCGGCGAGATTCCCCGCGCTCCTGACAGCATCTTGATAGCTTTTTCGATAGGCGAGATCGGCGAACGATGGCTGCGACACCCGGATACGAGTCGATGGCTTTATCGTGCGCCCAGCCTGTTGGAATCGAGCGCGCAGCTCCCGAAAGAACGCGTTGCAGCATTCCTGCCCCGTGATTTGAACAATGTCAACCCCTCCTCTGTCCGTCGGGATCGTTACGGATCTATTGTCCCGTGGGGCAATGAGCCACGCCTTGAAGTTGGTCACGAGACCAGCTCCAGGTCTGGGCATGTCTTCCGCAAGCGTGAGCTCGGTCTTGAGCGACATGCGCTTCACGGAGAGCCGAGAAGGAATCGTTCTTTTTTGCGGTACGGGCTCGAACAGCCTCATCGTAGTTCCTCACTATGCACGGGATCGTGGTCTGACGCCGCTCGCGGCTACCGATATTCGAACGGTGGATTCATGATCTCGCCGACCAGATCATGGCACGTGAAATTCGGATCCTGGGCCAATCGGCGCGTGAACGGGGTAAACCGCCGCAGCGTGCCATCCTCGGGAGATCCCCCCTCTGAGAGAGCGGCGGAGAGTTCGAACCAGCGCTCGGCGCCTGCTTCATCGCCGGAAACACGTAGTACCTCGCCGGCGTGTCGCGCGACGAGCTCGCTCGGATGGGATCGATATTCGCCACGAGAGAGCGTGCCGAACAACGAGTCCTCCCCGAGCTTGCGGAGCGAGATCGCCCACGCTTCCCGCGACAACCCGGGCAACAGTGCGCCGAGCCTCAAGGCACGAAGTAGCAGGTCAACGAGAAATCGCGACATCCTGTCGACTCTCACGAGATCGACGGCCGCCCTGGGCGAGCGCAACTTCAGGGCATTCGAGAGCGTCATTGCGGGGACGAGCGCGGGCGCGGCGGGCCCGCCGTGAAGGCGGAACCGCTCCAGCTCGATACGCGCAATGACAGCGGCGTTAAAATGAAGATCACGAGGTGAGTCGCCGAAATAGGAGCGCGCTCGCAGCGCGAGAGCGGCAGCGCTGGCAAGATCACCAAGGAATGCTCGAGACCGTGCCGCCGTGCCATAGGCTTTCCCACGGTCGTAGTCCGGCGCGCGAAACTCCGGGTCTGTATTGACCAGCGCGCGCCAGAGCGCGATCTCCGGCGCAGCGTGCTTCAGCGCCACCGGGGGACCAAGCGGCGACGCGGCTGCCAGTTCTACGACCATACCCGCATCGTCCGCCGCGGATATTAAGGCGGTTGCCTCTCTATCAAGCGCCAGGCGAAGGTCCGCGATCTCATGTGTGAGAGCCGGGAGCCGGTTCTGGAGCTGAACATTGGCTAGATTGCGCACATGCAGCCGCTCCGAGAGGAGCGCCAATGACATTCCTTTGCTGAAGATTGCCTCGCATTCGGTCTGAGCGTGTGCAGCGGAGACCAGGTCGCCGCGGTGATTTGCGCAGGCCAGCGTGATACGCCACAGGACCGCCGCTGTCTCCCTGTTGGTGACTCCCTCGCGGGCGCGCTCCGCCAGCGCTGTGCTTCCGCACCACCCATCCAGAAGTGCGCGCCAGGTGCCCTCGTAATCACCTGCCTTCAAAGCAAGGTGGACCTCGGATTGGGCCGAGAGCTGAAGCGTGATCGAAGAAATTTTTGCATCTGGTAGCGTACCGAGCACGTCAATGGCCGACGTCCACAGGTATCGCGCCGAATGCCTCGTCCCTTCGCGGAGCGCGCGGTGGGGCGAGATGCTCGTCAGGTTTGCTTCTACATCTCCCGCGATCATCGCGATCGCACGGCCCGCGCGGACCAGGTCTGCTGGAACCTCTCGCAGGGCGCGATCCACCTGCCGGAGCGCTCGAAGGCCTCCTCGTGCAACGAGCACCGGAGCCCGTCCGGCCTTGGTCGTGAGCGGCGCACACAAGTCGTCGAACGATATGTCGGGATGGCTTCGGAGTTTCGTGTAAACATAGTGGCAACCGAGGTCCGCAAAGGCGACTCCCGGATGTATCTGCGCGCTCTCGGCAGAGAACACCTGCACGGATGCAAAGGTCGGCCAAGTCCCAAGAGTCCCGACTGTCTCTCGGTTGAGCGCGTCGAGTGACTGACGCGTTTCGACCTCAGCCAGCGTTCTCACAGTCACAGAGCCATCAGGCCAGTTGCGAGCTGCCAAGCCCCGTGTACGCGCAGTCTCGGCAAGGCCGGGCTCGATCGGCACGGTCCGCTGCGCAGGTCGCAGATCCAGGGAGCGGGCACCTTCGCGAGCTGCGATACGCCCCGCAAGATCAACCACATCGGCGAGCATTCGAACGTATGCCACTAGTTCCTGCTCGGGGCCCCCGGTCGGTGGCACATCGACGATGAAGATCCAGATTGCGCCTGCAGCCTCGATCTCGCGCGCCGCGGTTCTGTACAAGTCCGCTCGAACGTCGGCGCCGAGACGAACTGCGTGCGGTGGGTAGACGATCGTGCTCGAGGTTCGCGTAATCGCCTGCCGCCAA
This sequence comes from Byssovorax sp., assembly GCA_040006075.1. Classification (GTDB taxonomy): domain Bacteria; phylum Myxococcota_A; class Polyangia; order Polyangiales; family Polyangiaceae; genus JANYGI01. The sequence continues at coordinate 7,453 of JBDTXR010000120.1, read as the reverse complement.
GAACTGTCGAGATTGATGGCGGCGCCTGGACACAGGATACCTCCGGCGAGGACTGCGTGGCGTTCCCTGGTCGCGCCGGGCACATACTCTCCTTCATATTTGCCAGATTCGTCCAGAAACAAGGTCCATGTCGTCATTGTGCATCTCCAGTGGAAGGTGTCACCAGCACAAGTTTAGCCTGAGTCATTTCACGACGAACGGTGATGCTCCGGGACCAGTCGGCGTAACGTGCGGCGATTCTCCATCATGCCGGCAAAATTACCTTGATTTTGTTATCTGATTTCACCCCGAGCAGATCTACCTTTGCTCCCGGAGCAAGCTCCAGCTGGCGCGCCATGAACAACTCGTGGACGCCGCTCGCGGGTGGGACGGCACATCGCACCACCGGCGCGAGCGACAGAGGCGACCTTCCCTCGCGCAACAGGTAGCACCACCCTTTCTCGATCCTGCCTGAAATTTCCCGCTGCTCGATCGGGAACAGGTCCGCTGGCCCCTGGTGCATGCGAACCTTGTAGGTGCTCGTCCGCGCCTCGTGATTGAAGTCCACGATCGACGACTGCGACACCAGCTCGCACTCCGAGAGCGGCGCGAGCGCTTCCTTGATGCGCTTCCACAGCGCGTGAAGCGGCGCTTCGTCGTCGACCAAGGCCTCTTCGGAGGCGATGACCGCGTGGGAGAACGTGTTGCGCTCCGGCACGACCGCCGCGATCTCCTTCGCGAGCGCGGATTGCTTGCCGTCGGGCGTCACCAGCGACCGCGCAGCTCGCGCGGCGGGATCCGTCGACGACGCCGGCAGCTCGGCCGCGAGTCGCCATGCCAGCTCTTGCCACGCGCCCATACTGATCGGCGTACCCACGAAACGTTGCAGCAGCGTCAGCGCCGCTTCGGGCAATTGCCCATTCGCGGCGTCGCGCAGGATGCCCAGAGAAGCGGCGACCAGGAAGATCAGGACGCGCTCCACTCCGTCACGTCGCGTCTTCACGCGCAGGATCGCCGTCTCCTGGCTTTCCACCAAGCTGTCGAAGACCGCGATCGGATACGGGAGCGGCTTCGGCGGCGGCGGAGGTGCCTTAGCAGCGGGCGCGGGCGAAGTCGCTGCCGCGGGAGCCTCCGGCGGATCCGCCCACGCGCCCAGGTCGCCCGTGGCCTCCGAGCCGTCCTCGTCCATGTTGATCCGGAGCGCCTTGGCCTGCTCCAGGACGGTCAGAGTGGCTTTCTCGGTGGCGTCGGGCGGGTAGCCGTAGTCGCGGAGCAGGCGCTTCACCAGGCGGCGCAAGTGCGCCTTCACCGACTCCTTGTGGGACCAGTCCAGCGTCGCGTTCTTGCGGACCAGGACCGTCAGCTCGCGGGCCATCTTCGAGAGGCCTTCGTCGCCGAGCTTTTCCACTGCGCTCCGGTTGTCGGCGAGGGCGTCGTAAAAGGCCGACTCCTCCGGGGTCAACCGCAGCTTGCCCGCGCGCTCGTCGGCGGCGACCATCTTTTGCGCGAGATCGATCAGCTCGGCGATCACGGCGGCGGCTTCAATCGAGCGGTTGCGATACCGCAGGATCGCGCTCTCCAGCATGTCGGCGAAGGATTTGCCCTGCACGAGGCTGCGGCGGGAGCGCGTGGCCACCTCGTCTTCGAGCAGGCGGCGCAGCAGCTCGGCGGCCAGGTTTCTCTCCGGCATGGCCTGGACCTGGGCCAGGAAGGTGGCGGAGAGGACCGAGAGGTTGGGCTTGGCCACGCCGGCAGCCTCGAACACGTCGACCACCACGCCGGGGACGATCGCGTTCTCCACGATCTCGCGCACCGCCTGTCCGGATTCGGTGCTCGGGAGACCGCGAGGGGCGGTGAGCTTCTGCAAGCCGGCCTTGACCGCCTGGAAGAAGGCCACTTCGCTCCGGATGGTCTCGCAGGCTTCGTTGGGCATCGAGAGCGAGAAGGCGGCCGAGAGATCGGCCACCGCTTGCTGGAAACGATCGTAGTCGTCAGGCGCGCGCGGCGTCTTCTTACCACTCCTGGGCTCGTCCACCGGCCGCGGCGCGCGGAGGCCGAGGACGTGGTTGCGAGCCTTCGGGAGCACGGCCAGGCGCTCGGCTGGGCCGCCCTCGAAGAAGGGTTGGTAGTCGAAGGCGTGGAAGAGATCCCGGAGGATGTCCAGGTTGCCGAGCATCGCCTTGATGGCCTCGGACTGGTCGCGCTTCGGTTTGCCCTTACCGCCGTTCTCGGTGTAGGACTTGACGGCTTGCTTCAGGGACTCTTCGAGGCCGAAGTAGTCGACCACGAGGCCGCCGGGCTTGTTGCCCATGACGCGGTTCACGCGGGCGATGGCCTGGAGCAGGCCGTGGCCCTGCATCGGCTTGTCAACATAGAGCGTGTGCATGCAGGGGGCGTCGAAGCCCGTCAGCCACATATCGCGCACGATCACCATCTTGAGCGGATCGCTCGGATCTTTGTAGCGTTCGGCCAGCCGGGCGCGGCGCGACTTGGTGCGTACGTGCGGGCCATAGCCCAGCTCCGGCTTGTCCGCGGCTGAGCCCGTCATCACCACCTTGAGCGCGCCCGCGTCGTCGTCGTCATCGTGCCAGGCGGGCCGCAAGAGGCGAATGGCCTCGTAGAGCTCCACGCAGATCCGCCGGCTCATACAGACCACCAGCGCTTTACCCTCGATCACGCCGAGGCGCTTCTCGAAGTGGGCCACCAGATCGGCGGCCACCAGGGCCACGCGCTTGCGGGTTCCCGCCACGGCCTCGACCGCGGACCACTCGGATTTCAGGGCCTCTTTCTGATCGACCTCCTCGGACTCGGTGGCCTCCTCGAAGGAAGGATCGATGTGCGGGCGCTCCGTCTCGTCGAGGTCCAGGCGCGTTTGGCGGGCCTCGTAGTAGATGGGCACCGTCGCGTGGTCCTCGACCGAGCGCTGGATATCGTAGATGCTGATCGTGTCGCCGAAGACCTGCTCGGTGTTGCGATCCTTGAGATCCACCGGCGTTCCAGTGAAGCCAATGAACGACGCCGCCGGGAGAGCGTCGCGCAGGTGGATGGCGAAGCCCCAGGTCTTCTTGCCCGTCTTCGGATCGACCTTCTCCTTGAACCCGTACTGGCTCCGGTGAGCCTCGTCGGCGATGACAATGATATTTCGGCGCAGCGAGAGAGGCGTCTTGTCGAGGCGGTCGCCGTCAGGGGGGAGAAACTTCTGCGCCGTGGTGAAGAAGACGCCGCCCTGCGTGGTCTTCAGGAGAGCGCGCAGGTGATCGCGATCGCGGGCCTGCTCGGGCTCTTGCCGGAGGAGGCCGTGCGCCTGGGCGAAGGTGGCAAAGAGCTGATCGTCGAGATCGTTGCGATCGGTCAAGACGACGATGGTTGGGTTGGCCATGCGTGGATCGCGCACCAGCTTGCCGGCATAGAACACCATCGTGAGGCTCTTGCCCGAGCCCTGGGTGTGCCACACGACGCCAATCTTCTGATCCCCGTCCTTGCCCGAAGCCGCGATGGTCCGGGCCACCGCGACGCGCACGGCGTGGAACTGGTGATAGCCGGCCAGCTTCTTGACGATCTTCCCGCGATCGTGCTCGAAGGTGATGAAGCTCTGGCAGAGATCGAGGAAATGCTTCTTGGCGAAGACCCCGGCGATGAGCGTCTGGAGGGGCTGGGCGTCGGCGGATTCGTCGTTCTTCCCGCCGATGGTGCGCCAGGGCGCGAAGCGGGAGAACGGAGCTTCGAGCGGGCCAATCCGCGCGTGGACATCGTCGGAGATGACGAGCACGCAGTTGGTGACGAAGAGCGAAGGGATGTCCTTGGCGTAGGTCTGGAGCTGGGTATAGGCCTTGTCGACACCAGCGCTCTTGTCGGTCGGGCTCTTGAGCTCGAGGACCGCGAGGGGGAGGCCGTTGACGTAGACCAGGATATCGGGGCGGCGCGCGTGGCCGGTGCCGGTGGCGCGGTCGACGATATCCATTTGACTGGTGACCATCCAGTCGTTGGCGTCGAGGTGGTCGGGATCGACCAGGCGAATGAGGAGCCCGCGGGTGCCGCCGGCCTCGCCCGCGACCTCGACGGTGATGCCGTCGGTGAGGAAGCGGTGGAAGGTGAGGTTGCGTTGCAGGAGCGTGGGCGCGTCCTGGCGGCGGAGGATGCGGAGGGCCTCGTCGAACGCCTCGACGGGGGCGTCGGGGTTGAGGCGATCGAGGGCGGCGCGGAGGCGGGGTTCGAGGAGGACCTGGTCGAGGGCGGTGCGCTCTTTGTAGACCGTGTCGGGATCGAGGTTTTCGTGATCGAGGACCTCGTAGCCCAAAGCGGCGAACCAGGTCAGGGCGGCCTGTTCGAGATCGGATTCGCTGGCGTAGGAAGGCATTGGAGGGCTCCTGCGGGGGTGGCGCGGAGGGGAGGGAGGGAGAGCGGAGGGAGGGGATTAACCGCCAAGGGCGCCAAGGACGCCAAGGTCGGAGGGAGGAGAAGGGGTGGGGGGAGAATCGGAATTTTTTACTCTTCGTTCTCCTCCTCTTGGCGTCCTTGGCGTCCTTGGCGGTTTTTCTCGCTCCGGGTTCTTGTTCAGAGCGCGTCGGAGGCGAGCTTTTCGGCGTCCTTGATGCGAAGCTCGCCGGACATGAGCTTGGGAAGGAGGGTGTCGCGAAGCTCGGCGAGAAGTTCCGATTGCACTACGTTGGCAGCAATTTTCTCGTACATTGGAGCAACGATTGACTCGAAGGCTTGCACTATATCGCGAGTTGGCACAAGCACCTGGATGGGGCGGAACGCTTGCTTGCTGATCTCGGGGAACGTCGTTCCTCCGGCCCGCCCCTTGATCTCGTCCATTGCGGTGCGGGTCCAGTTGAGAACGTAGTAGGGAGATATATCCCCCGTACACTTCATTGCAATGAAACCCTGATTGATGGCAACAGGGATACGAGTCACGACAAGGTAGCCAATGGGCGCGCGGGATGAGAGGAGCACGGTGCCGGCAGGCAGAAGCCCGGAGCTTATCGTCGCGAGCCCAGCGTCCGTGATCGTTCTCTCTGTGCCGGTAAGCACAGAAACCGCGACATCAGAGAGGTCCTTCGGGCGTACCCAGCGGTGACGACCATTCCAAAACGACGATTCGGTTGTACTGGGTGTTGACCCCCCCACCACGGTCACCGCATCGCCGATTGAATCGAGTCTCCAGCCGTATGGAATCCGGCGGACGGAGTCGAAGCTGGAAGGGAACAGCTTCGCTGTCTCCGAGTTCATACCGATCGGCGTGAGACCTTCATTCTTCGCTTGTACGGGGTCGAAATCGACGAACCAGCTCTTGAAGAGCGCGCGAGCCATGGCCTCCAGCGTTTCGCTGGTGCGGCGATTCGATTCGGTTCGGTCATCTAGTGCACCGAGCAACTTTGATATCTGAAGCTGCTCAGCGAGCGGCGGCAGCACCACGGGCAGAGAGCGAATGGTGGGCAGGTTCAGACGCTCGGCAACCGAACCATCGCGAAAGCCATCAACATGCGCAGCGACAGTCGGTGAATTTAGCCAAAATCGAAGGAAGCGAAAATCAACAAGCTCAGTTATAGACCGAATGAGGACCATTCGCTGACCGAGGCACACTTTGATCTGGGCTGGTACTTCCGCCGCGATTCCGAAGTACGTCCCTTCACGGCTAAAAAGAAGGTCCCCGTAGCGAGGTTCGGCGCGCGCGATTCGCTCCCGATAGGTTTCCAATGAGACGTGAGCGGTCCCCTCAACAGAAAGTCTGCCTCCTCGAATATCTTGCGAGCGTGCGACAAATGGTCCAGAAGAAGTCAGATGAGGCGTCGAATGTGGGCAGTCAAAGACGCCTTCCGTCACTGCATCCAGTCGCTCCCGTCGCCAGCCCGCAGGGAGGCGACTCAGGTGAGAAATTGCGCGCGACGCCGTGACATTTACCTCATCGGGGCGCGTCACTATCTTGAGCTCCATCCCGAGACACCATCGAGGCTGGCCAAACTCTTCTTGATCAGATTCTCCAGCCGCAGCCCCTCCGAAAATTGATCCTTAAGCTTCGCGGTGAGTCGCGCCAGCTTCTCGTCGAACGGCTCGTCATCGTCTTCCGCAGCTTCCGCGCCAACATACCTACCGGGAGTAAGCACATGTCCGTGCGCGCGGATCTCGTCAAGCGCGGCGCTCTTACAGAATCCAGGCATGTCCTCGTACTTGCCCGCGCCTTTCTCGGAGCGCCAAGCGTGATATGTCTTCGCAATTCGCGCGATGTCTCCGTCCTCTCCCTCTGACAGCTCGCGGTGCGTCCGGTCTATCAACGACCCCATCTTGCGCGCGTCGATGAACAGCACCTCGCCGCGCCGATCGCGGAACCGCTTATCTCTTTTGTTGCGGGCCAGAAACCAGAGACACACTGGGATGGATGTCGCGTAAAAGAGCTGCGGCGGTAGCGCGACCATGCAGTCGACTACGTCGGCTTCCACCATCGCTGAGCGGATAACACCCTCGTTCGACTGGCTCGAAGACATCGAGCCATTCGCCAGCACCACACCGCCTACGCCATTGTCAGGATGTAAGTGGTTGAGAATATGCTGGAGCCACGCAAAGTTCGCATTTCCGACCGGCGGCACCCCATACTTCCACCGCGCGTCCTCGCGCAGCAGCTCCCCGCCCCAGTCACTTATGTTGAACGGCGGATTGGCCAGCACGAAATCAGCCTTTAGCCCGACGTGCTGATCCTTATGAAAGCTGTTCTCCCACGTCGCACCGAGATTGGCGTCGATGCCCCGAATCGCGAGGTTCATCCGGCATAGGCGCCAAGTCGTCGCATTCCACTCCTGCCCATGAACAGCGATATCCCGCGCGCTGCCACCGTGGGCTTCCACGAACTTCTCGGACTGGACGAACATACCGCCCGAGCCGCAGCAGGGATCGAACACGCGCCCCTTATAAGGCTCGATCATCTCCACCAGAACGCGGACCACCGATTGCGGCGTATAGAAGTCCCCGCCCAGCCGCCCTTCGGCCGAGGCGAACTTCTTCAGAAAATACTCATAAGCCCGCCCGAGCAAATCCTTGGTGTTATGCCCAGGCGCCGCCAGATCAACGTCGCTCATCACATCGATGAGCTTCCCGAGCCGCTGCTTGTCCACGGCGGGCCGAGCATATTCCTTCGGTAAGGTGCTCTTGAGCGAAGGGTTCTCCTTCTCGATGGCCTCCATGGCCTTATCGATCAGGGTCCCGATCCCCGGCTGCCGCGCCGCCTGCTGAAGCTCGGCCCACCGGGCGGCCTTCGGCACCCAGAACACGTTCTCGGCGGTGTACTCGTCCTTATCCTCCGGATCTGCGTTCTTCGTGGCCTTCAGGACGGCATACCGCAGCTCGAACGCATCCGAGATGTATTTCAGGAACAGGAGCCCGAGCACAACGTGCTTGTACTCGCCCGGGTCCATGCTCCCGCGGAGGGTGTCGGCGGCCTCCCAGAGCTTCTCCTCGAAGCCGAGCACAGCAGCGCTCC
>JBDTXR010000119.1:0-22103 GCA_040006075.1 Byssovorax sp. | reverse complement strand
CTACCTCTTCCACTACGTCGGCCCGCGCCCGTGGCAGCGGCGCATGCACTTCGTCTTGCACGGCGTTCACCACGATTTCCCGCAGGACGCCGATCGCCTCGTCATGCCGCTCGGCGCCAGCATTCCTCTCGGCGTCGGCTTCTACCTGGTCTTCCGCGCCGTCGTCGGACCGGTGCTCGTCGATCCGCTCTTCGTCGGCTTCGCGCTCGGCTACCTGATCTACGACGGCACCCACTACGCCATCCACCATTTCCGGATGAGCTCGCGCTGGGGCCGGTGGATCAAGCGCTATCACATCGTGCACCACCACACCGGCGAAGAGGCTCGCTGGGGCGTCTCGTCGCCCCTCTGGGACTGGGTCTTCGGCTGCATGGGGGACTCGAAGGCCGGCAAATCAAGCTGATCTGAACGCCACGAGGTCAGCGCGCGCAGCGGCGCAGCTCCCCTCGAACGCTCCGCAAAGCGCCTGCTTCGCGGGGCGTTCTCGTCGGATCGGCGCGCCGCGGCGAAGCTACGCGCTCGCGACGTCGGCGAGCAGGTGCAGCGCGTCGTGATGAAACGATCGCAGCGTGTTCCGCCCGCAAAACGGGCACAGCCAGCCGATGTCGAAGCGCTCGTGCGCGGGGTTGATCGCGTGCGCCGGCGCGTTCTCTCGGTCACCGTGACGCCGCGCGGTCCCCTCGATAACGTGATGTTTCTCGTCCACGATGGCCGTCAGGTGGGCCTGGCACTCGCAGAGGCTGTTCGCAGCAAACCTGGGCATCGGTAGTCTCGCTCCTGACGGGAAATGTCCGATCGGATCGGACCCGCGCGCCGGTTTCCTGCGGTCCGGGCAAGGCCGCCCCCGGTGGAGGCGCCAGGCTCGGCGTGAATGGAAGAGACCGGTCCGGCCCCCTATAAATGGCCGGCAGGTCGGATTCAAGGGGTGCTACCGTGGGCGTTCGGGAAGACCTCCAGGAAGTCCGTTTTCAGAATGAGGACCGTCCTCATCGAACCGGAGGGAATGATGGCAACCGGTCACGAGTTCGGAGGGCCCATGCAAGGAGCATCCGGAATCCGCTCAGTCCGCTGGAGGCTCTTGCTGGCCCACGACGCGACCGCGGCCACGTGCGATCCGCTCGCCTTCGTGGTCGAGTCGGCGCTCGGGGCGGTCGACATCACGGACGCCTCCTCGGTCGACGACGCGCGCGTGGCCTTGTTCTCGGTCGATTTTCACGTGGCGCTGGTCTGCCTCGACCTCCCGCCCGCGCCGAGCGGCGGCGTCCGCCTCGCGCAGGAGGTGCTCTCGCTCGACGTCCCGGTCGTGCTGATCACCCGCAGCTTGCGGTGGATCCCGCAGAGCGCGTCGGCGCTGCGCGAGCTGCCCTGGGTCGCGCCCGACGCCGGCGTGAGCGACGTCGGCCAGGCGATCGTCGACGCCATGGCGCGCTTCTCGGCCGTCGAGCGCGGAGCGCGCACCTCGTCGCCGCCCGAGCTCCCGAAGGCCCTCGTCCGCTGAAGCGCTGATTTCTTACTGCGAAAGCTCGGTGGTCTCCACCGATCGAATCGTCGCGGTCCCGGCGCCCACGAGGCCGATCACCAGCTCGGCGTCCTCCGACACCGTGGCGTCGACGCTCCGGCCGCCGTCGAGCGAGAGCGTTCGCAGCACGGCGCGATCGCCGAGCGGGCCGCGCAACGTCAGGAACAGGTGCGAGTCGGGCCGCCCGACCACGACCCGATCGCCCGCGCCGGCCTTGCAACGCCACGATTTCTGCCCGCCGAGCGCGCCGACGCCGATCACCAGGCACTCGGATTTCACCCCGGCCTCGGCGTCGCTCTCGGCTCGCCCCGCGGCGATGACCTTGCCGCCGCGGAGGATCTCCACGTCGTCGAGATCGACCCCGCCCGCGCCGGTGATCCCCACGCCGACGTAGAAGCCGCTCGACGTCGGATCCGCGGTGATCGCCGCCTCGCGCGCGCCCTTCTCGCCGGCGGTCACGTGCCATGTGGTGGTGCTCTCGCCGGCGTCGGGATCCTCGAGCGAGCGGAGCGCGGCGTAGAGATCGCCCGCTTGATCGGCCCTGAATTTGAGGCGCACCGTGAGCTCGTCGCCGGGCGCGATCAACGCCGCGGCGGCGGGCGCGTACGAGCCGCTGACCTTGAGGCGGTAGTGGTGTCCCGACGCGAGCGGGAGCGCCTCGGGCCGCGTGCGCAGCGCGACGCGCGAGCCTTCGCCCTGCGCGGTGACGACGATCGCGGTGCCGTCGACCTTGAACGCGAGCCCTGCGCCCTCGACCTGCGCCAGCGCCTGCGCGGCGGTGAGGCTCTTCGGCGGCCCGGGCGCGGCCACGGCGTCGCTGTTCACCTTCTGATCGAGCGCGCGCACGCTCTCGCGGAAGCGGACGACGGCGTCGGTGCCGGAGAAGCGGCGCTGGTTCCACAGGTCGATCAGCGCGCGCATCGATCCCGTGAGGACCTTGTCCTTCGCGGCGTGGTCGGCCGGCGTGACCTTGCATTTGTCGTAGAGCTCGCAGAGCGAGACGCGCTGCTCTTTGAGCACGTTGGCGAGCGCCGCGGCGGCGCGGATGGCCTCGATCCGCGCGTCGGCGTCGCGCCCGCTGCCGGCGAGCTTGAGCGATTCGGCGACGGAGAGCGCGCCGAAGTCGTCGGCGACGGCGCTGCAGTCTTCGCGCGGGACGCTGCCGATCGGCTCGGGACAGGCGAGCTTGTCGCCGCCGGTCGCGACGACGGATGAGGTCGGCGAGGCCGCGGTCGGCTCGGCCGCTCCGCTGCAGGCGGGCGCGAGAGCGAGGGTGGAGACGAGCAAGCCGAGGCGGAGGTTCGAGCGGATCAGCACGATCCGACGGTATTACAAGTCGGGGGCGGAGGGTGCGCCGCGAGCCGCGTCGATTCTCTTGCGATCGCGTTCCGGATTGGGTATCCCTGCGTTCGCATTCGGCGGGACTAGCTCAGTTGGTAGAGCATCAGCTTCCCAAGCTGAGGGTCGCGAGTTCGAATCTCGTGTCCCGCTCCGTTTGTTTACGATGGGGCCGCAAGCGGCCCCAAGTCGCGATGGGGCCGCAAGCGGCCCCAAACCCCGAGGGGGCGATGCCCCCTCCCGGCGCGCGCGCCGGGGCCCTCCCCCTGGCCTCGAGCTGGTGTGCCGGGGCCCTCCCCTGGCCTCGAGCTGGTGTGGCGGGGCCCTCCCCCTGGCCTCGAGCTGGTGTGCCGGGGCCTTCCCCCTGGCCTCGAGCTGGTGTGCCGGGGCCCTCCCCCTGGCCTCGAGCTGGTGTGGCGGGGCCCTCCCCCTGGCCTCGAGCTGGCGTGCCGGGGCCCTCCCCCTGGCCTCGAGCCGGTGTGGCGGGGCCCTCCCCGTTGGCTTCGGGCGATGCTCCTGCGGCTTCGAGTAACGGATTGGCCGCGCTTTCGCTGGTCTCATGTGGGGCGGGCCTCCGTGCCCGCCACATGGGGTATCCCCAGCAGCCAGATTTGATCGGGATCCGAGGGTCCGCTCCAGCGGTTGTCACTTGACATCTCGCGTGGTCAGCGTTTTCGCGAGGGGGGCGGTCGAGCCGCTATCGGCTTCGCCACGGATCGGGCATTTTTTGTCCGATCTGGGCTCGCGCAGCGGTTGCGCGAGTGGGGACTTGGGCGTCGGATGACGTTCCGTCGCGGGGTCGACGAGGCGCGGCGATCGACGTCGAATTCCGCGGGAATGCTGGCAAATTCCGCCTCGAACGAGCTACCCTCCCGCGCTGCGTTCCGGGGCTCGGCGGGCCGCAACTCGCGACGTCGAGTCCATGACCGGGCCGGCCCCTCGGACGCCCCGCGGGGTATCGGGGAAGCCGAGGAGCCCAGATGAGTCGGAAGAACGTCGAAGACATCTATCCGCTGTCGCCGATGCAGCAGGGCATGCTGTTCCACACGCTGTATGCCGCCGAGGGCGGCGTCTACGTGGTCCAGCGCGCCTTCACGCTGCGGGGCAACGTCGATGTCGACGCGTTCGTTCGCGCCTTCCAGGACGTGACCGATCGCCACCCGATCCTCCGCACGGCGTTCGTGTGGGAGCGCCGCGCCGAGCCGCTCCAGGTCGTGCGCGAGAAGGTCCGCCTCCCGGTCGAGAGCCACGATCTCCGCGGCATTTCGCCGGCCGTGCAGCAGGTGCGCCTCGCGCAGCTCCTCGACGCCGACCGCCGCCGCGGCTTCGATCTCGCGCGCGCCCCGCTGATGCGCCTCATCCTGTGTCGCCTCGGCGAGCGCGAGTACCGATCGATCTGGAGCTCGCACCACATCCTCCTCGACGGCTGGTCGACTCCACCCCTCCTGAAAGAGGTCTTTGCCCTCTACGAGGCTCACGTCGCCGGCAAAGAGGCCCGGCTCGAGCGCCTGCGCCCGTACGGCGAGTACATTGGCTTTCTCCAGAAGCAGGACGCCGGCAAGGTCGAGGCGTTCTGGCGCGAGCGGCTCCGTGGCCTCCGCGCGCCCACCTCGTTCGGGGTCGATCACCCCGCCACCGGGCCGGCCCGTGTGGTCGATCTCCGCGCCTCGCTCTCGCCCGAGATCTCGGCCGCTCTTCAGGCCACCACGCGCCAGCACCAGCTCACGCTGAGCACGCTGATGATCGGCGCCTTTGGCATCCTCCTCTCGCGCTACAGCGGCGAAGAAGACGTCCTGTTCGGCGCCACGGTATCGGGCCGCTCTCTCCCGGTGCCCGGCATCGAGAAGATGGTGGGCCTCTTCATCAACAGCCTCCCGGCGCGCGTGCGGGTCGAGCCCGGGCGCCCGGTCGTCGACTGGCTCCGTGGCCTCCAATCGCAGCAGGCCGAGCTCCGCGACTACGAGCACAGCCACCTGGTCGTCGTCCAGGGCCAGAGCGAGATCCCTCGGGGGACTCCGCTCTTCGAAAGCCTGGTCGTCTTCGAGAACTACCCCTTTGAAGGGTCGACGGCGCCCAGCGCGTCGGGCCTCTTTGTCGTCGACGGCAAGACCACCGAGGAGTCGAATCTCCCGGTCGCGATCGTCGGCGCCTTCCGCGGCAACACCTTCTCGCTTCGCCTCAGCTACGACCAGAGCCGCTTCGACGCGGCCGTGGCCACGCGGATGCTCGGCCACCTCGTCACGCTGATCGCGTCCCTCGCGGGCGATCCCGCGCGCCTCGTCGGCGATCTCCCGATGATCACCGAGGCCGAGTCCCGGGCGCTCCTCGCCGAAAGCCACGGCAAGGCCACGAGCTTCCCGACCGAGGCCTTGATTCACCAGCTCTTCGAGGCCCAGGCCGATCGCGCGCCCGACGCCGCCGCTCTGGTCTTCGAGGGAAAGCAGCTCTCGTACCGCGAGCTCGATCGCCGCGCAAACCAGCTCGCCCACGCGCTCCGCAAGCGGGGTGTCGGCCCCGAGACCATCGTCGGCGTCTGCCTCGATCGCTCGCTCGAGCTGGTGATCGCCTTGTATGCGGTGCTCAAGGCCGGCGGCGCCTATTTGCCCCTCGATCCCGAGTACCCACGCGACCGCCTTTCCTTCATGCTCGACGACGCGAAGGCTCCGGTGCTCCTCACGCAGGCGCACCTCGAGGCCTTGCTCCCGCCGCACAGCGCCGCCGTCCTCCGCCTCGACACCGGGTGGGACGAGATCGCGGGCGAGCCCGATTCCCGCCTCCCGCGCGGCGATCTCGGCCTCTCGAGCCTCGCCTACGTCATTTACACCTCGGGCTCCACCGGCCGGCCCAAGGGGGTCATGAACGAGCACGGCGGCATCCAGAACCGCCTCGCGTGGATGCAAGACACCTATCGACTCACCGGCGCCGATCGCGTCCTCCAGAAGACCCCGTTCAGCTTCGATGTCTCGGTCTGGGAGTTTTTCTGGCCGCTGATGTTCGGCGCCACGCTCGTCGTCGCGAAGCCCGAGGGCCACAAAGATCCGCGGTATCTCGCCGAGACCATCGCCTCGGCCGGCGTCACCACGATGCACTTCGTGCCCTCGATGCTCAGCGCCTTCCTCGACGAGCTCGCCGCGGGGCCGTCGCGCGGCGCCTCGCTCACCCGGGTCTTCGCCAGCGGAGAGGCCCTGTTGCCCTCCATGGTCGACGCCTTCCACGCGCTCCTCCCCGGCGCCGGGCTGCACAACCTCTATGGCCCCACCGAGGCCGCGGTCGACGTCACCGCCTGGACCGCGATCCCGGGCTCGCCGATCGTGCCCATCGGCAAGCCCATCGACAACGTCTCGATTTACCTGCTGGATCCGCGCCGTGGCCTGGTGCCCGAGGGCGTCCGCGGCGAGCTGTACATCGGCGGAGTCCAGGTCGCGCGCGGCTACCTGAGCCGCCCCGAGCTCACCGCCGATCGTTTCGTCCAGAGCCCCTTCGGCGCCCCGGGCGAGAGGCTCTATCGCACCGGCGACGTGGCCCGCTGGCTCCCGACCGGAGACATCGAGTACCTCGGCCGCCTCGATCATCAGGTGAAGATCCGCGGCTTCCGGATCGAGCTCGGCGAGATCGAGGCCGTGCTCGATCAGCACCCCGACGTGCGCGAGGCGGTGGTCCTCGCGCGCGAGGATTCGCCCGGGAACAAGCGCCTCGTCGCCTACATTTGCCCGCGCGACGCCGCTCCTGCCGAGGCCTCGCTCAAGGGCTTCATCAAGGCCCGTCTCCCGGACTACATGGTCCCTTCGGCCTTCCTGCTCCTCGACGCGCTCCCGCTCACGTCGAGCGGCAAGATCGATCGCCGGGCGCTGCCCGCGCCCGAGAGCGCCGCCTCGACCGAGCGCGTCTACATCGCTCCTCGCGGCCCGATCGAAGAGGCCCTGGCCGGCCTCTTCGCGGATGTCCTCAAGCTGCCTGTGGGCGGGATCGGCGCGCACGACAGCTTCTTCGAGGTCGGCGGCCACTCGCTCCTCGCCACCCAGGCCATCTCGCGGATCCGCGGCGCCTTCGGCGTCGAGCTGCCCCTGCGCGATCTCTTCGAGGCCCCGACCCCGGCCGAGCTCGCGGTCCGCGTCGGGCGCGCGCTCGGCGGCGGCGCGTTGGCCGCGATTGCCCCGCTCACGGTGATCGCGCCCGAGGCCAGGGCCGGGGATCTCGCGCTCTCGTTCGCGCAAGAGCGGCTGTGGTTCCTGGCCGAGCTCGAGCCCAACGATCCTTCGTACAACATCGCTCTCGTCCGTCGGCTCACGGGCGCGCTCGACCGCGACGCGCTCGCCCGAGCCCTCTCCGCCGTCGTCGCCCGCCACGAGGTCCTCCACACCGTCTTTGCCGCAAAGGACGGTCGCCCCGTCGCTCGCGTCCGCCCGGCCGAAGCGGTCGCGCTCCCGGTCGTCGTCCTCTCGTCGTTGCCCGAGCCGGAGCGCGAGGCCGCCGTCCAGCGCGAGATCGCCGCCGAGGCGCAGCGGCCCTTCAACCTGGCGACCGGCCCGCTCCTCCGCGCGCGCCTCCTCGAAGCCGGCGTCGACGATCATGTCCTCCTGTTGACGCTGCACCACATCGTCACCGACGCCTGGTCGCAGGGCGTGCTCAACCGCGAGCTCGGCGTTCTCTATGCGGCCTTCGCGAAGCACGAAGCCCCGAGCCTGCCCGAGCTCCCGATCCAGTACGCCGACCACGCGGCCTGGCAGCGCGCCGCGCTCGAAGGAGCCGAGTCGGAGCGCCAGCTCGCCTACTGGAAACCCCGCCTCGCCGGCGCCGCCCGCAGCCTCGATCTCCCGGCCGATCGCCCGCGCCCGCCGGTCCCCAGCCATCGCGGCGACCGCCGCACCTTCACCCTCTCGCCCGAGATCTCCCGCGCCCTCAAGGATCTCTCCCGCCGCGAGGGCGCCACGCTGTTCATGACGCTCCTCGCCGGCTTCGAGGCGCTCCTCTATCGCCTCACCGGGCAAAGCGATCTCCTGATTGGCACGCCCATCGCCAACCGCGGTCGGGCCGAGACCGAGGGGCTGATTGGCTTCTTCCTCAACACCCTGGTCCTCCGCACCGATCTCTCGGGCGATCCTCCGTTCCGCGAGCTCGTCGGCCGGGTGCGCGAGGCGGCGCTCGGCGCCTATGCCCACCAGGACATGCCCTTCGAGCGCCTGGTGCAAGAGATCGAGCCGGAGCGCGATCCCAGCCGATCTCCGCTCTTCCAGGTGATGTTCACCCTGCAGAACGCGGCCGAGCCCCTCACGCTCCCCGGCCTCGTGCTCCAGCGCGGCGTCGTGCCCAACGCCACGGCCAAGTTCGATCTCTCCCTGGCCCTCGGCGAGAGCCCCGAGTCACCAGGCCTGGTTGGATCGTTCGAGTTCAGCACCGATCTCTTCGACGGCGCCACCATCGATCGGATGATCGAGCACCTCACCATCCTCCTCGCCGCCGCCGCGGCCGATCCGCAGAAGCGCCTCGGCGAGCTGCCGATCCTCTCCGCGGCAGAGCGGCAAACGCTCCTCGTCGCCTTCAACGACACCGCGGCGGCGCACGCCGACGACACCTGCATTCACGAGGTCTTCGAGGCTCACGTGGCGAGGCAGCCCGACGCGCCCGCCCTGGTCTTCGAGGGGCAAACGCTCTCGTACCGCGAGCTCGACGAGCGGGCCAATCAGCTCGCGCGCCACCTCCGCGCCCGCGGCGTCGGCCCGGAGATCCTGGTCGGCATCTCCACGCACCGCTCGATCGAGATGATCGTCGCCGTCCTAGGCACGCTCAAGGCCGGCGGCGCCTACGTGCCCCTCGATCCCACCTACCCGAAGGATCGATTGGCCTTCATGCTCGCCGACGCGAGCGTGAAGGTGCTCTTGACGCAATCGCCGGTCGTGGCCGATCTCCCGGCCCACGCCGCCGAGGTGGTCTGTCTCGACAGCGATTGGCCGACGATCGCCCTGGAATCGCGCGAGACCCCGGCGCCACTCGCCGACGACACCGATCTCGCCTACGTCATCTACACCTCGGGCTCGACCGGCAAGCCCAAGGGGGTAATGGTCGAGCACCACGGCCTCGTCAACGTCGCCGAGGTCCACGCCCGGATCTTCCACGCCGGCCCGGATTCTCGGGTTCTCCAGCTCGCGTCGCTCAACTTCGACGCGTCGGTCTGGGAGATCGTGATGGCCCTCCTCAACGGAGGATGCCTGGTGCTGGCCTCCGCCGACGCGCTCCTCCCCGGGCCGGATCTTCTGAAGACGCTGACCGACCACCGGATCACCGCGCTCACCATCTCTCCCTCGGTCCTCGCGGCGCTCCCGCCGGCCAGCCTGCCCGATCTCCGCACCATCGTCGTCGCCGGCGAGGCCTGCTCCGAAGAGCTGGTGTCGCGCTGGGCGCCGGGTCGCCAGCTCATCGACGCTTACGGCCCCACCGAGACCTCGGTCTGCGCCAGCCTGGGAGAGTGCTTTGCGGGCGGCGGCAAGCCCAGCATTGGCAAGCCCATCTCCAATCATCGGATCGTGATCCTCGATCCGGCGGGCGAATTGCTCCCCATCGGCGTCCCGGGCGAGCTCTGCGTGGGTGGCATTGGCCTGGCCCGTGGCTACCTCAATCGGCCCGAGCTCACGGCCGAGAAATTCATCGCCGATCCCCACTCCGCGACGCCGGGGCAAAGGCTCTACCGCACCGGCGATCTCGCGCGCTACCTCCCCGACGGCACGCTCGAGTACCTCGGCCGCATCGACGATCAGGTCAAGGTCCGCGGCTTCCGGATCGAGCTGGGCGAGATTGAAGCGGTCCTGTCGCAGCACCCCGCCGTCGCCGACGTCGCGGTGATCGTCCGCGAGGATCGCGGCGAAAAGCGCCTGATTGCCTATCTGGTGGCCCGCGACGGACAGGCCATCTCCGGGGCCGAGCTCCGCGCCTACCTGAAGGATCGGCTCCTCGAGCACATGGTGCCCTCCGCGTTCGTCGCGCTCGAATCCATGCCGCTCACGCCGAGCGCCAAGGTCGATCGCCGCGCCCTCCTCGCGCTCGCCCCGCCCGAGGCGGCCGCCGAGGCGCGCGACTTCATCGCTCCTCGAGGCCCGGTGGAAGAGGCCATCGCCGGGATCTGGGCCGAGATCCTGCGTTTGCCGCGGGTCTCGGCGCACGATGGCTTCTTCGAGCTCGGCGGCCACTCGCTCCTCGCGACCCAGGCCGTGGCCCGCCTCCGCGCCGCCTTCGCCGTGGAGATCCCGCTCCGCGCGCTCTTCGAGGCGCCTTCGCCCGCCGATCTCGCGGTCCGCATCGACGCGGCTCTCCGCGCCGGCCGCGGCGTCGCGCTGCCGCCGCTCACCCGCGCTCCGCGCGAGGGCCCCCTTTCCCTCTCGTTCGCGCAAGAGCGCCTGTGGTTCCTCGATCAGCTCGAGCCGGGCGATCCCTCGTACGTCATGGCCTCCGCCGTCCAGCTCGACGGCAGACTCGATATCTCCGCCCTGGAGCGCGCCCTCGCGGCCATCGTCGCCCGCCACGAAATCCTCCGCACCACCTTCGCCACCACCTCGGGCAAGCCCGCGCAGATCATCCACGCCTCGATCGACCTCGGCTTCTCGATCAGCGATCTCTCGGCCTTCTCGCCGGCCGATCGCGACGCCGCGGTCGCCAACGAGATCGCCCGGGAGGCCCGCCGCCCCTTCGATCTGGCCCACGGACCGATCCTCCGCGCCCGCGTGCTCCGCCTCGCCGAAGAGCGCCACGTGCTCCTCTTTGCCGTCCACCACATCGCCTCGGACGGCTGGTCGAATGGCATCTTCACCCGCGAGCTCGGCGCGCTCTACCGGGCCTTCACCCACGACGCGCCTTCGCCCCTCGCCGAGCTCCCGCTCCAGTACGCCGATCACGCGGCCTGGCAGCGCCGGTGGTTCGTCGGCGCGGCCCTCGATCAGCAGCTCGCCTACTGGCGCGGCCACCTCGCCGGCGCCCCGGCCGCGCTCGATCTCCCGGCCGATCGCCCGCGCCCGCCGGCCCCCTCGCACCGCGGCGATCGCCGCTCGACCACGCTCCCGCTCGCGCTCGCCCAGGCCCTCACCGATCTCGCGCGCAGCGAGGGGGCGACGCTCTTCATGACGCTGCTCGCGGCGTTCGACGTCCTGCTCTATCGCTACACCGGCCAGGGCGATCTCGTCGTCGGCACCCCGATCGCCGGCCGCGCCCAGGCCGAGACCGAGGGGCTGATTGGCTTCTTCATCAACACCCTGGCGTTGCGCGCCGAGATCACCGGCGAAATGAGCTTCCGCGCGCTCCTTCAGCAGGTGAAGGAGACCTGCCTCGGCGCCTACGCCCACCAGGACATGCCCTTCGAGCGCCTGGTGCAAGAGCTGGTCCCCGAGCGCGATCTCAGCCGCTCTCCGCTCTTCCAGGTCACCTTCACCCTGCAAAACACGCCTCGCGAGGCCCTCTCTCTCGAAGGCCTCGCGGCCACCGGCCTCCGCGCCGCGTCGGGCTCGGCCAAGTTCGACCTGACGCTGGCGATGATCGAGGGCCCGAGCGGCCTCACCGCCCTCTTCGAGTACTCGACCGATCTCTTCGACCCCGCGACGATCGAGCGCCTCTCTGCCCACCTCGGGACCCTGCTCGAAGGCATCGTGGAGAGCCCCGGCGCGCGCGTCGACGCGCTCCCGATCCTCCCCGCGGCCGAGCGGCAAACGCTCCTCGTCGACTTCAACCGCACCTCGATCCCCTTCGCCAAAGGCGCCACCATTCATGGCACCTTCGAGATCCACGCGGCCCGGCAGCCGCTCGCGCCCGCCCTGGTTTTCGGGGAGCAAACGCTCTCCTACCGCGAGCTCGACGAGCGGGCCAATCAGCTCGCGCACCACCTCCGCGCCCGCGGAGTCGGCCCCTCGGTCCTGGTCGGCATCTCCATGCACCGCTCGCTCGAGATGATCGTCGCCGTCCTCGGCACGCTCAAGGCCGGCGGCGCCTACGTGCCTCTCGATCCGACGTACCCGAAGGATCGCCTGGCGTTCATGCTCGAAGACGCCCGCGTCGCGATGCTCCTCACCCAGGGCAGCGTCGCCGCCGATCTCCCCGCGCACCGGGCCACGGTGCTCTGCCTCGACCGCGACTGGCCGGCAATTTCGGCCGAGAGCCGCGCCGTCCCGCCGCCCCTCGTCGCCGACACCGATCTGGCGTACGTCATCTACACCTCGGGCTCGACCGGCAAGCCCAAGGGCGTGATGGTCGAGCACCACGGCCTGGTCAACGTGGCCGAGGTGCACGCGAAGGCCTTCAATTCAGGCCCCGATTCGCGCGTGCTTCAGCTCGCCTCGCTCAGCTTCGACGCCTCGGTCTGGGAGCTGGTCATGGCCCTCCTCAACGGCGGCGCCCTGGTCCTGGCCTCGGCCGACGCGCTCCTGCCCGGCCCGGAGCTGCTGAAGACGCTCGCGGCTCACCGGATCACCGCGCTCACCATCTCTCCCTCGGTCCTCGCCGCGCTCCCGTTCGAGAGCCTCCCGGATCTCCGCACCATCGTCGTCGCCGGAGAGGCCTGCTCCGAAGATCTGGTGTCCCGCTGGGCCCCAGGACGCCAGCTCATCGACGCCTATGGCCCCACCGAGACCTCGATTTGCGCCAGCCTGGGAGAGTGCTTTGCCGGCGGCGGCAAGCCCAGCATCGGCGCGCCCATCGCCAACACCCGCATTCACATCCTCGATCCCGCGCGAAACCTCGCGCCGATCGGCGTCCCGGGCGAGCTCTGCGTCGGCGGCGTCGGCCTCGCGCGCGGCTACCTCCGCCGGCCCGAGCTCACGGCCGACCGCTTCATCGCCGATCCGTTCGCGGCCGGCGAGCGCCTCTACCGCACCGGCGATCTCGCGCGCTTCCTCCCCGACGGCACGCTCGAGTACCTCGGTCGCATCGACCACCAGGTGAAGATCCGCGGCTTCCGGATCGAGCTCGGCGAGATCGAGGCGGTCCTCGCGCAGCACCCCGCGGTCAGCGACGCGGTGGTCATCGCCCGCGACGATCGCGGCGACAAGCGCCTCGTGGCGTATGTCGTCTTCGCCGACGACGTCCCGGTGGCCGACCTCAAAGCGCATCTCCGCGACGCGCTCCCCGACTACATGGTCCCCGCGACCATCGTCCGCCTCGCCGCGATGCCGCTCACGCCGGCGGGGAAGATCGATCACCGCGCGCTGCCCGCGCCCGATCTCTCGTCCGAGCCGCGAGAGCACGTCGAGCCCCGCGGGCCGGTGGAGCAAGGCCTCGCGGCGATCTTCGCCGAGGTCCTCCAGGTGCCCGAGATCTCGGCCCACGACGGCTTCTTCGATCTCGGCGGCCACTCGCTCCTCGCCACCCAGGTCATCGCCCGCGTCCGCGCCTCGTTCGGCGTCGAGCTCCCGCTCCGCGCGCTCTTCGAGGCCACCACGCCGGCCGCGCTCGCCGTCCGCGTCGAGGCCGCGCTCCGCGACGGCGCGGCGATCGCGCCGCCGCTCGCGCGTGTCCCACGCGACGGCGCCACGCCCCTCTCGTTCGCGCAGGAGCGCCTCTGGTTCCTCGATCAGCTCGAGCCCAACGATCCCACCTACGTCGTCCCGCTGGCGATGCGCCTCGAAGGCCCGCTCCACGTCGACGCGCTCGCCCACGCGATCGCCGCGCTCGTCGCGCGCCACGAGATCCTCCGCACCACGTACACCTCGCAGCACGGGCTCCCCGCCGCGGTGATCCACGAGCACCTCGACACGCCGCTCCCGATCACCAGCCTCCTCGAGATCCCCGCGTCGGCGCGCGAGGCCGCGCTGCGCGAGGCCACCGCCGCCGAGGCTCGCCGCCCGTTCGATCTCGCCCGCGGCCCCATCCTCCGGGCGCGCCTCTTCGCGCTCGACGTCAACGATCACCTGCTCCTGTTGACGATGCACCACATCGTCTCTGACGGGTGGACGCTGGGGATCCTCAACCGCGAGCTCGCCGCCTTCCACGACGCCTTCCTCGCGGGCGGCACGCCCGCGCTGCCGGGGCTCCCGATCCAGTACGCCGACTACGCCGCCTGGCAGCGCGGCTGGATCGCAGGCGAGGTGCTCGCCACCCAGCTCGCCTACTGGAAGGGCCGCCTCGCCGGAGCCCCGCGCGCGCTGGTGATGCCCGCCGATCGCCCGCGCCCGGCAGCGCAATCCCACCGCGGCGATCACCGCCTCTTCACGCTCTCGGCCGGGACCTCGGAGGCCCTGCGCGCGCTCGCTCGCCGCGAGGGCGTCACGCTGTTCATGCTGCTCCTCGCGGCCTTCGACGTCCTGCTCGCCCGCAGCACCGGCCAGCCGGACATCGTGGTGGGCACGCCGGTCGCGGGCCGCACCCGGGCCGAGACCGAGGGGCTGATTGGCTTCTTCATCAACACCCTGGTGCTCCGGACGCAGGTCGACTCCGACCTCTCGTTCCAGGCCCTCCTCGCCCGCGTCCGCGAGGCGTGCCTCGGCGCCTACGCCCACCAGGACATGCCCTTCGAGCGCCTGGTGCAAGAGCTCGAGCCCGAGCGCGATCTCAGCCGCTCCCCGCTCTTCCAGGTGCTCTTCACCCTGCAAAACGCGCCTCGCGAGGCCATGGCGCTCTCGGGCCTCGCGCTCCGCCGGCAAGCGGTGGAGAGCGGCGCCTCGAAGTTCGATCTCACGCTCACCCTCACGGACTCGGGAGGACGCATCGGCGGAGCGCTGGAGTTCGCCACCGATCTCTTCGACGGCGCCACCGTCGATCGGATGGTCGCCCGCCTGCAAACGCTGCTCGAAGGCGTCGCCGCCGATCCCACAGCGAGCGTCGCCGATCTCCCCTTCTTGCCCGAGAGCGAGCGCCGGACGCTGCTCGCCTGGAACGACGCCGGGGTCAGCTTCCCGGTCGAGATGACGATTCCCCACCTCTTCGAGTGGCAGGTGGAGCGCACCCCCGACGCCGTCGCGGTCACCCTCGCCGGCGAGCAGCTCACGTACCGCCAGCTCGACGAGCGGGCCAATCACCTCGCCAACCACCTCGTCGAGCTCGGCGTCGGCAAGGACGTCCTCGTCGGCCTCGCGGTCCGCCGCTCGCTCTCGATGGTCGTCGGGATCCTGGGCATTCTCAAGGCCGGCGGCGCCTATCTCCCCCTCGATCCCGAGTACCCGAAGGACCGCCTGGCCTTCATGATCGAGGACTCAAAGATTGGCACTCTCCTGACCGAGGCCGAGGTCGTGGCCTCGCTCCCGCCGCACGAAGCACGGGTGATCCGCCTCGACGCGGACTGGCCGCAGATCGCCAAGAAGAGCGCCAATCGCCCCTGGAACCGCACCACTCCGGACGGCCTCGCCTACGTGATCTACACCTCGGGCTCGACCGGCAAGCCCAAGGGCGCCCTGGTCACGCACGAGAACGTGGTCCGCCTCTTCACGGCCACCGACGACTGGTACGGCTTCAACGCGAGCGACGTCTGGACCCTGTTCCACTCGTACGCCTTCGACTTCTCGGTCTGGGAAATCTGGGGCGCGCTGCTCTACGGCGGCCGCGTGGTCATCGTCCCGTACTGGATTTCGCGCGATCCCGCGGCGTTCTACCAGCTCCTCGGCGACGAGGGCGTGACGGTCCTCAATCAAACCCCTTCGGCGTTCCGCCAGCTCACCCACATCGACGCTTCGGCCACGCCCGGAGCCTCGGCTGCGCTGCGGCTCCGCTATGTGATCTTCGGCGGAGAGGCCCTGGATCTGGGCGATTTGCGCGGATGGTGGGAGCGCCACGGGGACACCTCACCGCAGCTCGTCAACATGTACGGGATCACCGAGACGACGGTCCACGTCACTTACCGTCCAGTCGGCCTCGCGGATCTCCGGCGCGCCTGGTCGAGCGTGATCGGCAAATCGATCCCAGATCTCCAGGTCTACGTCCTCGATCCGCAGCAACGCCTCTTGCCGATTGGCATCCCCGGCGAGATGTACGTCGGCGGCGCCGGGGTCTCGCGCGGCTACCTGCGTCGGCCCGAGCTCACCGCCGAGCGCTTCCTCCCCGATCCGTTCCACCCGGGAAAGCGGCTCTACCGCACCGGCGATCTCGCCCGCGTGCTCGAAGGCGGGGACATCGAGTACCTCGGCCGCATCGATCACCAGGTGAAGATCCGCGGCTTCCGGATCGAGCTCGGCGAGATCGAGGCCGTCCTCGATCAGCACCCGGCGGTGCGCGAAGCGGTGGTCCTGGCCCGCGAGGATGCCCCCGGCGAGAAGCGCCTCGTCGCGTACCTCGTGTGCGATGGGGAAGCGCCGAAAGCCTCGGATTTGAGGGTTTTCCTCAAGGAGAAGCTCCCCGACTACATGGTGCCGGCGGCCTTCGTCACGCTCGCGGCGCTCCCGATCACCGAGAACGGCAAGGTCGATCGCCGCGCGCTCCCCGCGCCCGACGCCGCGGTCGTCGAGGCGCGCGCCCACGTGGCCCCGCGCGGCCCGGTGGAAGAGGGCATCGCCGCGATCTTCGCCGAGGTCCTCAAGCTCCCGCGGGTGTCGGCGCGCGACGGCTTCTTCGAGCTCGGCGGTCACTCGCTCCTCGCCACGCAGGCCATCGCCCGCATCCGCGCGGCCTTCGGCGTCGAGCTCCCGCTCCGCAGCCTCTTCGAGGCGCCGTCGCCCGCCGAGCTCGCCGGCGAGGTCCTTCGCGCGCTTCAGGGCGGCTTCGCGGCGGCGATCCCGCCGGTCACCCGCGCCGATCGCCGCGCGCCGCTCGCGCTCTCGTTCGCGCAGGAGCGGCTCTGGTTCCTGAACCAGTTCGAGCCCGACGACACCTCGTACCTCGTCCCGCTGGCGCTGCGCCTCACCGGCGATCTCGATCCGGTCGCGCTCCAGCGCGCGCTCGCGGCGCTCGTGGCCCGGCACGAGGTCCTGCGCACCACGTTCTCCACCCACCAGGGCCGCCCCGTCCAGGTGATCCACGCGTCGCTCGACGTGCCGCTCCCGCTCACGGTGCTCGGCGAAGGCACGCGCGACGATCGCGAGGCCGCGCTCGCCGCCGAGCTCTCCCTCGGCGCGCGCCGGCCCTTCGATCTCGCGACCGGGCCGCTGCTCCGCGCCCGTCTTTTCCAGCTCGATCCGCGCGAGCACGTGCTGGCGTTGACGATGCACCACATCGTGTCCGACGCCTGGTCGAGCGGGGTGACCAACCGCGAGCTCGGCGCGCTCTACGCCGCCTTTGCCGGCGGCGTCGCGCCGGCGTTGCCGGAGCTCCCGCTCCAGTACGCCGACTACGCCGCGTGGCAGCGCGCGTTCCTCTCGGGCGACTCGCTCGAGCAGCAGCTCGGGTACTGGCGGCAGGCCCTCGGCGGCGCGCCCGGCGTCCTCGATCTGCCCACCGATCGCCCGCGCCCGGCCATCCCGGCGCACCGGGGCGAGCGCCGCTTCTTCACCCTCGCCCAGGGCCTGGGCGAGGGGCTCAACGCCCTCGCGCGCCGCTCCGGCGTCACCCTCTTCATGCTGCTCCTCGCGGCCTTCGACGTGCTCCTGCACCGCACCACGGGGCAGGGCGATCTCGTCGTCGGGACGCCGATCGCCAACCGCACCCGCGCCGAGACCGAGAGCCTGATCGGCTTCTTCGTCAACACCCTGGTCCTCCGCGCCAGGCTCACCGGCGATCTCCCCTTCGAGGCCCTGGTGCGCCAGGTCCGCGAGACCTGCCTCGGCGCCTACGCCCACCAGGACATGCCCTTCGAGCGCCTGGTGACCGAGCTCGCGCCCGAGCGCGATCTCAGCCGCACCCCGCTCTTCCAGGTGATCTTCGCGCTCCAGAACGCGCCCTCCGAGGCCATCGCGCTGCCCGGCCTCCAGATCTCCGGCGTCGCCTCGGAGAGCTCGACCTCGAAGTTCGATCTCACCCTGGTGATGGGCGAGACCCGGGACGGCCTGGTCTGCTCCTTCGAGTACGACGTCGATCTCTTCGACGGCGCCACGATCGAGCGGATGCTGGCGCATTTCCGCTCGATCCTCGAGGGCGTCGTCGCCGATCCGGCCGCGAAGATCGGCGATCTGCCCATGCTCTCGCCGGCCGAGCGTCACCGGCTGCTGACGGAGCTCAACGACGTCAACGCTGTGTACCCGGCGGAGACATCGATCCACGCGCTCTTCGAGCAGCAGGTCGATCGCTCGCCCGAGGCCCCCGCGCTCACGGTGGACGGCCGCACGCTCACCTACCGCGAGCTCGACGATCGGGCGAACCAGCTCGCCCGCCACCTCGTCGGCAAGGGCGTGAAGCCCGGCGCGCTCGTCGGTCTCTGCGTCCAGCGATCGATCGAGATGATGGTCGGGATCCTGGGGATCTTGAAGGCCGGCGCGGCCTACGTGCCGCTCGATCCCGAGTACCCGAAGCCGCGCCTGGCCTTCATGATCGAGGACTCGAAGGTCCCGGTCCTGCTCACCCAGACCGAGCTCGCGGCGACGATCCCAGCCCACAGCGCCGCGGTGATCTGCCTCGACGCGGAGTGGGACACCATCGCGAAGGAGCGCGCGGATCGCCTGGCGGTACCGCCGGATCCGTACCGCACGGCCTACGTGATCTACACCTCGGGCTCGACCGGCAAGCCCAAGGGGGCGATGGTCACCCACGCCAACGTCGCGCGCCTCTTCACGGCCACCGACGCCTGGTACGGCTTCAACGCGAGCGACGTGTGGACCCTGTTCCACTCGTACGCGTTCGACTTCTCGGTCTGGGAAATCTGGGGTGCGCTGCTCTACGGCGGCCGCCTGGTCATCGTCCCGTACTGGATCTCGCGCGAGCCTTTGGCGTTCTACAAGCTCCTCGGGGACGAGGGCGTGACGGTGCTGAACCAGACGCCGTCGGCCTTCCGCCAGCTCGTCCACATCGACGAACTGGCCGCGCCGAAGGACGCGGCCGCGCTTCGCCTCCGCTACGTGATCTTCGGCGGCGAGGCGCTCGACATCGGCGATCTCCGCGGCTGGTGGGACCGGCACGGCGACGTGGAGCCGCAGCTCGTCAACATGTACGGCATCACGGAAACCACGGTCCACGTCACCTATCGCCCGGTGAGCAAGGGCGATCTCGATCGCGCCTGGTCCAGCGTCATTGGCAAGGCCATCCCCGATCTCCAAGTCTACGTGCTCGATCCGCGGGGCGTGCTCGCCCCGCTCGGGGTGCCCGGCGAGATGTACGTCGGCGGCGCGGGTGTCTCGCGCGGCTACCTCGATCGGCCCGAGCTCACGGCCGAGCGCTTCCTCCCGGATCCCTTCAATCCCAGGCCCGGAGCGCGCCTCTACCGCACCGGCGATCTGGCGCGCGTCCTCGCGAGCGGGGACATCGAGTACCTCGGTCGGATCGATCACCAGGTGAAGATCCGCGGCTTCCGGATCGAGCTCGGCGAGATCGAAGCGGTGCTCGACACCCACCCCGCGGTGCGCGAGGCGGTGGTCCTGGCGCGCGAGGACGGGCCCGGAGAGAAGCGGCTCGTCGCGTACCTGGTCTGTCGCGACGGCTCGGCGCCGACCGTCGGCGAGCTCCGCGCCTTCCTCAAGGACAAGCTCCCCGACTCCATGGTCCCGTCGGCGTTCGTGCTCCTCGCCGCGCTCCCGCTCACCGAGAACGGCAAGGTCGATCGGCGCGCGCTCCCGGCTCCGGAAGAGGGCGAGCGACCCGACCTCGGCGCCGAGTTCGTCGCACCCACCCTGGGCGCCGAGGAAGAGCTGGCGAAGATCTGGGCGAGCGTGCTCCGGCTCCCGCAGGTCGGCGTGCGCGACAACTTCTTCGAGATCGGCGGCGACTCGATCCTCTCGATCCAGATCGTCGCCCGCGCCCAGCAGGCCGGCTTCCGGATCACGCCGCGGCAGCTCTTCCAGCACCCGACCATCGCCGAGCTGGCCGAGGTCGTGGGCTTCACCGCCGAGGTCACGGCGGAGCAAGGCGCAGTTACGGGGCAGGCACCTATGACACCAATTCAACGGTGGTGGCACGAGCAGCGGCTCGTGGATCCGCAGCACCACAACCAGTCGAGCTTCCTGGAGGTGCCGGGCGGCATCGACGCGGGCGCGATCGAGCAGGCGCTCGCCGGGCTGCTCGCGCATCACGACGCGCTCCGGGTGCGGCTCGACGGCGACGCCCAGACGTTCGCGGCGCCGGGCGGCGCGGTTCCGCTCGATCGCGTCGATCTCGCGGGCGTGGCCGAGGGCGACCGCAAGGCGGTGATCGAGAAGGCCGCCGCCGAGGCTCAAGCGAGCCTGGATCTCGCGCGCGGCCCGGTGCTCCGCGCCGTGCTCTTCGAGAGCGGCGAGGGCGCTCCGGCGCGGCTCCTCCTGGTCATCCATCACCTCGCGGTCGACGGCGTCTCGTGGCGGATCCTGCTCGACGATCTCTGGACGGCGTACGAGCAGCGCTGCCGCGGCGAGGCCGTCGCGCTGCCCCCCAAGACCACCTCGTTCAAGCGCTGGGCCGAGAAGCTCACCGAGTACGCCCGCTCCGAGATCGTCGCGGAAGAGCGGGAATTCTGGCTCGATCCGGTGCGTCAGCGCGCCGGTCGGCTCCCCGTCGATCACCGCGACGGCGAGAACCTCGAGTCGACGATGCGCGTCGTCAGCGTGTCGCTCTCGGCCGAGGAGACGACGCAGCTCCTCCGCGAGGTGCCCGAGGCCTACCAGACGCAGATCAACGACATCCTGCTCGCGGCCTTCGCCCAGGCCTTCGGCGACCTCACCGCCTCCGACGTGGTCCTGATCGATCTCGAGGGCCACGGCCGCGAAGAGCTCTTCGAGGACGTCGATCTCACCCGCACCGTCGGGTGGTTCACCACGGTGTACCCGGTGGTGCTCGACGTCGACGCGCAGGCCGGCGCCGGCGCGACCATCAAATCAGTGAAGGAGCAGCTCCGCGCCATCCCCACGCGCGGCCTCGGTCACGGAGCGCTCCGGTACCTGCGCGAAGGCGACGCGATCAGCGCCGAGCTCGCCGCGCTCCCGCAGGCCGAGGTCAGCTTCAACTACCTCGGGCAGCTCGATCAAGCGCTCCCCGAGTCGTCGCCGTTCCGCTGGGCGCGCGAGTCGAGCGGGCCCACGCACAGCCCGCGCGCGCGGCGTCGCTACCTCCTCGACTTCAACGGGAGCGTCTCGAAGGGCGTGCTCACGGTGCGCTTTCTCTACAGCGACGCGGTGCACGAGCGCGAGTCGGTCGAGCGCCTCGCGGCGCGCTACCTCGACGATCTGCGCGGTCTTATCGCGCACTGCCTCTCGCCCGACGCGGGCGGGTACACGCCCTCGGATTTCCAGCAGGAAGAGCTGACCCAGGACGTCATCGACATGCTGGCGGGCCTGGACGACGACTGATGTCGCACGTCGGATTCAAGAGCGGGATCGGATCATGAGCCGGAAGAACATCGAGAACATTTACTCCCTGTCGCCGATGCAACAGGGGCTGCTCTTCCACTCGCTGGTGGCCTCGCAAGAGGCCTCCTACCCGGTGCAGATCGACTGGACCTTGCGAGGGATCCTCGACGAGGCGGCCTTCCTGCGCGCCTGGCAAGAGGTCGTCGACCGGCACCCGATCCTGCGCACGGCCTTCGTCTGGGAGCGGCTCGAGAAGCCGATGCAGATCGTCCGCAAGCGGATCCTGATCCCGGTCGAGCAGCGCGATCTCCGCGAGATGCCGGAGGGCGAGCGCAACGCCTGGGTGACGAGCTACGCCGCCGACGAGTGCAACAAGAGCTTCGATCTCACCCGCGCGCCGCTGATGCGCCTCTCGCTGCTCCGGCTCACCGACACCACGTACCGCTTCATCTGGAGCTTGCACCACCTGATCATCGACGGCTGGTCGCTCCCGCTGCTCGTGAAGGAGGTCTTCGCGATGTACGCGGCCTACTCCACGGGGAAAGAGCCGCGCCTCGATCGCGTCAAGCCCTTCGGCGACTACATCGGCTGGCTCAACAAGCAAAGTCTCAGCGGTGCTGAGACTTTCTGGAAGAAGACCCTCGCGGGCTTCGTCGCGCCGACCCCATTTCGCGTCGATCACCCGGTAAACGAAGGCGAAGCGCACGAGGTCGACGAGACCATGCTGGTCTTCACCGCCGACGAGTCGGCCTCGCTCACGGCCTTCGCGCGGCAGCACCAGCTCACGCTGAGCACGCTGGTGCAGGGCGCCTGGGCGCTGCTCCTCGCGCGCTACAGCGGCGAGGACGACGTGCTCTTCGGCGCCACCGTCTCGGGCCGCGGCGCGCCGGTACCGGGGATCGATCGCATGGTCGGCCTCTTCATCAACACGCTCCCGGTGCGCGTGA
>JBDTXR010000118.1:0-22115 GCA_040006075.1 Byssovorax sp. | reverse complement strand
TGGCCTCGATCATCACATCGCTAGACAATCCAACCTCCTTGGCTCCTTGTCGCCGTCGTCGCGGCGGGCGAGCCCCGTCGCGTCGTGGGACGCCGGTGAAAACCGCAAAACCACTGGAAATCGCCCGAGAAATGGGCGGAATTCAGATGTCCCCCGGGGGAGGGGGCGCCATCCTGGGGGCGCGGCGATCCGTGTCAACTCAGCGCCCCGTAACCGCGCCGTTTCGTCCCTATTCCCTCAAAAGTCAACAGACTGCGCAGCGTCAGCCCGCTGGCGGGCCCAGAAACTTCCTTGACAGGTCGTCCGTTATAACGGATGTTGCCCCTCGCGAAAGCACCATGACCTCGCTTTTCTCGCCCGCTCGCCGCGCGCTCGCCGCGCTCGCCCTCGTCGCCGCCGCCGCGCTCACCGGCTGCGGAAAGTCCGCGCCGGCCGATGGAAAGGGCCCGATCCAGCTCCTCAACGCCTCCTACGATCCGACGCGCGAGCTCTACGAGGAAGAGAACGCGGCGTTCGCGAAGGAGTGGCTCGCGAAGACCGGGCAGACGGTGACGATCAAGCAATCGCACGCCGGCTCGGGGAAACAAGCCCGCGCGGTGATCGACGGGCTCGACGCCGACGTGGTCACGCTCGCTCTCGCGTACGACATCGACGCGATCGCGAGGTCGGGATCGATCGCGCCGGAGTGGCAGAAGAAGCTCGCGAGCAACAGCGCGCCGTACACCTCGACGATCGTGTTCCTGGTGCGCACCGGCAACCCGAAGGGGATCAAGGACTGGGACGATCTCGCGCGGCCCGGCGTCGCGGTGATCACCCCGAACCCCAAGACCGGCGGCGGCGCGCGCTGGAACTACCTCGGCGCGTGGGGCTACGCGATCTCGCAGCCCGGCGGCAACGACGCCAGCGCCAAGGAGTTCGTCGGCAAGATCTTCAAGAACGTCCCGGTGCTCGACTCCGGCGCGCGCGGCGCGACCACCACCTTCGTCGAGCGCGGGATCGGCGACGTGCTGATCACCTGGGAAAATGAAGCTCTCCTCGCGACGCACCGGCTCCAGGCCGGGGCCTTCGAGATCGTGATGCCGAAGCTCTCGATCCTCGCCGAGCCGCCGGTCGCCGTGGTCGACAAGGTCGTCGACAAGCGCGGCACGCGCGCCGCAGCGCAGGCTTACCTCGAGTTCCTCTACACGCCCGAGGGCCAGCGCCTGGTCGGCAAGCACTACTATCGGCCGCGCCTCCCGATCGTCGCCAAGGAGTTCGAGAAGCAGTTCCCGACCCTCGATCTCATCACCGTCGAGAAGCTCGGCGGCTGGGAGGCGCTCCACAAAACGCACTTCGCCGACGGCGGGATCTTCGACCAGATCTACCAGGTCGGGAAGTGACCGCGAGCGCGACGAGGACCGCGGCGCGACGAGGCATCCCGCTGCTGGAGAGGCTTCTTTTGAAGCGCCGGGGCGTGCTCCCGGGCTTCAGCCTCTCCATGGGCATCACCGTCGCGTACCTCTCGCTCATCGTCCTGATCCCGCTGGCGACGATCTTCCTCGAGTCGTCCACCATCGGCTGGTCGCGCTTCTGGTCCACGGTCCTCTCGCCGCAGGCCGTCGCCGCGTACCAGCTCAGCTTCGGCGCCTCGTTCGCCGCGGCGCTGATCAACGCGGTCTTCGGGGTGATCCTCGCGTGGGTGCTCTCGCGCTACCGCTTCCCCGGGCGCGGCCTCGTCGACGCCCTCGTCGATCTCCCGTTCGCGCTGCCCACCGCAGTCGCCGGGATCGCGCTCACCGGGATCTACGCGAGCCGTGGCTGGCTCGGTCGCTACCTCGTGCAGATCGGGATCCAGGCCGCGTTCAGCCGCCTCGGGGTGATCATCGCTCTGGTGTTCGTCGGGCTCCCGTTCGTCGTGCGCACCGTGCAGCCGGTGCTCGAGGACATCGATCTCGATCAGGAAGAGGCCGCGGCTACGCTCGGCGCGACCCGCTTCCAGACCTTCACCCGGGTCACGCTCCCGGCGCTGTGGCCCGCGGTGATCACCGGGTTCACGCTGGCCTTCGCGCGCGCCCTCGGCGAGTACGGCTCGGTGGTCTTCATCTCCGGCAACATGCCGATGAAGACCGAGATCGTCCCGCTCCTGATCATGAGCAAGCTCGAGGCCTACGACTACGCCGGCGCCACGGCCATCGCCGTGGTGATGCTGACCAGCTCGTTCGCGCTGCTCCTGCTGGTCAATCGACTCCAGGCCTGGAGCGGCAAGCGGGTGTCGCGGTGAGCGTCAATCGCCGCGCCGGCAAGGACTCTCCCGTGGTCCGGGTCGTCCTCATCGCCCTCTCGCTGATCTTCCTCTCGCTCTTCCTCTTCCTCCCGCTCCTCGCCGTCTTCGTCGAGGCGCTCCGCGACGGCGTCGGGGCTTATTTCACCGCGGTCACCGCGCCCGACACCCTGGCTGCGATCCGCCTGACGCTGCTGACGACGTGCATCGCGGTGCCGCTCAACGTGGTCTTCGGCGTCGCGGCGGCGTGGGTGATTACCCGGTTCGAGTTTCGCGGGAAGAACCTGCTGATAACGTTGATCGATCTCCCGGTCGCCGTCTCGCCGGTCATCGCCGGGATGATCTTCGTGCTGCTCTTCGGGGCCCGAGGTGTCCTCGGGCCCATGCTCCAGGAGCACGATATCAAGATCATCTTCGCTGTCCCCGGGATCGTCCTCGCGACCACCTTCGTCACCTTCCCGTTCGTCGCGCGCGAGCTGATCCCCTTCATGCAGGCGCAGGGATCGGAGGAGGAAGAGGCCGCTCTGGTGCTCGGCGCCAGCGGCTGGCAAACGTTCTTCCGGATCACGCTGCCCAACATCAAGTGGGGTTTGCTCTATGGCACCGTGCTTTGCACCGCGCGCGCCATGGGGGAGTTCGGCGCCGTGTCGGTGGTCTCCGGCCACATCCGCGGGGAGACCAACACCGTGCCTCTCCACGTCGAGGTGCTCTACAACGAGTATCATTTCGCCGCGGCGTTCAGCGTCGCTTCCATCCTCGTGGCGCTCTCGCTGGTGACGCTGACGATGAAGAAGCTGATCGAGTGGCGAGGCCTGGTGGCGCGCAAGACGGCGGCTGACCGGGAGATCGAGCTCGCCGACGCGTCGATGGCGGCGATCGCGGCCGGTGGGGCGTACAAGAAAGCGGCTTGAGGCGCTGCGGGATTCGCCTGAAAGCGGCTTGAGGCCGCCGGGTCGCGGCCGTACCGTGCCTCACCCCATGTCTGCTGCAACCTACCGAAGGCCGGGCTCCGAGGCGCGCCACGTCCGCAACCTGGTCTTCGATCGGCTGCCCTCGGTGGTGCGCGAGCGGCTCACGGGGTCGCTCCTCCACGGCAGCGCGCCGACGCCGCTGCTCGTCGATGCTTACCGACGCCGCCCGCAGTCCGCGGGCCTCTGGCGGATCATCGCGGCGGCCGCGCTCGTCGTCGAGGCGGTGCTCTGGTTCAAGGGGTTTGGCGACGCGACGAACCCGCTTTCGATCGAGCCTCGCGCCTACGCCGCGGCCCACGCGGTCGCGATCTTCGCGCTCCTCTTCGCGGCGGTCCGCGCGGTCCGGCTCGCGCGCGGGCACGGCGGCGCGCCGTTCCCCGACGGGCGCTACCTGTTCGCGCTCGATCTCGTCGAGGTCGAGGGCCCGCGCGTTCGCGTCACCGAGCTCCACACGCTCCGCCGCGTCGAGGCGCGGCCCGGGAAGCGCGGCGCCGCCGTCGTGCTGATCTTCGCCGACGCGCACGAGGTGGTCTTCGACGCGCAGGGCCGGGCCGAGGTGCTCGCCGAGCGCGTGAAATCCGCGGTCGACGCCGCGGTGGCGATGATCCTCCCGGACGATCAACCGCGGATGGAGCGGCTCGATCCGTTCTTCGAGCTGCGCGTGTCCGACGACTGGGCCAGCGCCGAGGCCGACGCGAGCAACAGGCGATCGTGGCTCCTGCGCGCGCCGCTGCCGCAGCTCGCGCCGGCGATCCTCGTGGTGTCCGCGCTCGTCGGCGTGGGCCTCTTCGCGCTCCGCAACCGCCTCAGCGACGACGAGATGTTCGTCGAGGCGATCGAGATCGCCGACCGCACCAACGATCCCCACCGCTGGAAGATCGGCGCGTACGCAGGCGTGCGCCACGTCGACGAGATCGACGCGATCCGCCTCGATCGCGCCCGCGGCGACGTCGAGGCGCTCAACGATTACCTGGCGCGAAAGGGCCCGCGCGCCGTCGACGCCGAGGCCGCGCTCTTCGATCTCACCAAGCACGACGCGAAGGCGCTGGCGGCCGCCGTGCGCCGCGGGGGCGCCGGCTCGGCGCAGGCCGAAGAGGCGCTGTACGAGATGCAAAAGGGCGATCTCGACGCCCTGGTGGAGTACATCAAGAAGCGCGGCCCGCGCGCCGATCAGGCCGACGATCAGCTCTTCGCGCACGCGCGTAAATCGGGCGAGGCCCGGAGCTATCGCTTCTATCTGAAGCACGGGAAGCGCCACGCCGACGAGGTGCAGAGCGTGCTCTTGCCCGCGGCCGCCTACGCCGAGATCGAGAAGAGCGCCGACGCCGGCGACCTCGGGGCCTTCGTGCGCGAGTACCCGGACAGCGCCCACGCCGCGGAGATCAAGGCGAAGATCCACGCCATGTACGCGGACGCGCTCGCGACGTTCCGCACGCGCACGCGCAGCCCGGCCGGCGTGCGCTTCGTCACGGCGCTGCTCGCCGAGCTCGAGGATCGAGGCGATCCGTCGATCAACCTCGACGTGAGCATCAACCCGAGCGCCGCGCTCACCGCCAGCGACGTGAAGCTCGCGGAGCGCTACGGCGCGGAGTACCTGCCCGCCGATCTCCAGCTCGAGGCCTCGGCGCTCACCAGCAGCGAGCAAGGTCTGCGCGCCGATCTGAACGAGTGGATCCTCTCGTCGTTCGCCAACGGGACGGTGCGGCCGAGGGGCGCGGGGCTCGGCGCCGAGACCGGCCGACCGTCGATCACCGTGCTCTGCGAGCCGATCGCCGAGGGGGCGCTGGCCTCGAAGCGCGAGAAGCTGCGCGTGGCCGACGTGCGCTTCCGCGTCGACTTCCAGGCCGTCGTCCCGGGCCGCGCCGAGGAGCTCTCCTGGAAGTACACGACGCCGGGGATCAAGGTCGTGGACCAACCCGAGAACCCCACCCTCGTCGGCCGCGCGAAGGGCGACCGCGAGGCCGTGGCGCGCGACGCCTACTGGTCGATGCAGATCGACGGGACGAGGCAGGTCCTCGATCGAATCCAGCTTGATCTGTAGGCGATCGCGGCGCGCTCAGCGGGTGTGGTGGTCGGCGATGACGCTGGCCACGCAGCAGGTGAGCTTCTTCCCGGTGGGGATGTGGAGGAACTCGTTCGGGCCGTGGGCGTTCGATTGCGGGCCGAGGACGCCGGTGATCAGGAACTGCGCCTCGGGGAATTTCTCGCCGAGCATGCCCATGAACGGGATGGTCCCGCCCTCGCCCATCGCCATCGCGGGCTTGCCGAAATAGGCCTCGGAGGCGTGGTTCTGCGCGGCCTCGAGCCACGGCGCGAGCGCGGGCGCGTCCCAGCCCTGGCCGGCCTTCTCGGAGTCGAAGGTGACGTGCGCGCCGTAGGGCGGATCCTTCTCGAGCGCGGCCTTCAAGGCGATGGTGGCGCGCTGCGGATCGACGCGCGGGGGGATGCGCACCGAGAGCTTGAAGGTGGTCTGCGGGCGGAGCACGTTGCCCGCGTTCTCGAGCGAGGGCATGCCGTCGACGCCGGTGACCGAGACCGTGGGACGCCAGGTGCGGTTGAGCACGAGCTGGGTGCGATCGTCGCCCATCGGCCGGCCTCCGGGGACCCAGGGGAACTCGCCCGCGACGACCTCGCCCAGCGCGTCGGCGGCGGCCTTGGCCTGCGCGAGGCGGCCCTCGGGAATGTTGATGTGGAGCTCGTCGAGCAGCACGCGCCCCGAGGCTTCGTCTTCGATGCGCGAGAGGAGCTGGCGCACGATCCGGAACGTGGACGGGACGATGCCGCTGGCGCCGCCGGAGTGCACGCCCTCGGTGAGGATCTGGACCTTGAGGTTGCCGCCGACGAGGCCGCGGAGCGACGTGGTCGACCACATCTGATCGTAGTTGCCGCACCCCGAGTCGAGGCACACGACGAGGCTGGGCTTGCCGATGCGCTCGGCGAGGAGCTCGATGTACGCGGGCAGATCGGGGCTGCCGCTCTCCTCGCCGGCCTCGATCAGGATCACGCAGCGCGCGTGGGGGATCATCTGCTCTTGCAGGAGGCGGATCGCGGCGAGCGAGGCGAAGGCGGAGTAGCCGTCGTCGGCGCCGCCGCGGCCATAGAGCTTGTCGCCTTCGCGCACGGGCTCCCACGGCGAGAGGCCTTCGCGCCACCCGACCATCTCGGGTTGCTTGTCGAGGTGGCCGTAGAGGAGGATCGTGTCGTCGCTGCTGCCCGGCACTTCCATGAGGATCACCGGGCTGCGATCGGCGAGCCGCACGACCTCGACCGTGAGCCCCTTCACGGGCTGCCGGCGGCACCACGCTTCGATGAGCGAGACGGCGCGCTCCATGTGCCCGTGCTCGCGCCACGCCGGATCGAACGCCTGCGATTTGTTGGGGATCCGGATGTACTCGAAGAGTGCAGGGACGATCTCCTCTTCCCAGATGCGGCCGGCAGATGCGGAGGCGACGGACGGGTTCAGCTTCGACAGCGTGCTCATTGGCCGAGCGATTTAGCCCGGATCGGCGCGGCGGTCATGCGGCACATTTGCGGGTGCGCCGGCGACCGCGTCCAGGGCGGCGATCGCGACCGACCCGCACGAAATGATGCGCTGCGCCGAGCTTGCGAAAAAAAACGAGACGTGCAAGATTCGGCCGCGATTCCAGACGGTTCGCCCCCGTAGCTCAGTGGATAGAGCAGCGGTTTCCTAAACCGAAGGTCGCAAGTCCGATTCTTGCCGGGGGCGCCCCAGGTTTCCCGAGGTCGATGCGGCCTTGCAGAGGCCGCTCTCGGCTGCGATTTCACCCGAGCGACAAGCGCGGTGAGTCGCGCTGAGAGCGGAACCCCCCTTTGACCGTTTCAGGGATGTCAGCGTGTCCGACGGAGATGTCTTCCCGGCTCCCGTGCGTGAGACTGATGAGTGACGCCGATGGCCTGGTCGAGCTCGCGCAGACTTACGCGAACCTGCCCTCGCGCAGGTAGGATGGCCGCGTGCATTCCTCCGACCGGTCATCGAAGCCCGCGCCCTGCAGCCCACTCACCAACAGGCAGCCGGTCGAGCTCCTCGCGGAGCTGGAGCCTGGCGAGCGCGCGGTCGTCGAGCTGCTCTCGGTGCTCTTCGACAGCGAGACGGTGAGCCTCCTCGCACGCGGTCTTGGCAAGATGGGCCTACGGATCAGCGGTCATTCTCCCAGGAATGACGACGTCCTCCCGATCCTGAACAGCTTGAAGGAACGCGGCATCGTCACCGGCAAGGGAGATTTCGCCGTACCCGCGGGGCTGATGCAGCAGGCCACGAAGGCCGTCGCGCGGGATGGCCGGTTCGAGCAAGTGGCGGCGGTCGCGCGCGCGCTGCGGCCTCCTCGGCGCACGTCGGACAAGCCTTTCTCGACATGGGCCCTCGCGGTGCGCGAGATGCGGATCGAGCTCTACTCCCGTCAATGGGAGGCCGCGCGCGCCCTCGTCCGCGAGCTCCCGCGCCATGTGTTCTCCGATGTTTGCAAACCCTTCGACCCGGCCTGGGTCGCGGAGCTGCCAGCCGATCTCCGCAGTCATGCGCTCGCGGGCGTCGTCGAGACCTCGGCCGCCAACCTCGATCCAGCGGAGGAGGCGTTCGCGATGCTCGAAGCGGAGGCGGAACTGACCGATTCCGAGCATCGAGTCCTCCTCGAACAGCTCGTCCTCCGAGGCCGGCTCGATGACGCCGAGCGCCGGCTCGCGGGCCGCCGATCCATCGAGTCGGACGTGGTTCGTGCCCTTCTGCTGTTTCTGCGGGGGCAGACCGCCGAGGCGATCACCGCCTACGAAGCTGCCCTCGTGGTCTATCTCGAGATGGCGGGCAAGCGAGCGCGCCTGTTCCCGGAGCGGATGGGGGTGTTCTTCGTCGTCGCGCTGATCGCCGAAGGCACTCTCCCGAGCCTCGCTCGCGCCAAGGACCTCTCCGAGGCGGTCAAGGACACGCATCCTCTGCACGCGAGCTACGCGATTTTGTCCGAGGTCCTCGGCGTTCTTGCCGGTCGCGACGAGCCAGACTATCTCCTCTTCATCACTCGCACGGGGGATGTCGAGCGCCGAGATCCGATGGACGTCCTCCTCCAGGCTGCGGCGGCCCTGTGGACGAAGGCCAAGCTGCCAAACGACGTGCGGGCCGAGCTCGAAAAACGACGCGCACGCGCAGAGGCTGCCGGGCTTCGCTGGTACGCCGCCCAGGCTGCGGACATCCTCGCTGTCCTCTCGGCAAAGGCATCACGCGCCCACCCGGACATCGAGGGGGCTCGCCTCGCTACCGTGGTGTCGCCGCGTGAGCGCTGGGCGGAGAAGCTGGGCCTGCTCCTCGAGATCGCCTCCGCCCAGAAGCCCGCCAAACCCGCGCTCGGCGTGCCGAGAGGGGAGACCGATCGCCGGCTGGCCTGGATCGTCCGCAAGCACCCCTACGGGATCACCCTCGAGCCGCGGGAGCAGACGAGGACGAAGGGCGCGTGGTCGAAGGGGAGACCGGTCGCGTTCAAGCGCCTGTTCGAGGAAGGCAGAGCGCTCGGGTTCCTTTCCGACGCCGACCTCGTCGCGTGCGCGACCATCAAGGGCACAACCACGTACGAGTCGTACGGGCGATATCCGCGGACCGACTACTCCCTCGACGACGCGCGCGCCCTGCGCGCTCTCGCGGGCAGCGCCAACGTGGTCGTCGAGGTGTCTGACGGTCTGTTCGAACAGTGCGAGATCCGCGAAGCAGCGCCCCGACTCGAGGTCGTGAGGGCCAACGGGCGCATGTCGCTCTCGCTTGTGCCCAGGCCCAGGAATGAAAAGGAGACTGTCACGATTGTGGAGAGCGGCCCGCGGGCGGTGGAGATCGTCGAGTTCGCGCCGATCCATCATGCGATTGCGCGAGCGCTCGGCACCAAGCCGCTCGACGTACCGACCTCGGGTGAAACCCAGCTTCGCGCGACCCTGAGCGCGTTGTCGGACCGCGTCGCCGTTCAAGCGGACCTCTCCAGCGACGCGGCGGACGCCGAGGCGGTTCGTGGAGATCCCCGCCCATATTTCCTGCTTCGCGCGCTCGGCAGCGGGCTCTCGGCAGCTGCTCACGTGCGTCCGCTCGGAGCCAAGGGCCCTCTCGCGCGCCCTGGTCGCGGCGGCGCGACGTTTCTCGCCCAGCTCGCCGGCCGCCCCGCCCGCGCGTCGCGCGATAGCGAGGAGGAGACACGGAGGTTCGAGAGCGTCCTCTCCGCCTGTCCCGCCCTCGCCGCGTGGCGGAGCGGAGACGCAGACTTCGTCCTCCCCGACGTCGAACGCGCGCTTGAAGCTCTCACCGAGCTGCGCGCTCTCCGGGGCGATATTGCCATCGAGTGGCCGGACGGCGAAGCTCTCCAGGTCTCGGACGCCGTCGGGATCGAGCAAACTTCACTGGATCATCAAGAGCAACGCCGGGAGCTTCCTCGCGCAAGGCACGCTGGCGATCCCTGATCACAAGGATGTTGAGCTCGCCGACCTCGCCGACTATCTATCGGCCTCCCCCCCACAGAGCTCGTCGACCTCATCCGCGCCGCAGCGTGATCCGGCGCCCGCGCTTCCCGCTGGCCTACGCTCGGCCCTTCACTGCTGGAAGCAGTAGAGGCGCGCCTTGGCGCTGCAGACGCCAGGATTCGGCGCGGCGGTCCAGGTGTCGTCGGTGTTGCCCGCGACGCCGACGACTGCGCTCGGGTTGAACTGGCCATTGAGCTGCCAGTTGCCGCACGAGGTGCCAGCGTACGTGCCGTTCGTGGCCGTCCCCGTCCAGACCTCGTGGGCTATCATCACCGGATCCTTTTTCTCGTCGACATCGATCCCGTGAGCGAGCACTCCACTCGTGAGCTTGCCCCAGCTGGTCGCCACCACGTTCATGTCGTCGAGCAGCATGTAGGATCCCGGGCTTGGCATGAAGCGCCCGGCCGGCGTCGACCCGGCACCGTCGCTCGTCCACGACTTCCATGTGCCGCCGAGCCCGACCCCCATGGCGATTTTGCCGCACATGGTGTCCGCCGTCTGCGTACCGCCGAAGGTCGAGGGGAAGGTCGTCGAGGTGACGAACACGTACCTGCTCGAGACGCACGTGTTGGCCCCGGTGCAGGTGCCGTTCGCGGGCGAGAGGCAGTTGCTTCCCTGAGGGAGGCCGATCTTCTTGCACATGCCGACGGCATTGCACCCCTTGTAGAAGCAGTCCTCCGGGGGCCCGCAGTCCTCGCTTTTCATGCAGGGCCCGCACCCCATCTGCGTGCAAATCATCCCAGTATCGGCACAGTGCGTGACCATGCCGGGCACGCACGCGCCCAGCATGCACATGGGCGGCTCCGTGTGGTCGCCGTTATCACTGCACGGGTCGAAGCTGGGGTCCGTCTGGCAATCGACGGCATGGAGGCAGGCCACGCAGCTCCCCGCGCCGTCGCAGACCGTGCCCAGGGCGTCGGAGCACAACGTCCCGGCGTCAGCCAGCGCGAAGCCGCACACGCCGCCATCGCAGGTGGCCGTCGTGCACTCGTTCGCGGGAGCCGGGCAGTCGCTCGGCGTTATGCACGTCATCCCGCCCGACCCGCTCGAAGCGGCCGATGCTGAGGACGCCGCTGATGACGACGATGACGACGATGACGTCGATGACGATGTCGACGACGCTGACGATGTCGACGACGCTGACGATGTCGACGAGCCCTCGCCCCCCGATCCGGGGCCAGTCGTTTGCGGGCTCGGGCCCGGACAGGCCGCCATGGTGACGGTGAACCCGCCGAAGAGCGCTGTTG
This sequence comes from Byssovorax sp., assembly GCA_040006075.1. GTDB lineage: Bacteria > Myxococcota_A > Polyangia > Polyangiales > Polyangiaceae > JANYGI01. The sequence continues at coordinate 11,133 of JBDTXR010000118.1, read as the reverse complement.
CGAGCCCTCTTTGGACGTGGAAAGCGCGACGCGGGTGAGAACCGTTCGACATCTCGTTCATCTCGCACCTCCACTCGCGCCGGCGGCGCGAAAGCCATCAAAAAGTCGACTGGATAGCGATCGTCGTCGGCGAGAAAACCAGGCTCGGGCCCCGCGTCTGCGCGGGCGAGGAGAGGCCGATCCCCAGCCCCGCTGCCCCGATCGCGAGGACGCCGCTCGTCCCCAGCCCGACGAAGAGTCCAAAGCCTAGCAGCTCGCGGGTGCGCGCAGGACCGAAGTCGTACCCGCGCGGGCACGATTGACGGGCCAGCCCACACTTCGCGTTCAGCTCGTGGTGCGCGCGCACCGCGACGATCTCGGCGCCAATCGCCGCGGCGCCGAGCGCGACGCCGGTCCCGCCCACGATCCACGGCCACCGCGGACGCGTCGGCGCTGCGATCGGAGCGGGTGGCAGAGGAGGAGGTAACGGCGGCGGAGGCGGCGGCTCGACCTCGAGCACGACGACAACCGTCTTCGCGTCCTTCTCGGCGCCGATGTCCACGCGGACCTCGAACGGCTTGTACCCTCGGGCGTTGGCCTTGATCTGGACCGGGCCAGGGTCGATCACGGTGGCGGTGCTCCAGCGCTCGCGCGGCCAGGGGCTGCCGCCGACCTCCACGGTGAGGCCCGCGAGCGCGGCGGTCGGGCCCGGGATCGTGACGGTGAGCCTCGAGAGCTTCGTCGCGAGCGTGTTGCGGAGCTGGGTGGCCGCCTGGATGGCCTCGGGGAAGCCGACCTTGCTGCCGTAGGAGAGCGCCTTGTCGAACTCGCCCCAGGCCGTCGCCGTCTTGCCCTGCCGGCGATGACACTCGGCGAGGTTCAGCACCGTGTCGCCGCGGTCCATGTACTTCAGGCTCTCCTCGAGCGTGCGGCATGCCTCGTCGAGCGTGGTCGCGCTCTGCATCAGCTTGCGCCCGCGCTCGAAGAGCTCTTCGGCCTTTTGCTGGTCGTCGGCGCGGGCATCCGCGGCGGCGCTGATCAGCGCGAGCCCGCACGCGGCCATGAGCGTGATCCGCAGCCCTCCACGCCTCTTGTTCGGGGACGGAAGCGCGCTCACGGCTTCTTCTTCCTGTCGTAGACTTTCCACTTCTCGAACGGGTTGGGAGGCAGGGGCGCCTCGCCGCTGGCCGCCGCCGACGACTTCGGCATCGGGCCGAGCTTTCGCGGCAGCGTGCCTCCGTCGGTCGCGTCGCCTGCGTCCACGCCCGCTCCGGCGTCGCCGGTCTCGGCCGGCGCTGCGGCGCTGGCAGCGGGGGGCGACGAGGCGACCGGTTTCGGAGACGGACGCGAAGGCGGCGGCGCGGTGGTCTTGCGTGGATCGCTGGTGTCGGTCTTCTCGTTGCTCGCGAGCAGGCGCTCTTCTTGACCGGCGGCGACGTAGTACCAGTCCAGCCTGGCGAGCGGGTGAAACCAGTACCGGTAGCGGCGCCCGTTCACGTCCGCGACGAGCGTCCCGCTCTTGCCGGCCGCGATGGAGGCGAGCACCTCGGGCGCGAGCGGTACCCCGCCGCCGTTCTTGCTGTCCTCGGCCATGAGCGTGCCGTCGCGCGTGACGAGCGAGCGGCTCTGCACGTAGCCGAGCTCCTGCGGCTGGGACAGGAGCCTGGTCAGCGAGACCTCGAGGAGCGCCACGCCGCGAAAGGCTCCCCGCTCGTCGTAGAGGGGCGCGGTCGCCGGGAGGATCGGCTCTTCATCCACCACGGTCCGGGTGCCCCACACGATGCCGCTCTTGCCCTCGAAGAGCTTGAAATCGGGCGCCGCGTGCGGCCGGCTCGCCTCGCCCGGGAACGCCAGCGTGACGCCTTCGCGCAGCGCGATCGAGGCGCGGTACGCGGGCACGCCGGCGTCGGCGATCAGCGCGCGCTGCTCTGAAAGCGGCAAGGCGCGCCACGCGACGCCCGAGGATCCGAGCATGACCGCGCGGAACGCGGGCCCGAGCAGCGCGAGCGATCGCGTGAGCCCGAGGAGCGGCTCCGAGGCGACGCCGGGGGCGAGCGACGTGACCGGCGCCAGCACGCTCACGTCGCGCCCGTAGCGCTTGGAAGGACCGAAGTCGGGCGGCGCGGTTTCCTTCGCGCGGAAGCTCTCGTCGAAGTAGGGCGCCACCTCGCTCGCGGGCTGTTTGCTCAGCACGATCTGCGCGGCGCCGACGAGCTCGTCCAGCGCGGCTTCGTACCGGGTCAGCTCGCGGTCGACGAGCTGGGTCTGGATCGCCGACTCGGCGGCCATCTGGCTCACGCGCAGCTCGCGGGCGTGCTCCGCGTCGATGCGAGCCTGGCCCGCGACCAGCGCGCCGATCGTGCCCGCGGCGCCCACGAGGCCGAGCCCGAGGACGAGCGTGAGGGTCGCCATGCGGTGCTTGGCGAGCCATCGACCGGCGCGGCGCAGCCCGCCCTCCGGCAGCACGCTGACCGCCTCGCCGCGGAGGTAGCGTCGGACGTCCTCGGCGAAGGCGCGGATCCCCGGGTAGCGATCCCTGGGGTCGAGCCGCGTGGCCTTGCGGATGATGGCATCGACCTCCCTCGGCACGGCGCCCGGCCCGTTGCCGATGGGGATGGGATTGCGCTTGGCCTGCATCGCCTTGGTGAGCAGCTCGATCATCGTGGCGCCGTCGACGGCGCTCCGGAGCGTCATGCACTCCTGGAGGATGAGCCCCATCGTGTAGAGATCGCTCCTCCCATCGAGCTCCGGATTCTTCCCCATCGCCTGCTCCGGCGACATGTACTCGGGCGTCCCGATCACCGATCCAACGACCGTTCGCCCCACGCCCGCGATCTGGGGACGCTGGTGCTGCGCGGCCCCCTCGAAGCCCGCGTCGACGGCCTCTTTGCCGGCGCCCATCGGCCGCGCGATGCCCCAGTCCATCAGGTAGACCTCGTTGTGGCGGCCGATCATGATGTTCGCCGGCTTGAGGTCGCGGTGGACGATGCCCTTCGAGTGCGCGTAATCCAGCGCGTCGCAGACCTTGAGGAAGATCTCGAGGCGCTTCTCGAGCGTGTGCTCGTCGTCGAGGGGCTGACCCTTCTCGACCTTCTCCCGCGCCTCGTTCAGGATCGCTTCGAGATCGCGTCCGTGCACGAGCTTCATCGCGTAGCCGAGCGAGCCGCCGACGCTCAGGTCGAGCGCATACACCGGCACGATGTTGGGGTGCTCGAGCTGCGCGGTGATCTGCATCTCCGAGAGGAAGCGGCCGAACATCTCGGGGTGCTCGGCCACCCCGGGCAGCACGGTCTTCAGCGCGACCTTGCGCCGCAGGTACACGTCGCGAGCGATATCGATCGCGCCCATCGCGCCCTCGCCGAGGCGAGAGATCGACTGGAAGCGCGCGTCCGACGTGGGGGTCGCGATCGCCGCTACATCCGTCGCCGCGCCGGCTCGTGCGCCCGGCATCGCGGCGCTCGCCCACGTCGCGAGCTTGGTCCCCCGGTAGGCTGGATCCCGGATCTGCGGGGTCTCCACGTCGCTCATCGCGCACAGCTCTTTCAGCAGCGAAGCGTCGACCGCCCGCGTCGCGCCGAGGAACGCGAGGAAGCCGTCGAGGTCACCTCCCCCCTGTTCGCGGTACGCATCGTGGAGCGGGCGCAGATCGAGCTTGACGTGCTGATCGACCCGGCGCTGGAGCTCACTGAGATCCACAAGAATCAAAGAGGAATATCACGCCGCTTCACATGAGTGGAAGGGCTTGTGCGTGCCCCGGAAGCGCGGGGTGAACGCGTCGCGCGCCGTCCGAGGACCGCGCTCGGTGCTCCAGGAGAGGGCACGCTCTCGCCCTTCCCGTCGGCGCCGCGGATCGGCGCCGACGCTCTCTCCCTGACAGCGGCTGTCATTCCAACTCAAGTTGAACGAGAGCTGTCGAAGAAAGAGCAGTTGATCAGGAAGCGCCTGAACCGCGTAGGCGCGTTCTTCCGGTCGGATTGCCTCGATGTCGAGGAAGCGCCGTTTGCGTAAGGCACTGACGCTTGAAGGCAGGGGGTGAATGTTGCGAGCAAGCTCGACGAGATCCTTGGCCAGCGTCGAGGAGGGCGCGGGCCTCGTCCTTTCGATATCCACCGTGGGCGCCGCGAGCGAAGCTCTGCAGCGACGCTTCGGGCGGCGCCGACATGTCCGCGGGCCTGGCGACGACGGAAGGAGATCCGATGATCGCGGCGGCGCCGAGCTCTTCGGCGCGAGGAGCCTCGGGGCCCTGGGTGACAGCTCCGGCAAAACCGCCGCGGGATCGAGGGGTTTCTCGGTGGGCTCCGGGGAGCGACGAGGGCGCTGGGAGGGGGGAAGACGGAAGTCCGCTGTCGAGCCGGATTCCGCCGCCCCGCTCCATCCGCGCGCGGAGTAAGCTGCGCGCATGCTCAAGGTCTACGGCTTCTCCCGAGTGAACAAGATGGCCCGCGGCAAGACCCGCGACCTGCGCGTGCTGTGGGCGCTGGAGGAGATGGGTCTGCCGTACGAGGTCGTGGGGATGGATCATCCGCAGCACGACCTCGACACGCCCGCGTATCGCGCGCTCAATCCGTTCGGACAGATTCCGGTGATCGACGACGACGGCGTGGTCGTCACCGAGTCCGGCGCGATCTTGCTCTACCTCGCCCGCAAGAGCGGTAAGCTGATGCCGCGCGACCTCGCCGGCGAAGCGCAGGTGCTGCGCTGGTGCGTCGCGGCGCTGAACACGATCGAAGTCCCGGTCCTGACCGCGTGGTTCGTCGATCTGAACGGCGGCAAGGGCACCAAGGCGAGCGATGCGCTTCATCATTGGGGAGACATGCGCCTGAAGCAGCTCGACGGCTGGCTCGCGGGCAGAGAGTTCGTCGCTACCAACGAGTTCACCGTCGCCGACATCTTGATGACACACGTGCTTGGCGCCGGCACCGACGAGAGCGTCGTCAAGGACTATCCAAACGTGCTCGCCTTCCAGAAGCGCGGTATCGCGCGCCCGGCCTGGAAGAAGACGTTCGACGCCTACTGCGACCGCGTCGAAGCGGCCTGAGAGCGGGGCGCCGCGGCCTCGGCGTGCGTCCAATCGCGCGCTGCGCCGGATCTCGTGCGCCCGTTACCAGGCTTCACGCGCTGCAGAACAAGCTCCGCAAGCGGATTGGATGGCAACCGCGGAGCCCGTGTCGGTCGCTGTCACCCGGGCGGAGACGTCCTTCGGGACGAGAGGACGGCAAGGCATCTCCGGCACGACGTGCCCGAGCGCGGCGCTCCGCGCGAGAGGACAGCTCACGAGTCGCTGGAGCCATCGAGTCGTCATCCCGGGCGCGGCGCGGAAGGTGGCGATAGCGCCCTCCCGGCGGATCGCAGGAGCCTTCCCGGAGCCCTGGTCTCCAGCGGCGCAACGCCGGAGATGTCGTCTCGGCGCTGCCGCCGGTGCAGCCGGCGCCGATCATCGCCGCGCAGGCGAGGACGACCCGGGCCTTCACGGCGTGCTGCACTTCTCGTTCGCCCACGATGCAATATGCTTCATATCAACCTCTTCTCGGTGCCGTGAACGACCAGGGGTGACGCGCATCACCTCCGGAGAGAGGGCCGGAAGAAGCGAGCCCTCGATTGCCAGCAGGAAACCCGACATGAACCATGAGACGCCCGCCCCTCGCCCGCCCGCCGACAAGGCGAAGGATCCCGTCTGTGGGATGAGCGTGTCGCCGGAGACTGCGAAGCACCGGCTGGAGCACGGCGGCGAGACCTATTTCTTCTGCGGGGCTCGCTGCGTGGAGAAGTTCCGCGCGGACCCGGATCGCTACGTTCATCCAGCGGCTGCTGCTCAGGCGCCGCCGACTCCCTCGCCGCCGGCTGCTGCGGGGGCGCTCTACACCTGCCCCATGCACCCGGAGATCGTGCAAAAAGGGCCGGGAGCATGCCCCATTTGCGGGATGGCGCTCGAGCCCCAGGTCGCCACCCTCGACGAGGCGCCCAACGACGAGCTGGCCTCGATGGTGCGCCGCTTCTGGATCAGCGTCCCGCTCAGCGTGGTCGTGCTCGTGCTCGGGATGTCCGACGTCATCCCCGGCATGCCCGTCCAGCATCTCCTCGGACGGTGGCTCGCGTGGATCGAGCTCGCGCTCTCGACGCCGGTCGTCGTCTGGTGCGGCTGGCCCTTCTTCGAGCGCGGCTGGGCCTCGATCCGGAGTCGCCATCTCAACATGTTCACCCTGATCTCGGTCGGGACCGGGGCCGCGTTCGGCTACAGCGTGATCGCCACCATCGCGCCGGGGCTCTTTCCGCCGACGTTTCGCCACGGCGACGCGGTCCCGGTCTACTTCGAGGCGGCCAGCGTGATCACCACCCTGGTGCTCCTCGGCCAGGTGCTCGAGCTGCGCGCGCGCAGCCAGACGAGCAGCGCGTTGAAGGCGCTGCTCGGCCTCGCTCCAAAGACGGCGCGACGGCTCGGTGACGCGGGCCGCGAAGAGGACGTCCCGCTCGCCTCGGTGCAGGCAGGAGATCGCTTGCGCGTGCGGCCGGGAGAGAAGGTCCCGGTCGATGGGATCGTGCTCGAAGGCACGAGCGCGATCGATGAATCGATGATCACGGGAGAGCCGATCCCGGTCGAGAAGGTGATCGGAGACCGCGTGGTCGGCGGCACCGTCAACGGGACTGGCAGCCTGATCATGCGGGCGGAGAAGGTCGGCGGCGACACGCTGCTCGCGCGCATCGTGCAGATGGTGGCCGACGCCCAGCGCACCCGCGCGCCGATCCAGCGCCTCGCCGACGTCGTCGCCGGCTACTTCGTCCCGGCGGTGATCGCGGCCTCGGTGGCGACGTTCCTCGCGTGGGCGTGGATCGGACCCGAGCCGCGCTTCGCCCACGCGCTGGTGAACGCGGTGGCGGTGCTGATCATCGCCTGCCCCTGCGCGCTCGGGCTCGCGACGCCGATGTCGATCATGGTCGGCACCGGGCGCGGCGCCGGCGCCGGGATCCTGATCAAGAACGCCGAGGTGCTCGAGACCCTGGAGAAGGTCGACACGCTGGTGTTCGACAAGACCGGGACGCTCACGGAGGGCAAGCCCAGGCTCACCTCGGTCGCGACCGCGGGCGAGCTGTCCGCCGATGAGATCCTGCGCCTCGCCGCGAGCCTGGAGCGAGGCAGCGAGCACCCGCTGGCGAGCGCGATCGTCGCCGGCGCCGAGGCCCGCGGGCTCGCGCTCTCCGCGGCCGAAGGCTTCCGATCGATCACCGGCAAAGGCGTCACGGGAACGGTGACGGGGCACAAGGTCGCCCTCGGCAACGCCAGGCTCTTCGAGGAGCTGGGCATTGCTCCCGGGGATCTCGCGGCGCGCGCCGAGACGCTTCGTCTCGAAGGACAGACCGTGATGCTCGTCGCCGTCGACGGAGCGGCGGCGGGGCTCCTCGGCGTGGCCGATCCGATCCGCGAGTCCACGGCAGAGGCGATCGGGCTGCTCCGCGCCGAGGGTCTTCGCCTGATCATGCTCACCGGGGATAGCCGCACCACCGCAGAAGCGGTGGCGAAGACGCTCGGGCTCGACCAGGTCGAGGCCGAGGTCCTGCCCGATCAGAAGGCCGCGGTCATCGCCCGCCTCCAGGCCGAGGGGCGGATCGTGGCCATGGCCGGCGACGGCATCAACGACGCTCCCGCGCTCGCGCTCGCGCAGGTGGGTATCGCGATGGGCACGGGAGCCGACGTGGCGATGGAGAGCGCCGGCCTGACGCTGGTCAAAGGCGATCTCCGCGCGATCGTCCGCGCCCGCCGGCTCAGCCGGGCGACGATGCGGAACATCCGGCAAAACCTCTTCTTTGCCTTTCTCTACAACGTGCTTGGCGTGCCCGTCGCGGCCGGGGTGCTCTACCCGATCGTGGGTTTGCTCCTGAGCCCGATGATCGCGAGCGCGGCGATGACGGTGAGCTCGGTCTGTGTCATCGGCAACGCGCTGCGGCTCCGGCGAGCCCGGCTCTGAAGCCTCGCGCTGCACTGGCCGCCGGGTGCCTGGACGCGCTCATCCCCGGATCGGGGGCGAGGGAGCTTCAGCCGGTCATGCGGCCGCCGGCTCCGCGAACTGCGCGTGATAGAGGGTGTGATACGCGCCGCCGGCGGCGAGCAGCTGATCGTGCGTGCCTTGCTCGACGATCTTGCCGGCTTCCATCACGAGGATGACGTCGGCGTCGCGGATCGTCGACAGGCGATGGGCGATGACGAAGCTCGTGCGGCTCTCGCGGAGCGTGGCCATCGCGCGTTGCACGAGGACCTCGGTGCGCGTGTCGACTGACGACGTCGCCTCGTCGAGGATCAGGATCGACGGATCGGCGAGGAACGCGCGGGCGATGGTGATCAGCTGCTTCTCGCCGACGCTGAGGTTCGAGCTCTCCTCGTCGATGACGGTGTCGTAGCCTCCGGGCAGCGCGCGCACGAAGCGATCGACATACGTCGCCTTCGCCGCGGCGAGCAGGTCGGCCTCGGTCGCGTCGGGGTGGCCATACCGGATGTTGTCCCGGATCGTGCCGCCGAAGAGCCAGGTGTCTTGCAGCACCATGCCCATCTTCGCGCGCAGCTCGCGGCGCGGGATGCTCGCGATGTCGGTGCCGTCGAGCAGGATCTTCCCGCCGCTGAGGTCGTAGAACCGCATGAGGAGGTTCACGAGCGTGGTCTTGCCCGCGCCGGTCGGGCCGACGATCGCCACGGTCTGGCCAGGCTTCGCGACGAGCGAGAGGCCATCGATCAAGGGGACCTCGGGCTTGTAGCGGAACGCGACGTCCGCGAACCGGACCTCGCCCTTGATCGCCGGGAGCTGCTCGTCGCTGCGATCGAGCGATTGATCGGGGCTGTCGAGCAGCTCGAACACGCGCTCGGCCGAGGCGACGCCCGACTGCAGCACGTTCGCGACCTGGGCGAGCTGGCTGAGCTGCTGCGTGAACTGGCGCGAGTACTGGATGAACGCCTGGACCCCGCCGAGCGTCATCGCGCCCGAGGCGACGCGCAGGCCGCCGACGACGGCGATCGCGACGTAGTTGAGGTTCCCGATGAAATTGATCGCCGGCATGATGATGCTCGACACGAACTGCGCCTTGAAGCTGGCGTCGAACAGCTCGGTGTTCTTCGCGTGAAACCGGTCCTCGATCTGCTTGCGGCGGCCGAACACCTTCACGAGCGCGTGGCCGGTGAACGCCTCCTCGATCTGACCGTTGAGCGCGCCCACGTGCTTCCACTGCGCAACGAAGCCCTTCTGAGCGCGCTTGCCGATCCGCGCGGCGATCGCCAGCGAGAGCGGCACGGTAACCAGGGCGATCACCGCGAGCAGCGGGGAGATCACGACCAGCATCACCAGCACGCCGATCGCGGTGAGGCCGGCGCCGAGGATCTGGCTGAGCGTCTGCTGCAGCGCCATCGCCACGTTGTCGATGTCGTTGGTGACCCGGCTCAGGATCTCGCCGTGCGGCTGGCCGTCGAAGTACGAGAGCGGCACGCGCATCAGCTTCGATTCGACCTCCGCGCGGAGCCGCTTCACGGTCCGCTGGGTGACGTGATTGAGGATGTAGCCCTGGAGCCACATGAACAGCGACGCGCCGACGTAGAGCCCGAGCACGAAGACCAGCACCTGCGCGAGCGCCGCGAAGTCGATGCCGTGACCGGGCTGGACATCCATCGCCTCGACCAGCGTGGCGACGCGATGGTTGCCCGAGGCGGAGAGCGCCGCGACGGCCTCGGCGTGGGTCTGGCTCGCGGGCAGCTTCATGCCGAAGAACCCACGGAAGATGATGTCGGTGCCCCTCGCGAGGATCCTCGGACCGCTCACCGAGAGCGCGACCGAGATCACCGAGCAGGTGATCACCGCGAGCACGAGCGCGCGCTCCGGGGCGAGGCGACGGATCAGGCGGCGGAACGACGCGCCGAACGTCTTGGCCTTCTGCGGCGGGCCCATGTTCATGCCCATCGGGCCGCGCATCATCGGGGGCGGGCGCGCCGGGGCGGCGGGCTTGGTCTCGTTGCTGTCGCTCATGCGGCCACATCCATTTGCTCGGCTTGCGAGGTCACGATCTCGGCGTACGTCGGGCAGGTCGCGACGAGCTCGGCGTGCGTGCCCTTGCCGACGAGCTTGCCGCTGTCGAGCACGAGGATCTGATCGGCGCTGCGAATGCTCGCCACGCGCTGCGCGACGAGGATCATCGCCGTGGTCTTCGCGCGTGAGGCGAGCGCGGCGCGCAGGCGAGCCTCGGTCGCGAGATCGAGCGCGGAGAACGAATCGTCGAAGAGGAGCACCGCCGGGTCGCGCAGCAGCACCCGGGCGATCGCCAGCCGCTGGCGCTGGCCGCCGGAGACGTTGGTGCCGCCCTGCGCGATCGGCGCGTCGAGCTTCTCGGGCATCGCCTGCACGAAGTCTTTGCCTTGCGCGACCTCGAGCGCAGCCCACATCTCCTCGTCCGTCGCGTCGGGCTTGCCGAACGCGAGGTTGCTGCGGACCGTGCCGCTGAACAGATAGGCGCGCTGCGGCACCATGCCAATCCGCGCCCACAGCTCCTCGGGCTCGCGCTCGCGCACGTCGAGGCCGTCGAGGATCACCTGACCCGCGGTTGGATCGCCGAGGCGCGGGATGAGCTCGAGGAGGGTCGTCTTGCCCGCGCCCGTCGAGCCGATGATCGCGGTGATCTCTCCCGGTCTCGCCGTGAACGAGATGTGCGAGAGCACCGGCGCGCTGGCGCCGGGATACCGGTACTCCACGTCGTTCAGCTCGAGCACCCCGGTGAGCTCGGACGGCCGCTTCGGCGCGAGCGGCGGCGCCACCGCGGGCGCCATGTCGAGGACCTCGACGATGCGCTCGGCGCACACCGCGGCGCGCGGGATCATGATCGCCATGAACGTCGACATCATCACGGCCATGAGGATCTGCATCAGGTAGCTGAGGTACGCGATGAGCGAGCCCACCTCGAGGTGACCCGACGCGACCCGGTGCGCGCCGAACCACAGCACCGCGACGCTCGACAGGTTGAACACCAGCATCACGGTCGGCCACATCAGCGCCTGGAGCTTGCCAATCTGGAGCGCCGTGCCGGTGAGATCCGCGTTGGCTTCGTCGAAGCGGCCTTCCTCGGCGGGCTCGCGCACGAACGCGCGGACCACGCGCATGCCGGTGATCTGCTCGCGCAGCACGCGGTTGA
>JBDTXR010000117.1:0-22117 GCA_040006075.1 Byssovorax sp. | reverse complement strand
AGAAGGCGCCGGTGCCGTAGAGCAGCGATCCGGGGCCGCGCACGACCTCGATCCGATCGACGTCGTGGAGATCGACCCGGCCGTCCGAGCCGATGTACGAGCTGTTGAGCAGGTTGTCGTTCATCGACTGTCCGTCGGAGAGGACGAGCAGGCGATTGCCATAGTCGTTGGGCTCGCCCAGGCCGCGGATCCCCGCGGACACATAGGCATGATCGTTGGAGAGGTAGAACCCGCGGATGCCGCGGAGCGACTCGGCGATGGTGGGATAGCCGAAGGCGCGGAGCTCTTGACCGTCGATGATCGAGACCGAGCTCGGCGCGTCCTCGATGCTCTCTGCGAAGCGCGACGCGGCGGCGACCTCGCGGAGCGGCGTGAGGCTGAGGTCGATGAGCTGCGACTGCTCGCCCTTCTTCACCTCGACCTCGCGCTCGACGGCGGTGTAGCCGCGGAGGCTGACGCGGACGCGGCGCTTGCCCACCGCGACGTTCTGGAGCACCGCGGGCGTGAAGCCCATCGGTCGCCCGTCGACCTCGACGAGGGCGTCGCGCTCGTCGGCGCTGACGACGACGGAGCCGGTGAGCGGGCTCAGCGTCGCGGTGGTCTTCGAAGACTCGCGCGCCACGACGGTGATCTGCCGCGGCGGCGCCTGGAAGCCCTCGCGCGTGAAATAGAGCTGATGGACGCCGGGCGGGATCTCGAGATCGCAGGGCGCGCTGCACGCGGGCTCGGCCTTCTCGTCGTCGATGTGCACCGCCGCGCCGGGCGCGCCCTCGACCGCGACGTGCACGGTCCCGACGATGCGCTTGAGGGTGATCGGCACCCGCGTCTCGACGCCGAGCTTGGCGTCGATCGGGCCCACCGTCGCGGGCTCGTAGCCCTCGAGCTCGACCAGAACCTGGTACTTGCCTTCGGACACGCCGAGCGGTCGCGGCGATCGGCCGCGCGAGCCGAGGTCCTTGCGATCGATGTAGACCGTGGCGCCGGGCGGCGTGGTCTCGACCTTGATCACCGCGACGTTGGGCGCGACGCGGAGGATGGCCGCGTTGAGATCGCCGATGGTCTTCGGATCGGTCTCCACCGCGAGCGCGTCGATGTAGTAGCGGTGCGCGTCGGCGAAGCGCTTGAGCTGCTCGAACGTGCGCGCGATGTTGAAGATGACGTTCTTGTTGGGGACGAGCCGGTTGGAGAACAGGAAGTGCTCGAGCGCCTCGCGGAACTCGCCCTTCTGGTAGTGCTCGGCGGCGAGCTGGAAATGGAGCTCGGCCTCGTCGGCGAGGCCGTCGGCGCGCGCGCGCGGACCGACCAGGAGCCCGGCGGCGAGGGTGAGCGCGACCAGCGCGGACGTGAAGCGGCTCGCGCGAAATGCGCGAGGTTTCTCGGCCATTTTCATGGTGTCGGACCGTCCTTCAACGGTTCATGTTGATGTCGAGAGGGGACGGCGTGGCGGGCTTGGGGGTGCCGGTCGGAGGAGGCGTCGCGTGCGCCGGGCCCGGCCCGGGAGGAGGCTTGGTGTGCGTCGCGGCGGCGGCGTCGGCGGTGCTCTTCGGCGCGACGGCGACAGCGACGGTGAGCGGCACGAGCACGCGCACGTCTTCGAGCGAGGGGCCTTGATGCACCGTGTACGGCGCGTAGCCGTCGAGCGAGAGCACGAGCTGCCGCGCGCTCTGCTGCGACGGATCGAGCGGGATCGCCATCGGCGTCTGACCGAGGACCTTGTCGTTCTCGCTCACCGTCGCGCCCGGGGGCGTGGACTCGATCCGGATCATCCGGGTGATCGGCGCCGCGGCGACCGTCGGTGAGGTCGGCGTCGGCATGGCCTGTCCGCGCGGCCAGGCGATGGCCGCCGCGGCAACCGCGACCGCGACCGCGACGATGCCATAGAGCGCGATCGGCTTCTTTGCAGGCGCCGGAGGCGGAGGCGTGGGCTCGGCCAGCGTGGTGTTGGCGGTGAGCGAAGAGACGCGGGAGGGATCGGTCCGTGGGCCGGAGCCGGGATCCACCGAGGTGATCGATCGGCGCTGGCTGGAGTTGAACGAGCCCGACTCGGTGGGCGGCGCGTCGATCCGCGGCAGCGCCAGGCGCCCGTGCGACTTCCCGACGGCGGAGATCTCCGGCGTGGGAAACTCGCCGCTGGTGCGGATGTTCGCCATCTGCGCCTCGATCACGCCGCGGATCCGCAAGCGCTCGTCGGCGAAGGTCTTGGCTACCAGGTCGCCGACGTCGCGGAGCTGCGGGCGCTCGCCGAGCTTCTCGAGCGCGGCCTCGAGCGCGCGCTGCATGTCCTCGGCGGTCGCGTAGCGCTCCTCGCGATCGTGCGCGAGGGCCTTCATGCAGATGGCCTCGAGCAGCTCGGGGATGTCGTCGCGCACGGTGCCCGGGCTCGGGATCTCGCCCGCAACGAGCTTCTGGAGGATGACGACGTCGTTGTGGCCCTTGAACGGCCGCCGCCCCGCGAGCGCCTCCCACAGCATGATCCCCACCGCGAACACGTCGGCGCGGCGGTCGACTCGCTCGCCCAGGGCCTGCTCGGGCGCCATGTACGAGACCTTCCCCTTGAGCACGCCGGCGCGCGTTTCGGACGAGGATCCCAGGGCCTTGGCGATCCCGAAGTCGACCACCTTCACCTGCCCGGCGTAGGTGACGAAGATGTTGTGCGGGGTGGCGTCGCGGTGCACGACCTGGAGCGAGGTGCCGTCGAAGTCCGCGAGCTCGTGCGCGTAGTGAAGGCCCGCGAGGGCGTCGATGAGGATCCGCACGTGCATCGGCAGCGCGAGCCGGCCGTCCTTGGCGAGGCGCTGCACGATGCGGTTGAGCGGCTGCCCCTCGAGGTACTCCATGGCGATGAAGTAGCGCCGCCCGTCCTCGCCGACCTCGTTGGTCTGGACGACGTTGGGGTGATTGAGGCGGGCGGCGAGGCGGGCCTCGTCGAGGAACATGGCGAGGAACTCGGGATCGTCGGCGAGCTGATCGCGGATCTGCTTGAGGACGACGAGCTTGTTGAAGCCGGCGGGGCCCGAGGCGATCGCGAGGAAGACCTCGGCCATGCCGCCGTGACCGAGCTCGGCGATCAGTCGGTACTTTCCGAAGCCTCCCGCCCCCGTGTCCGGCGTCGCCATCTCGCTGCCTCTGCCTTCTGCCAAACCTGGGGATCCCGTACTCGCGGAAAATTGCCTGCATCCGCATGCTACCGGACAGGGTGACGGAGACGCAAACGAATGAAGCCCGGCGTCGGGAGCGACGTCGGGCAACCGGTGCGCGCGCGCCTGATTTCTCGGCGACCGCGGGCCGCGATCCTCATTTCGGTACGAAGGTCCACTTGCCGCCGTCGTGATCGTCGGCGGCGTTCCCCCAGGTGCCCTGGAGGGTTCCACTGGCCTCCTTCGTGAGGCGGGCTTTACCGAAGCCGCTGCCCTCTTTCCAGGAGCAGTCGAGGGTGGAGCCGGCGGCCATGCAGTCGAGCGTCCCGTCGGGATAGCGCGCCACGACCACCGAGCCTGCCTGGGTGAACACCGTATCTCCCCAGGTCGATCGGTAGGTCCCGCGAAAGACGATCTCGGCCGGGGCGCTGGCCACCGGCGCTGGAGTCGAAGCGGCGGCGCCCGAGCTCCCGCCCGGCTCCTTGCAGCCGGCGAGGAGCGAGAGGACCGAGACGAGGCCGAGGACCGGGATTGCGCGCTTCATCGATTCTCCCAGGCGGCCCTGCGGGCTCGCCGGAGAGGATCGTAAACCACGCCGCGCCGTCGCCGCTACAACTGTTTGGAGAGAGAATTCGAGAGGATCGCTCGACCCCGCGGGGAGCGGGGGAGCCGTCGACGAGGTGAGAGCGCGCGGCCGCGTGGGCCGCGCCGGGCGAATCAAGGGCAGGTCTGCTTGCAGATCGAGGAGACCTCGCCCACGCAGATCGAGTCCCACTGGGTGTTGCAGCAGTACGAGTCGGCCGCGCAGATCTTGGTGGCGCAGGGATCGCACGAAGAGACGAGCTTGATGCCCGTGGCACAGATGGCGTGCGAGCAGCCGCTCGGGGGCGGCGGCGGCGGCGGCACCGCCCCCTTGGTCGCGATACAGGCGTTCTGCTGGTTCGAGAACTCGAGCTGGATGGTGTACCCGGAGACGGTGCCCTGCTGGCCATTGCAGATGTCGCCGATTTCACCGTTGGTGTTGTCGTACCAGGCCAGCGGCGCCGCGAGGTTCTGCGCGAGGCCGACGGCGGGGTCGGTGATGGCCTCGACCATCTCGTGAGACGCGACGGACGTGGTGTTGTTGAGCTTGGTGTTCGAGCCGCAGCCCGAGGCGCAACCGCCGCTGAGGTCGGGGATGACTCCGTAATAGGCATTCTTCCCGCCGCGGACGTAGGTGCCGTGGTACGCGCAGAACTGAACGCACGAGGTGCTGGTCCCCTGCTTGATGCTCACGCCGGCGGGGAAGTGGATCATGTAGAGGTTGTTGCCGTCGTTGGGCGGGAGCTGTCCGACGCTCATCAGCCGCGAGAGCTCGGCCTGGATCTGCGTGTCGGTGATCGTGCTGCCGGCGGGAGCGCCGGTGTCGACGACCGAGCCGCCGAGGCTGCCGAGGCCGATGGTCTGCGACGGCGTGTTGTACTCCGAGAGCCAGGAGATGTACGCGCTGCCGGTGATCGTGCTGTAGAACGATTTGAGGCTGGCCTGGTTGGGGACGCTGGAGTTCCAGAAGACGGTCCAGATCTTCACGTTCGGGATGACGGGTCCACCGTAGTACGTGAGGTGCGAGCCGGCCGGGGCAGACTGCGACACCAGGGCGCCATTGCCACCCTCGGTGGAGTTGTGCAGCGGCATCAGATGCACGTTGGAGGTACCGACTTCCACGTTGTCGACCGACTCGTCCGGAGGGGTCGACTCTGCGGCACAACCGCTGATGAGGACGAGGAGGGGCAGGATGGAACCGGCGAGGGCGACGCCGCAATTGAAGGTGGTCTTCATGATGATCCGTTCTCCGTGGAGGTCGTGCCGAGTCGCTCTGGGCGAGAGCGGGTGGTTTCGACGGGTCAATGAATGGATGATCTGGAGTGCCGCCGTCAACGCGGTTTGGGGGGTCACCGTCGAATTATGGGTACAGTCACGTCAAATTGCGCTGACGCAGGACCCCTATATGTCGACGGATGTCGGCAGCTCAGGGGCGCCTGTCACCCCCTCTCGCACGGGAGTCTCCAGAACACCTACGTCGGATTCGACGGTAAGTTCGCGTGTGATTGCGTGCGTTTAGCGAATCGAGGAAAAGTGCCGTAGCGGCGTTCGCGAGAGAAGATCTGCAAATGGCGCTTGCGGGCGAGGAGCATTCATGACGTCGCCGCGGAGGCGTCGTCGTCCTCGTCGCCGGCGTCGGCGACGATGGACGCGCCGCGGGTGAGCGCGGGATAGAGGCTGTCGACAAAGGCCCTTCCCAGGCTCTTCTCCGCGCGCCGATCGAGCTCGGCCAGGCCTTGATGAAGGGCGGCCTTGGCGGCGGCGAGGGCGCTCTGCAGCGGGGCGCGCTCGCGCGACTCGAGGTTGGCGAAGGCCTCGCGGAAGCCCTCGAGGATCGCCGCGCCGTCGGCGAGATCGCCTTCGTGGTGCGCGAGATCGGGGAGCGACGCGGCGATCGATCGCATGGCCGCGGCGGCCTCGCGCGTGGTCTGCGCGAGGTCTTCGGGGCCGGCGTCGTGGCCGTGAGAACGGCGAGTTCGATCGGGCGAGAGCAGGCCCTCGGCGCCGTGGATCAGCAGCGATTTCTCGGCGCGCGCGCGCGCGGTGACGCAGAGGTGGACGCCGACGCGGAGCATGCCGCGGAGCTGGGTGCGGCGGCGCTCGAGGAAATCGCGGTAGGGCTTCACCGCGGCGCTGAGCGCGATCACCAGCGCGCGGAGCTTCACGGCCTCGTCGAGGACGAGGTCGCGCTGGTCCCTGATGAGGTGCGGGTTGTGCTCGAAATGGGCCTCGAGCGACGCGAGGATCTCGCGCGACCAGCGGAGGTGACGCAGGCCCGAGGCGCTCGGCGAGAGCTTTTCCATGGCCCTCACGCTCGCCGCACGAGGGCCCGATCGTCAACGAAGAACGCGCGGCTCTGGACGGGCTACGCGACGGCGGCGGCGGGCTGGTGCTGCCCGTCGGTCGAGCGCTTGGCGTTCTCGTTGACCTTGACGCTGACCAGCTTGGAGACGCCGGGCTCTTGCATGGTCACGCCGTAGAGCACGTCGACCGACTGCATCGTCCGCTTGATGTGGGTGATCAGGATGAACTGCGAGCGATCCGTCATCGAGCGGATGCCCTCGTTGTAGCGGGTGACGTTGGCCTCATCGAGCGGGGCGTCGACCTCGTCGAGGATGCAGAACGGCGAGGGCTTGAACTGGAAGATGGCGAAGATGAGGCTGACGGCGGTGAGGGCCTTCTCGCCGCCGCTCATGAGCTCGATGTTGCCGAGCTTCTTCCCGGGCGGCTGCGCCAGGATCTCGATCCCGGTCTCGAGCATGTCTTCCGGGTTGGTGAGGCGGAGCTCGGCCGCGCCGCCGCGGAACATCTTCGGAAAGAGCACCCTGAAGCGCGCGTTGATGCCCTCGAACGTGGTCTTGAAGAGGCGCTTCGACTCCTTGTTCATCTGGGCGATGGCCTTCTCGAGATCGTCGAGGGCCTTGTCGAGATCGGCCTTTTGCTCGGCGTAGTACGTGTGGCGCTTCTCGGCCTCGGCGTGCTCGCGCACGGCGTCGACGTTGACGGGGCCCATGCGATCGAGCAGCTCGCCGAGCTCGGTGATGCGCGCGCGGTGCACGGCGTCGACGAGCGGTCGCTTGTGGTAGTCGCCGAGGACGCGATTGAGATCGAGGCCGCGGAAGCGCTCGCGCACGCCCTCGATCACGTGGGTGCGCTCGATGGTGAGGCGCTGGAACGCCATCTCGTGCTTCTGGAGGCGCTCGGTCGCGTCGGCGACCTCTTGCCGCAGGCCGCGGAGATCGGCCTCGCGGAGGCCGAGGGCCTGGCGCGCTTCGTCGAGGGCCTGGCGCGCGGTGGTGAGCTCGGCGTGGCCCTCGTGGGCGCGCGCGACGGCGCCGACGAGCTTCTCGCGCGAGAGCATCATCGCCGCGGCGGCCATGCCCGCGCCGAACGCGGCCTCGGTGCACTCGTCGTCGAGCTTCTTGATCCGCGCGCGGAGCTCGTCGCACGAGCGGGTGAGGCGCTCGACGGTGCCGCGGATCGAGGTGGCGCGCTCGCGCACACGCGCCAGGCGGACCTTGCGATCGGTGACGATCGACTGCTGCCCGAGGACGCGCTCGCGCCACTCGGCGGCGTTCATCTCGGCGTGATCGAGCGCGGCGAGCGACTGCTCGCTCGACGCGCGGCCGGCCTCGAGGCGCTCGCGCGCCGTCTCTTGCTCGCCCGAGGCGAGGTCGATCTTCTCGGTGAGATCCTCGAGCTCGCTCTTCACCTGCTCGAGGCGGCGCGAGGCGTTGGCGAGCTGATCCTCGGCGCGTCGCAGATCTTTCTCGGCGGTGACCAGCGCCAGCTCGCCCTGGTGGGCCTCGTTGCGCGCGCGCTCGAGCGCCGCGCCGACGTCGGTCATGCGGAGGCGCAAGGCCTGCTGGGACTCGAGCATCGCGGTGAACTCGGTGCCGAGCCGCGCGACGATCTCGTGGAGCTCGCGGATCTCGCGCTTGTGCTCGATCATCCCCGCGGCGACGGCGTCGCCCGAGCCGCCGCTGACGACGCCGCCGAAGTGGACCACGGTGCCGTCGAGGGCGACGAGCGGCATCGACGCGCCCTCGGCCGAGAGGCGGAGCGCGATGGCTGCGGTCTCGACCACGACGGCGTCGCCGACCAGCGATCGGGCCAGCGCCTCGTCTTCGGGGGCGACGAGCAGGCGATCGTAAAGCCGGCAAATCACGCCCTCGGAGATGATCGGCGCGGCCTGCCCGGCGATGTAGCGCGGGTGCGCGCTGACGACGCTGGCGCGGCCGTTCTTGCCCTTCGCGAGGTCGCTCAGCAGCGCCACGCCGCGCTCGATGTCGGAGACGACGACGGCCTGGATCCGATCGCCGAGGAGGCCGGCGAAGGCCTGCGTCAGCTCGGCCGGGGCCTCGATCCGATCGGCGACGAGGCCGAGCAGCGCCGGATCCTTGGTCTTCAAGAGGTTCTTGACGCCGGTGCCCACGCCCTCGAGCCGCGCGTGCAATTCCTCGAGCGCGCGGAGGCGGCTGCGACGCTGGTTGAGCTCGTTCTTGGCGTGATCGACGGCCTTGTCGCTGAGGACCGCGGCCTCGCGCAGCTCCTTCATCTCGACGTCGAGGCGGGTGCGCTCGTCCGCGCTGATCCGCTTGCCCTCGGCGAGCTCGGTCGCGTGGGTCACCAGCGCGGCGCGGCGGCGCTCGTGATCCTCGTCCTCGAAGCGGAGCCGCCCGAGCTCGTCCTCGTGCTTGGCGCGGCGCTGCGACATCTCGGCGAGCCGGCGATCGAAGCCCGTGAGCGTGGCCTCGGCGCCGGCGACCGAGGCGTGGGCCGACGAGGCGCGCTTGCGCAGCTCGGCCGCTTCCTGCTCGGCGGCGCGCTCGCCGTGGCGCAGCTCTTCGAGGCGCTCGTGCTCCTCGATCGCCATGTCGCCCTCGCGGTGCTCCTCCTCCTCGATCGTCGTGAGCTGCGCCTGGAGCTGCTCGCGCTCGACGATGAGGTCTTCGATGGTGCGCTCGAGATCGGTCTGCTCGGTGGTCGCGGCGATCCTTCGATCTTCCAGGTGGCGGAAGCGATCGCGCGAGCGGGCGATCTCCGCCTCGTGCGTGCGAACCTCGTTGTCGGCGAGAAACGCTGCATTCTGAGCCTTCTCCGCGCGATCTTCGCTGGTGAGCGCGTTGAGCCGCACCACCTCGAGCTCGCCCTCGCGCGCCCCGAGCGCGGCCTGCGCGGCCTGGGCGCGCTCGCCCTGCTCGGCGCGCGCGGCCTCTTCGACCTTGGTCACCGCGATGACCTCGAGCAGCCGGTGCGCCGACTCGTGGAGGATCAAGTCCTCCATCTCGTTCTTGTACGAGACGTAGCGCTCGGCCTTCGCCGCCTGCCGCTTCAGCGACGCGAGGCTGCGGGTGATCTCCGAGACGATGTCACCGACGCGGAGCAGGTTCTGCCGCGTCTGATCCATCTTCACTTCAGCCTGCTTTTTCCGGGCTTTGTACTTGGTGATCCCGGCGGCCTCCTCGATGAGCAAGCGCCGATCTTCCGGCCGCGCCGAGACGATGAGGCCGATCTTTCCCTGCTCGATGATCGAGTACGCCTTGGTGCCGACGCCGGTGCCGAGGAAGAGATCGGTGATGTCCTTCAGACGCACCTGGGTCTTGTTGATCAGGTACTCGCTCGTCCCGTCGCGGAAGAGCCGGCGCGTGACGGCGATCTCGGCGTAGTCGCGGTACTCGATCGGCAACCCCGCGTCGGGATCGCTGTTCTCGAAGGTCATCGTCACCTCGGCCATCCCGTGGGGGCCGCGGTGCTCGGAGCCGTTGAAGATCACGTCCTGCATCGCGCGGCCGCGGAGGTGCTTCGCGCTCTGCTCGCCCATGCACCATCGAATCGAGTCGACGATGTTGGATTTGCCGCAGCCGTTCGGGCCGACGATGCCCACGACGTCGGTGTCGAAGTGGATGACCGTGCGGTCCACGAACGACTTGAAGCCGCTGATTTCGAGCTTACGGATGCGCATCGGGCTCCTCGCGGCATTCGGCACGTAGTGTCACGCACCGTCACGCCTCGCCAGATAGGGCTAGCTGCACGCTCGACGCGCAGCAAGGGGCTACGAGCGTACAGGATACGGCTGCCCAGGGATCAAAAAGATCCACGGGCGCAAGGGTGCAGCGCGGCGTGGCCGAGCACCGGAATGCCGTGTGTACTTGCGTGCCTGGCACTCGCCTTGACAGGTGGCCAGCCGGGTCATACTCATCCGACGCCCGAGGAGTATCCCGATGCCCACGTACGAGTATGTCTGTTCTGCCTGCAAGAATGAGTGGGAGTTCGAGCAGTCCATGAAGGACAACGCCCTGACGGAGTGCCCGCGCTGCCACGAGCAGACGGCCCGCCGCCAGATCTCCCGCGGGACGGGGTTCATTCTCAAGGGCGGCGGCTGGTACTCGGATCTCTACTCGTCGACGTCGAACAAGGCCGCGAGCACCGGCGACAGCGCGAGCGCCGGCGGCAGCACGACCTCGACCACCCCGGCCACCACGACCACGGGCGACAGCGGATCGAGCGCGCCCGCGGCCGCTCCTGCGGCGTCCACGCCCGCGAAGAGCGAGACGCCGTCGTCGACGTGACGGTGCGCGCGTCCGCGCGATCGACGTGAGCGAGCGAGCCGCAACACCGCCGCCATTTCGTTTCGAGGGTGCTACCTTGGCCCGCGATGGACGAGCGTAAGCGACTCGAGGAGCTCCGCGGTCAGCTCCTGGACATGGACCTCGAGCTGCTGCGAACGCTGGAGCGGCGAGCGCGGCTCACGCAGGATCTGGCGCGGCTGCGGACGGGCACCTCGCGCTTCGCCCCGCCGGCCGACGGGACGCACCTCCAGGCCCTCGAAAAGGCGGTCGCCGCGCCCCTCGCCGCGAGCGCGGTGCGGCCGATCTTCACCGCGATCGACGCCGCCTGTCGGGTCTACGAGACCGCGCCGCGCGTGGCCTACCTCGGCGCCGAGGGCGGCTTTGGCTGGATGACGACGCGCGCGCAGTTCGGCCTCGCGGCCGAGCTGGTGCGCGCCGACACCGTCGCTGCGGCGATTGAAGAGGTCGCGCGATCGCGGGCCGACTTCGCGGTCGTGCCCTACGAGTCGCTCAAAGACGGGCCCATTCTCCCGACGATCCTGGCGATCGCGGCCGCCGATCTCAAGGTCGTGGGCGAGCGTCAGGTCGCGCAGGCGCTGGCGCTGGTCAACGCGTCGGGCGACCCCTCCGACGTCGAGAAGATCTACGTCGCCCCGCAAGATCACCTGGGATGCATGGCCTACCTCGAGACCAACTACCCGCGCGCCCTCGCGCTCGACGTGCGCTCGCCGGCGATGGCCTGGGAGCTGGCCTCCGAGACGGCGGGCAGCGCGGCGATCGTGCCCCGCGGCGCGGCCTTCGCGCGCGATCTCCGCGTCGCCCGCGAGAACGTCGGCGACGAGGGCGAGGTCCGCATGCGCTACGCCGTGATCTCCCGCCTCCCCGCGCCGCGATCCGGGGCCGACGCGACGGCGCTCATCTTCAGCGTCCACGATCACCCGGGCGCGCTCCACGACATCCTCCAGTTCTTCAAGGAGCGGAGCTGCAACCTGCGGCGGATCCAGTCGCGCCCCGTCGCGGCCGAGGGCTGGGAGTACGTGTTCTACGTCGAGGTCTCCGGCCACACGACCGATCGCAACCTCGTCGCCGCGCTCGAAGGCGTGAAGCGCGAGGCCAAGATGCTGAAGATCATCGGCTCGTTCCCGCTCGAGTTCCCCGATCCGCCGGTACCCGAGGCGGACGCTCGCCCCCGCTCCTGATAGCCTCCCGATCCTGATGAGCTTCCTCGTTCGATCACGGGCCGGCGCCCGCGCGCTGCTCCTCTGTGCTCTCGCGCTCGGGCCCGCCGTCGGGTGCAGCGGCGCCCCCGATTACGGCCTGATCGGCGGCGAAAAGGTCGATCCCGCGCTCATCGATCGCGAGCCGCTGGCGCTGCTCCCGCGCGGCGTGCTGGTGCTCGGCAGCATCGACGCGGCGGCGATGTTCCAGTCGAAGTGGGGCCCCGAGGCCGCGCAGATCGTGACCACGCTGCTCCCCCTCGGCCCGGAGTCGAACTTCGTGCCCACGCGCGACGTGACCCGCGTCGTCAGCGGCATCTACGCGATGCAGGGAGCCGACTTCTGCGCGGTGGTTCAAGGCAATTTCGACGTCCCGGCCATCCAGCGCGCCGTCGACGCGCGGGCCATCGTCATCGACGGCGCCCCGCTCGTGAAGACCCGCTACGCCGGCAACGATCTCTACACGGCCAGCAACTTCGGCTTCACCCTGATCACCTCGCACACGGTGCTGAGCGGCAACGAGACCGGCATGCGCCGCGCGCTCGATCGCCTCCGCTTCGGCAAGCTCGAGCAGTCGGTGCCGCAGTGGATGCTCGATCTCGCCAACACCAAGGGCGCGACCATGGCCCTCGCCGGCGACCTCGGCGCGCCCGACGCCGTCGACGTCACCTCGGCCAAGGTGCCTTTCCTCGGCAGCGTGCATCAGGCCCGCGTCGTCGGGAACTTCCTCCCGCCGGGGATGAACTTCGCGGGGACGCTCTCGTACGCCGACGCCGCGAGCGCCGCGAGCGCCGCGCAGACGCTCCAGCACGCGCAGCAGATCGCCCAGCTCGCCAGCATGTTCACCTCGATCGGCTGGGGCGCGGCCATCCCGGTGCCCGACATCGCCGTGCAGCAGAGCGACGTCGCCTTCACCGTGAAGGTCGACGACAACTTCGTGCGGCTCCTGCTCAAGCACTTCGGCGACATGGCCCGCGCCGCGACCACGACGACCCGCACCGCGCCGCGCTGAGCCGCTCCGAGGCGCAAACGCTGGAACTTTCCAGCGCGAGCGCGCTTTGCCCGTCAACGAGGCTGCAAAAGATCGTCCGACGTCGAATGCGCTCTCGCGCGGGCAGCAACCTGGATCGCGCGGGCCAAACTCGGATATCGTGCCTCCTGTCCACTGGAGCGTGACCCCGATGTCGAACCGCCGAATGCTCTTCGCCACCGCCTTGCTCCTCGCCGGAGCAACGCCCCTCGTCGCCTGCAACTCGCTCACCGGCATCGACGATCTCGTCGTGGGCAACAGCAGCGGCACCGGCGGCGCGACGGGCGCGGGTGGCGCGGGCAGCCCCGCGGCGACCACCGGCGGCCCCGGCGCGGTCACCAGCGGCGACGTCGCGTCGAGCAGCACCGGGGCGCCGCCGCCCACGCTGGTCGCCGCGCAGGGCGTGAGCATCACCCAGATCGCCATGTACCAGGCCGTGAAGCGGGTCCTGATGCAGAACGGGGCGGCGCCGGCCTCCAAGGTGCCGATCGTCGCCTCGCGCCCCGCGCTGGTCCGGGTCTTCGCCAAGGCCGATGGCACCTACGACGGGAGCCCGATCACGGCCCGCCTCGACCTCGGCAACGGCGCTCCGATCGACGTGCAGGCCACCGTGAAGGGCACCGCGTCGGACGGCAACCTCGGCAGCACCATCAACTTCGACCTCCCGGGCGCGCTCGTGGTCACGGGGATGACGTACCGGGTCGATCTGCTCCAGCCGCCCGAGCACTCCATGGGAAACAACCCCGCTGCCAGCTACCCGGCCAGCGGCGCTTCGCCGATCCCCGCGCAATCCACCGGCAAATCGCTGAAGATCAAGCTCATCCCGGTGAGCTACGGCGCCGACGGCTCGAACCGCAAGCCCGACACCTCGGCCGGCCAGCTCCAGGCCTACAAGGACGAGTTCTTCAAGATGTACCCGGTGGCCGACGTGGAGATCACCATCCACCCGGTCATGGCCTGGGCCAACAGCGTCGATCCCAACGGCAACGGCTGGGGAGAGCTGCTGTCCCAGATTGGCGATCTCCGCCAGCAAGACAACGCACCTTCCGACGTCTACTACTTCGGTATCTTCTCTCCGGCGCAGGACGTCAATCAGTACTGCGGGGGCGGCTGCGTCGCCGGCCTCGGGAACATCGGCGGCCCCAGCGACGCCTTCGCGCGCGCGGCGATCGGCCTCGGGTTCTCGGGCGACATCGCCACCGAGACCGCGGTCCACGAGATTGGCCACACCCACGGTCGGCAGCACTCGCCCTGCGGCGGCGCCCAGGGGACCGATCCGGCGTATCCGTACCAGGGCGCCAGCATCGGAGTCTGGGGCTACGATCTCGTCGGGAAGCAGCTCCTCTCGCCCGACACCACCACCGACGTCATGGGGTATTGCCAGCCGGTCTGGGTCTCCGACTTCACCTACAAGGCCCTCTTCGACCGGGTGAAGATCGTCAACAACGCCAACATCGTATTTGCCCCCGAGCTCCTCGAACGCACCTACCAGCGCGCCCGCGTCGACGGCGAGGGCAACCTCACCTGGATGAAAGACGTCCTGATCCACACGCCGCCCATGGCCGAGGCGCAGGCGATCACCGTGCAAACGGATCTCGACAAGACCACCGTCGAGGCGCAGTTCTACCCGTACGATCACCTGCCCGGCGGGGTGCTGGTCTGGCCGCAGCCGCTCGCCGCGACCAAGGCCATCACCCTGCAGCGCGCCGGCAAGGTGACGACGCTCTCCCGCGCCGCGATGCCGTGGTGAAGGCCGGGGCGATGTCGTCGCTCCGCAAAAAGGCCCTGATCCTCGCCGCGGCGCTGGCGATCCCGGCGTGCGGCGGCAAGGTGGTCGTCGACGGCTTCGGGGCGGCTCAGGGCGCCTCCGGCGCGGGCGGCTCCGGCGGCGCGACGGCCAGCGTCAGCTCGAGCGACGGTGTGGGCGGCTCCGGCGGCAGCCCGATCGTCGACGCCGGGCCCGACGGCTATTTCCCGCCCCCGGTCGCCGCGGTGTACGCCAACAGCAGCAGCGCGCTCTACGTGGTCAATCCCGCCACCAAGGCCGTCAGCCTGGTCGGCGCGTTCCAGGGCTGCGACTTCGTCATCGACATCGCCGTCAACCGCACCGGAGGCATCTTCGCCACCAGCAAGACCGCGCTCTACGCGGTGAACCCCAAGACGGCAGAGTGCCAGCCCATCGCCAAGGGCGCTTACCCCAACTCGCTCTCGTTCGTCCCGCAAGGCACTGTCGATCCCGATCAA
Organism: Byssovorax sp.; assembly: GCA_040006075.1. Lineage (GTDB taxonomy): Bacteria > Myxococcota_A > Polyangia > Polyangiales > Polyangiaceae > JANYGI01. Next base: position 7,335 of record JBDTXR010000117.1, on the reverse strand, counting down.
GAGGCGCTCGTCGGCTACAACGGATCGAGCTACGTGCGCATCGATCCGAGCACCGGGCTGGTCTCGACCGTGGGCGAGCTCGGCGATCCCGGCCTGTCGTCGAGCGGGGATATCTTCTCGCTCATCGGCGGTGGGACTTACCTCACGGTGAAGGGCGAGAATTGCAGCGACTGCCTGGTCCAGGTCGATCCCACGACAGGCAAGCTCCTGAAGCTGCTCGGCCCCATCGGGATCTACGCCAACGTGTGGGGACTGGCCTTCTGGGCGGGCACGGCCTACGGCTTCACCAGCGGAGGACTGATGTTCTCGCTCGATCCCGTCACCCTGGTGACGACGCCGATCCTCTACGGCGGCGACGCGGTGCCCTTCTGGGGCGCGGGATCGAGCACCGCCGCGCCGATGTAGCGTTCCGGCTCCGGCGATCGCACGGATCGCCGCTGGAGATTTCGTCCCTGTTGCCGCCCCGGCCCGGGCTTGCCCATCCTCGCGCGCCATGCGCTCCACCTCGCCCTCGCCGCGCCGCGCCGCCGTCGCTGCCTCGCGGGCACCTGCGGACCGCTCCCGACCGAGGGGCAGGCCTGCATGAATGGGCACTATTGCGTCTCAGGGTGAGGCGAGATGGCGCGGCACAGTACGAAATCAGCCAAAAATACGGCACGAACCCGATGGCACGCAAGCCGCTCTAATGTGGAGCACGACCCGAGAGGGTCGTGAACCCGTCCAGCGGAACCTCGGGCTCACGCCCGGCGGATGGGCTCGATTTCACCCTGGTTCACCTCACGTGTCTGCCCGTACCTGCCCACCATGCACAAGCTCGGTTTTGCCCTCGCCTCGTTGCTCCTCGTCTCGGTCACCGCCTGCGGCGAGTCCACGGAAGCCCAGGACACGCAAGATACGCAGGACTCTGCGGACCTCCAGCAAGCGGCCTTTGCCGCCAAGACCTCGTGTGCCCTCACCCCGGTGAACCTCCGCACCGCAGCTCCCTTTGCGGTCCTCGCGGGCTCGACCGTGACCAACACCGGCGCGACGACGGTCACCGGCGATCTCGGCATCAGCCCTGGAACGGCGCTCACGGGCTTCGGTCCCGGGACCGTGGTGGGGACCATGCACCTCGGCGATCCGACCGCGGCGCAGGCCGAGGCCGACCTCACCACCGCGTACAACGACGCTGCGGGCCGCGTCCTCTGCCCGGTGAGCATCTCGGGCAACCTCGGCGGGCTGACCCTGGCCCCGGGCCTCTACAAGTCCACCAGCGGTCTCGCGATCTCCTCGGGCGATCTCACCCTCGACGCCAAGGGCAAAGCCAACGCGGTCTTCATCTTCCAGATGGCGAGCACGCTGACCACGTCGGCGGGACGTCAGGTGATCTTGAAGGGTGGCGCCCTGGCGGCCAACGTGTTCTGGCAGGTGGGCAGCTCGGCGACGCTCGGGACGACCACGAAGTTCAAGGGTAACATCATGGCGTATCAGGCCATCACCCTCCAGACCGGCGCGACGCTGAATGGCCGGGCGCTGGCGCGGGTCGCCGCGGTCGCCATGGATACCGATACCGTCACCAAGCCGTGAGCCCGAGCTGACGGCCGGCGCCGGCCAGACCCGGAGGCGTGATACCGTAGGTGCGATGTTCGACCTCTTCGGCCGTCGCGCGCTCCGGGTCGCAGCGCTCCTCGTCGCGCAGCCCCGCGACCACGAAGGCCGATGACGGCACGCCGGGATCTCGACGACACCGCGGCGGACACGGCGGACGACGACGATCGCCGCGAGGTCGGGGTCGGCTCGATGCTCGGGCAGTACCGCGTCGAGGAGGAGATCGGCCGCGGCGGCATGGGCGTGGTGTTCCGCGCGGTGCACGTGGGCATCGGCCAGCTCGCGGCGGTGAAGGTGCTCCTGGTGCGGCGCGCCGCCGATCCCTCGTACCTGCGGCGCTTCACCAACGAGGCGCGCGCCGTGAGCCGCGTCGATCACCCGGGGCTGGTCAAGCTCTTCGACTTCGGCGAGACCGCGTCCGGGGTGCCGTACATCCTGATGGAGCACCTCGTCGGCGAGCTCCTCCGCGCGCGCCTCGATCGCCTTCGCCGCTCGAAGAAATGCCTGGATCTCGTCTCCGCCACCCGCCTCGCGAGGCAGGCGGCGTCGGCGCTGACGACCACCCACGCGCGCGGGATCGTCCACCGCGATCTCAAGCCCGAGAACCTGATGCTCGTCGCCGACGACGAGGCGCCCGGCGGCGAGCGCGTGAAGATCCTCGACTTCGGGATCGCGCGGCTCACCCACGAGCGGACCACCGAGACGACGCCGGGCACGGTGATCGGCACCGCGATGTACATGTCGCCCGAGCAGTGCGCGGGCGAGGCGGAGATCGACGGGCGATCCGACGTGTACTCGCTCGGCGTCGTGCTCTACGAGATGCTCCGAGGGGCGCCGCCCTTTCTCGGCGACTTCGCCACGCTCCTCCGCCGTCACCTGTTCGAGAAGCCGTTCCCTCTGGAAATCACGGCTCCGGAGCCCGCTGCGGGCATCGGCCGCCTCGTCGCGCGCATGCTCGCCAAGGAGCCCTCGCGCCGCCCGGACATGGCCGAGGTGCTCGAAGAGCTGAGGCGCTGCGAGGGCGGCGCGTCGCGCGAGCCCGAGGCCGAGCGCGGCGCGATCACGTCGCCGCACGCCGTGACCGAGGATCGATCGCCCCCGCTCCACGAGGCGACCACGCGCTCGTCGTCACCGCCTCTCGACGCGGCCACCACCGTCGCCGAGCCCACGATCGCACCTCCCGTCGCAGCGCTGATCGAGCCTCCGATCGAGCCTCCCGCGACGCGCGCGCCCGCGTCGCGACCGCGGCGCGCCTGGCCGATCGCCCTCGCCGTCGTCGCCGCGATCACCCTTCTTTTCGCGGTCCGCGCGCTCCGTTCGAAGCCACCGGTCGTGGCCCTCACCGACATGGTCCAGCTCCCCGGCGGCACCTTCCAGATGGGCAGCACCGCCGTCGAGATCGACGCCGAGTGCCGCCGCCTCGGCGCCGACTGCCCGCGCGAGCTCCTCGATCGCGAGCAGCCCGTGCGCGAGGTCACCGTCTCCGCGTTCCAGCTCGACGCGCACGAGGTCGACAACGCCGCGTTCGCCGCCTGGCTCGAGGTGATCGTCACCTCGCTCGACGTCCGCGAGGACCGCGACACCCACGCGGCGCGCTTCGTCGATCAGCGCGCGGGCGCGGTCCTGATCGTCGATCTCTGCCCTGGCCTCAACGGCATCATCCGCACGCCGGACGGCCATTTCGCCGTGCAGCCGGGGCAAGAGCGCAAGCCGGCCTCGCTCGTGACCTGGGACGGAGCGTCGCTGTACTGCCACGCCAAAGGCAAGCGCTTGCCGACCGAGGCCGAGTGGGAGCTCGCCGCGCGCGGCACGACGCGACGCCGCTTTCCCTGGGGAAACGAGGCGCCGCGCTGCGACGGCGTGGCCTTCGATCGCGCCAGGGGCGGCTCGTGCGAAGGTCGACCCGCAGGCGCGGCCGACGTGGGTACGTCACCGCAGGACCGCACGCCCGAGGGCGTCTGGGACCTCGGCGGCAACGCGTCCGAGTGGCTGGAGGACGCGTTCACGCTGCCCTATTACCCGCCTTGCGGCGCGTGCGTCGATCCTCGCGTCGAGGCCTCCACCGGCCCGGGAGCCGATCTCCGGATCCGCCGCGGAGGCGCCTGGTCGATGCCCGATCTCATGTCCCGCGGCGCGACGCGGGCGCGCTGGAAGCGGAGCGACGTGCTCGACGGTCTGGGGTTCCGCTGCGCAACACGATAGGATCCGCGCCAAGGAGGACCACCCCCCATGGGAGATCCCGACACCACGCTCGCGACGCGCCTGGCCTGCACCTTTGGCATCCTCAACGAGCTGTCCCCCACCGACATCGAGGACGTCGAGATCGAGCCGATCGAGAAGCTGTCCCTCTCCTTCAACCTCGATACGACGTCGTACGTGTACTTCGTCCAGATCGAGCACGTGAGCGACTCGGCCACCACGGTGTGGATCCTCTTCCCCGACGATCCGGCCGCCGAGCCGCTGCGCGCAGCGGATCGAGCTCGCGTGCCCGCGGACGGCACCTGGATCACGCCCCGGGCCACAGGCAAGGTCCGCGCGCTCTCGGCGACGCGCGCCCTGCTCGCCGACGATTTGATCAAGCTCCTCGGCGGCCGCGAGCCCATCCCGGGTACGGTCACCGTCAAGAACGCGAAGACGGGAGCGCGCTGGCCCTGAGACGACCCGAGGAGATCACCCGATCTCCTCCGGCGACGCGCCGATGCACACCACCGAAGAGAAAGCGCCGGCGATCCGCCGCGGCCCGCCCCGGCTGCCGACGCTCCGCCTCGTCTATTCCGGCGCCGAAGCGCGGCTCCCGCCCACGGTGATTACCCCCCTCCGCGGGGCCACGCGGATCGGCCGCGATCCGACCCACGGCGTCGCGTTACCCGACGATCCGCGGGCGTCTCGCCACCACGCCACCCTCCACAGCGACGTCCTGGGCCGCCTCCGGATCGTCGACGAGAAGAGCCGCAATGGCACCTTCGTCAACGGTGTGCGCGTGGAGGACTGCCTCGTCAACGACGGTGACCTGATCGCCGTCGGCGACTCCTACCTGGTGGTGCGCGCCGAGCCCGAGGGCCTCCTCGACGCGAGCGTGCCTTCGCTCCTCGGCGTCGCCCCCTCGATCCAGGCCTTGCGCCGCGCCGTTCACAGCGTCGGGCCCACCGGGGCGACGGTGCTTTTGCTCGCCGAGAGCGGCTGTGGCAAGGACGTCGTCGCCCGCGCGCTCCACGAGATCGGGCGCCCCGGCGGCCCGTTCGTGGCGGTCAATTGCAGCGCCATCCCCGAGAGCCTGGCCGAGAGCCAGCTCTTCGGGCACCTCGCCGGCGCCTTCAGCGGGGCAGTGGCGCGACCAGGCCTGTTCCGCGCCGCCGAAGGAGGCACTCTATTCCTCGACGAGGTCGGCGATCTCCCCGAGGCCATCCAGCCCAAGCTGCTCCGGGTGCTGCAAGATCGCCTGGTCACCCCCGTCGGTGGCACGACGCCGATCGCCTGCGACGTGCGGATCGTCGCGGCCACCAACCGCGATCTGGAGGCCGACATCGCCGCACGGCGGTTCCGCGGCGATCTCTACGCGCGGCTCTCCGGATACCCGATGTCGATCCCTTTGCTGCGCGAGCGCCGGGAAGACATCCTGCTCCTGCTGCTGCACGCGCTCGGGCCCACCGCGGCGCGCCTCACTCCCGCGCTCGCAGAGGCCTTGTTGCTCCACGACTGGCCCTTCAACGTGCGCGAGCTCCTGGCCCTCGCCTCGCAGCTCCGGATCCGCGCCGGCGCCGCGACGGGCCCGCTCGATCTCGAGCTCGTCAGCGACCGACTGGCCCGCTCCGCCGCGGCGCCCCAACCCCCGCCGGACGACTCCGTGGACCGCCCCGACGATCGCGCCGAGGCCGCCGACAAGGAGCCTCCTCCCGACCGCGCCGCGCTCGAAGCCTTGCTGACCACCCACCGCGGCGTCGTCGCCGACGTGGCCCGCGCCATGCGCCGCTCGCGCAAGCAGGTCTATCGCTGGATCGCCGATCAGAAGCTCGACGTGACCCGCTTCCGCGGCTGACAGGCTCTCGCTCAGGCGATGGAGGGTTTCCTCCGGTAGTCGATGAGCATCATGTCGCCGGTGCTTGCGCCGCTCTCGTTGGGGGATTGCTCGTCGATCTCGTGGGCGGCGGTGAACTGGATCACCCCGTTGCACACGTAGTCGCGGAGGTTATCGAAGGTCACGAAGCCGCGGCGCTCGCGATCGGCCCTGGCGAAGCCGTCGACCTGGGTCAAGGCCTCGATCACGAACGAGGTGAACACGCCGCGCTCTTGATCACCGCGCTCCTTGGCCTCCTGGTTGGCTGTCGCTCCGGCCAGCACCTTGGTGCCCAGCGCCAGCTCGTAGACGTTGCGCGCGAACTGCTCGGCGAGCTCGGGCGCGGAGATGTCGCGCCCGACGTCGGCGCCGGAGTGGCACGCATCGAGGAGGACGACCACGCGTCGCGCCCTGCCGCTGGCGAGGATCCGCATCACCTCGTCGACGGCGATCGCCGACTCTTCCAGGATGAGCTTGCGGGTGTTCGCGGGCACCAGATAGGGTTTGCCGCCGATCAACGTGCCATGGCAAGAGAAGTGGACGAGGATCAGATCGTCGGGCCCGAGCGCAGCGCAGAGGGTCATCAGCTCGACCTTGATGTTCTCGCGCGTCGGCCGGCGGAGCAGCTCCGGCGCGTCGTCGTGAAGGGCAATGACCGACGTGAAGCCCGACTTTTCCAGCGTATCCTTGAGCGCGAGCACGTCGTTGACGCAGAACTTGAGCGGCGCGAGCCGGGGATCGACGTAGCTGTTGATGCCAATCAAGATCGCGTGGCGCCGGACCCGGGGATCGGAGACGGCCCGGGCGCCGACGAGCCGCCGGAGCCGTGAGGCGGCCGCCGACACCGGCGGCGGCGGCGGCAACGACGGATTCGGGGGCGGCGGCGGCGCGACGAAGGGCGCCCGGCTCCCGCCGCCGCGAGAGGCCCCCTGGACGACTCCATCGCTGTTGACGACGAGGAGATCCACGCGATTGGGCCGGCACGAGGACGCGGCGACGAGCGCCTGAGCGGGGATCGCCGCGGAGAGGCCTTGAAGACGGGTGAAGGCGCGAAACCCACCCGCCTCTGTGCCGGCGCTCTCGTAGACTGCGCCGTCGCGACCGGTGACGAAGAGCTCGATCTCCTGGGGGCCCCGCGCGAGCGCGGTCACCGCCATCCGCGACGGGACGACGAGCAGCCCCGCCGCGCTGATCGGCGTCCAGGGGCCCCAGACACCGCGCTCGTTCATGGCGGTCCAGACACTGCCATCCTTCGCGGGCGCGAAGACGAAGAGATGATCGGGATCCGAGGACACGACCGTGACCTGGCTCTGGGGAGAGAAGATCGTCTCTGGGCCGACGGGTGACCACGTCGACAGGATCTGCTCCGCGTCCACCGATGTGGTGAGGATCCGGCCGCCGCGATCGGCGACGAAGAGATCGATCCGGCCAGAGGCGCGCTCGACCGCGGCGACCCGCTGTCGACGGCAGGGATCGACAACCCCCTTGTCGCCGATGGGCTCCCAGATCCCCCAGTCAAACGAGCTGCTCCAGGTGTTTGCCCACACCGCGCCGTCCGCGCCGACGACGAACGCACGCAGAGAATCGGGGCCGAGCGAGACCGCCGTGAGCATGGTGCCGTGGGCGCCGCAGCCCGGGTCCGAGACCTGTTGCCACGTCGTGGGCGAGTCGCGTCGATCGGGCTCGCAACGGCC
>JBDTXR010000116.1:0-22134 GCA_040006075.1 Byssovorax sp. | reverse complement strand
GTCGTGGGGCCCGGCCTCGACTCGATCTGGACAGTCGTCGTCCAGGGCAATCGCCCTGGGGCACTTACCTCGATCGTGATCGCGCCCGGGTCCACCGGGATGGCCGACCCCCACTGGCCCTCGCCGACGGCCTTTCCGTTGCGTTTGACCATGATCCCTTCGACGCGGCTCCCTTGCGCCACCGTGAGCACCAGCATCGAGAGCTTCGGCTCGATCCTGGCCACTGCCGCCTGTGCCCTCGCTTCGCGGCCGCTCTTGTCGTTGTCCTGACGGGCGAGGGCTTCCGCGGCGATGTACGCGCCATAGGCGGTGGCCAGGTTGTGGCGCTCTTCCTCGCATTTACCGAGGTTGAGCAGCGTTCCGGCCGTGGGATCGAGGCGCTGCGCTTCCGCGAACTTGGGGCAGGCTTCGTCGAGCCGTCCAGCCTTCGCCGCGTCGGTTGCCTGATTGAACAGCACATCGGCGGCGGCCTCATCGGCAGGCGGCACCGCAAGCGCCACGGAGCTGAGCAGGAGGCAGGAAGGCGCCAGCGCCAGGACCGAGAGCATGAGCCGCGTGCGCTTCGCCATTGCGGCACCATATATCGACTTCGGTCGTGGGCGTAGACCGAAAGTCAGGTTCTTCGCATCAAGCTTCGGGCGTACGCCGGTCCTGGGTCATGGGCGTCTTGTATCCAGCTTAAGGCGCAGAGCCGCACGAAGCCGGAGTCCCCTCGCTCACGCGCGGGCTCTGGTCCGCTTGCTCACGCGCGCGGTTCCGACGTTTGGGCGCAGCCAGCCGAAACATGGGGAGATACGCGGCGCAAACCGGAGACCGGCCCCGCGGCATCGGAGAAGGCCCTTTGGAGCCCGTTGACCGAGCGCGCACCGGCGCGCGAGGTACGGCGCCAGAGGGCCGACGGAGATGCCGTGGGGCCGGTCGACTCAGGTCACGCGCGCAGAGGCCTTTCAAGAAGAAGGACCTCGCCGATCTCCTCGCTCACCCCCGCGATCGAGGCTCGTCGTCCAGGTGGCCAACGAGCCTCGCGGGCTCTCTCCGCATCAGGAAATCGCCTGCGAGCAGGGTCACGCGCACCTGGTGATCTCTCCCGTCGTCGACCAGATCGACGAGGCCGCTCGGGACCAGCTCGCCGTCGAGCTCGACGCGGCAAGGGCCGGTGGAGAGGCCCTGAGGGTTCTCCACCACCACATGAAACGTGGTCCCGCCGCGGCGATAGTCCACCTCGTAGTGGGTCCACGCGCGCGGGACGCAGGGGGCGAAGCGCAGCTTGCCGCCCTCGAGCTGGATCCCGAGGATCTGGCCGAGGGCGATCCGGTACATCCACGCTGCAGAGCCGGTGTACCAGGTCCACCCCCCGCGACCGACGTTGCCGGGCGCCGCGTAGACGTCGGCGGCGACCACATAGGGCTCCACGGCATAGGCCCGCATCGTCTCCGGCGTCGCGCCGTGGGTGACCGGGCCAAGCATGCTGATCAGCGACGCCGCGCGATCGCCGTCGCCCGCGAGCGCCGTGGCCAGGGCCGACCACAGGACCCCATGCGTGTACTGGCCGCCGTTCTCGCGCACACCCGCGGGGTAAGCGCGGATGTACCCGGGATCGTTTCCGGCTCCGGTGAAGGGGGGCGTGAAGAGCATCATCATCCCGTCCTCCTTGCGCACCAGCAGCTCCTCGGCCTTCTGATTGGCACGCACCGCGCGCTCGGGGTTGCCGATCCCCGAGATCACCGCCCAGGACTGGGCGATCGCGTCGATCTTGCACTCCACGCTCTCGCGCGAGCCCACCGGGGTGCCGTCGTCGAAGTAGGCGCGTCGATACCACTCTCCGTCCCACCCGCCGTCCTCGATCGCCACCGCCAGTCGCTGGATCTCCGCGGCGCAGCGCGCGGCGCGGGCGCCGTCGCCCCTGGCGAGCGCGAGAGGGGTGAAGTCCTTCAGCGTCTTCGCGAGGAACCAGGCGAGCCACACGCTCTCGCCCACGCCGCCCTCGCCGATGCGGTTCATACCATCGTTCCAGTCGCCGGCGCGCATCAGCGGGAGCCCGTGGGATCCCACGGTGGTACCGGCGTCGAGGGCGCGCGTGCAGTGCTCGTAGAGCGTGGCGGACTGCGCCGCGCGCGCCGGGACGCCGAAGACGTCGTGCTCGCCGTCCTTCAGCGGGCGCTGCTCCAGGAACGACAGCACCTCTTCGAGAATGCCAGTGTCCCCGGTGGCGCGCACGTACTCCGCGGTCACGTACGGTAGCCAGAGCAGATCGTCCGAGCAGCGCGTTCGCACGCCCTCGCCCGTCTCGGCGTGCCACCAGTGCTGCACATCGCCCTCCACGAACTGCCGCTCTGCCGCCCGGAGGATGTGAGCGCGCGCGAGGCCGGGCTGCGCGTGGAGCAGCGCGAGCACGTCTTGAAGCTGATCGCGGAATCCATAGGCTCCACCCGACTGGTAAAAGGCCGAGCGCGCCCACAGCCGCGAGCTCAGGGCCTGATAGAGCAACCAGCGATTGAGAAGCAGATCGAGATCGGCGCTCGGCGTGCGGACGGTCACGGTCCCGAGGAGCCGGTCCCAGGCCGCCGTCGCCGCCGTCAACGACGCTTCGACCCGCGCGGGGCTGCGGTAGGCGTCGCAGAGCCTCTGCGCGTGATCGAGCGAGGTGCCCTCGCCGAGCACGAACGAGATCTCCACCGTCTCTCCGGGCTCGACCACCAGGGGTACCAGCAGCGCGGCGGCCGGATCGAGGCCGGATCCCGTGCGCCCCGAGAGGCCGATCCGGTCGAGCGCCGCCGGCCTTTTGCGCGAGCCGCTGCGGCCGAAGATCTCCTCGCGATCGGCCGAATACTGGGTCACGGTGCCGGTCGCCAGGAAGAAGGCGCGGTGCTCGGGGAACACCGAGAACGGGTTCCAGGCGAGTAGCGCTCTGCGCTCTTCGTCCCACGTCGTCACCACGGTGAGCCGGCTCCGCTCGCGCGAGCCGCCGAGCACCCACTCCACCGTTCCACAGACCGAGAGCGTCCGGCGCGAGGGCCCGCCGTTGTGGAGGCGGAGGCGGCAGATCTTCACTGGATCCGTGAAGTCGACGAAGACGCAGAGCTCGTGCTCCAGGCCTCCTCGGCTGTGGCGAAACAGCGTGGATCCCTGGCCATGCCGGATTTCGTAGGGCCGATCGCCCCCGGCCGGCGCGGGCGTCGCCGACCAGACCGAGCCGTCCTCCTCGTCGCGCAGGTAGATGGCCTCCCCCGAAGGATCGGTGACCGCGTCGTTGCTCCAGGGGGTCAGCCGGTGACTCTGGCTGTTGCCCGACCAGGTCACCATCGATCCGCTCTCCGACACGATGCAGCCAAAGCTCGGGTTGGCGATCACGTTGCACCACGGAGCCGGCGTGCGCGCGTCGGGCCCGGTGGAGATCACGTATTCTCGGCCGTCCTCGCGGAAGCCCCCGAGGCCGTTGCCGAAGAGGAGCGGCTCCGTGGGCGCGGGGGCGAGCTCCTGGCGACTGACCACCTCGCGCGTCGGCAGGGCCGCCGGGAGGCTCGGCAGGGCCGCGACGGCGGCGCGGAGCTGCCGAGCCAGCGAGCCGCGCGAGGCCATCAGGACCACCCGCGCCGCGCCCAGGAGCAGAGTCCGGGCGTCGGGCGAGAGCTGCTCTTCGCGGCGGACGAACACGCCGCCTCGCTGATCGAGCTGCCCTTGCGCCGGGCTGGTGGCGATCTGGGCCAGGATCGCCTCCTGGAGCGGTTGGTGGTAGCCGCTCGGCTCCTCGTTGAGGATCACCAGGTCAATCGAGAGCCCGTTGAGCCGCCAGTACTCGTGGATGAGCAACAGCTCGCGGCAGAGCTCGACCAGCTCGGGCTCGTCGACGCGGAGGAGCAGGATCGGCAGATCCCCCGAGATCCCATGAGACCAGAGCGCGTCCTTGGTGCTCCCGCGGATGGCTGCGGGGTCGGTCGAGGCGCGGAGCGCGGGGACGGGGAAGAGCAGCGCCGAGAGGAGCCGTTGCGAGCGCTCGGCCTGGACACCTGTCATCCCGAGGTGCTTGAGCTCGACCCGGGCGTCGGCCCAGCCGAGGTCGAAGGTCCGCGCGATGCTGGGAGGAGCGCTGTGGATGTCGAGGAGCTCGAGCGCGGCGTCGCGGCTCGCCGCGAGCCCGGTGCAGATCGCGATCCGGGCTCGTTTCCCCGGCTGGAGCACCACGCTCCGCCGCAGCGCCAGCGCCGGATCGAGGACCGCGCCGCTGGTCCCGGACAGGCGCTCCCCGCTGGTGACGGCGTGAGGCGAAGCGAGGGTGTTGCCCCGACCGACGAAGCGATCCCGGGAGCACTCGGACTCGAAGTCACCCCACTCGTTGTCCTCCACGGTGAGGATTTGCATCACCCATTTCGCCTCCTCGCTCGCCGAGCGCGGGATCCGGTGGGCGAGCAGCGCAAAGCGATCGGGGAGCGCCTCGGTCACGACGAACATCCCGCTGAAGGCGCGGTGAGCGATATCGGCGTTGCGATCGGCGAGGACCACCTCGGTGTAGGTGGTGAGCTCGATCTCCCGCGGCGCGCTGCCATGATTGGTCAACGTCACGCGGCGGACCTCGACCGGGTGCTCGGGCGAGACGCCGATCTCGGTCACCGTCTCGATGTCCCCGTCGCGCCGGTGGATCTCGACCTTGGCGCTGGAGAACGCCACGCTGTACTGGTCGGGCTTCCGACGCGTCGGCGCGAACCCGGCCGACCAGACCTCGCCGGTCCCGCGATCCCGGAGATAAAGATAGATCCCGCCCGAGTCGAGCACCGGATCTTCGCGGAAGCGATGGATGTCAATCCCGCGCCACGCGGTGAACCCGGTGCCGACGGCGGTGACCAGCGTCGAGAGCTCGCCGTGCCCGAGGAGATGCGCGCGGAGCGGGCCAGGCGCGGCGAGGCCGACGTGCTCCATCACGTCGAGCTCCGAGTCCGTGTTCGAGGCGGCAGGGGCCGAGACGGCGGCGCGCAGCTCGACGAACGGGGTCCCGACCGGCACGCGCTCTTCGAGGAGCAGCTCACAGGCCTTGATCCGCGGATCGGCGTGGAAGCGCCGCTGCATCGGGGCGCCGCCGAGCACGTTGTCGAGCGCCACCAGGGTCATGCCCTGATGGTGGGCCATGAAGGCCTTGACGACGACGCCGTTGCGCCCCGCCGGCACGCGGCTCGGGGTGTAATCGATGGACTCGTAGTAGCCAAAGCCCCCTTCGAGGCCGTCGCGCCCGAGCGTCCGCAGGTTCGCGGCCGCGAGATCGGGGCGGATCAGCGCGGCGAGCGCCGTCGCGTAGGGCGCCACCACCAGATCGTCCGCGAGGCCGGACTTGAGGCCGAGGCCCGGGACGCCGAAGGCGCGGTATTGGTAGGTCATCCCGAGATCCATGGTGTTGTACGCGGACTCGGAGATCCCCCACGGGACGTCGCGCTCCTCGCCATAGGCCTGCTGCGCCGAGACCACCGAGTCGCAGGTCTCGTCGAGCAAGGTGTTCTCGTAGGTCCGGGTCACCAGCAACGGCATCAGGTACTCGAACATCGAGCCGCTCCACGAGAGGAGGATGCTGCCAGAGCTGAGCTCGGCGCGCGGGCGCGAGAGCCGGAACCAGTGCTCCTGCGGGATATCCCCCTTGGCGATGGCGATCAGGCTGGCGAGCCGGGCCTCGGAGGCCAGAAGATCGTAGTACGACGCGTCGAGCCGCGCGCCGCCGACGTTGTAGCCAATCGAGAAGAGCGCCCGCTCCTCGTCGTAGAGGAACTTGAAGCTCATCGCGTCGGCCAGGGCGCCGGCGCGCGCCCCGAGGCGGGTGAGATCGGCCGTCAGCGACGAGCAGGCTCCCTGCGACAGGACCAGCCGCGAGCGCAGCTCGGTGACGAAGTGAAGGCCAGTGTCCTGGTGCGGGTTCGAGGTGGCCTGAGAGGCGCGGAGCGCCGCTTCGATCGGGACCAGCTGCGCCAGCGCGACCGAGGTCGCCTCGGCCAGCGCCGTCGCGGTCCAGGCCGCCGAGAGGCCTTGAACGACAGCGGCCCAGGCCTCCGACAGATCGCCGGCGGCGAGCGCGTCAGGCACGCTGGCCAGGCTCTCGGCAAAGGGCGCCAGGGCGCGGAGCTCGTCCCGCCAGCTCGCGAGCCCGCGGCGCGTGAGCTCTCCCCAGGATCCAGCGCCGTAGCGCGGCGTCCGGGCGCGCGGATCGTGGGTGACCGCGCCGATCGCCTCGGCAGCCGCGGTGAGCGCCGCGAGGGTCGTGAACGTCGATCCCCAGTCCTTGCCAACGCGGCTCCGGGCCTCGATCAGCGCCGCGTGGAGCGCTTCCCGCTCGGCGGCGCGGGGGGGCGCGCGCCCCGCCGAGGCGGCGATCTCGGCCGCGAGGAGGTCGAGATTGTCAATCGCGGCGTCCATCGCCGAGGCGCCGACGATCGGGCTGTTGCCCGCCTCGCCGCAGGCCACGCGAACCGTCCACAGGTAGGCCGCGAGGTTGCCGCTGTCCACGGTGGAGACGTAGCGAGGATCGAGCGGCTTGCGCGTGGTCGTCTCGTACCAGTTGAGCACATGGCCTTCGCGCTTCTCCAGGCCCTCAATCGTGGTGAGCGTGGCCCCGAGCCGCTCGGCGACGCCCCGGAGCGTGACGAAGCCGAAATCGTGGGCCGCGATCGTGGAGAGGAGATAAAGACCGATGTTGGTGGGCGAGGTCCGGTGAGCGACGACGGCCCGCGGATCTTCCTGGAAGTTGTCGGGAGGAAGCCAGCTCTCCTCCGCCGTCACGAAGGTCTCGAAGAAGTACCAGGTCTTGCGCGCGCAGAGGCGGAGCTCGCGGCGATCCTCGGTCGAGAGCGGCGCGGATCGATCCCGCGGAGGCAAGGGCCGGCTGAGCTGCTGCGCGACGAGCGGCGCAGCCGCCCAGAGGAGCAACAGGGGCGCTGCGAGCGGCAAGGCCGCCGGGGCGACCAGCCCGACGAGGGCGCCGGCGCCGAGCGCGAGGGCCGAGCCGACGACCATGCGACGATCGATGCCGGAGGCGCCCGTGGCGCGAGCGCGCTCGGCCTCGCTCGTGGTCGTCCACTCGAGCAGCTGCTGCTTCGAGAGGAAGAGGCGATAGAGCGTCCGCCCGATGGCGTCGACGTTGATCATCGCCTGATCGAGCAGGAGCACGACCTTGAGGCCGGCCTGGAGGAGGTTGGTGCGGACCTGACCGCCCAGGGTGCTGAGGCGCGAGGGCGAGCCGTCGCGACGCGAGCGCGTCAGTCCCATCACCACCCAGCCGAAGAGCGGAGTCACCACGACTCCTCCGATCGCCGCCGTCGCCACCGTCGCCACCGTCGGGTTGCTGAGCCACCCCAGGGCGAGGAGGGCAATCAGGTTCGGCGGGACCAGGCTGCGGCGCAGGTTGTCGAAGAGCTTCCAGAGCGCGACGATCGAGAGATCGTTGCGCCTTTGGCCGCCGGTGGCCACCGGGACGTGGGTCCCGAGCCAGCCGAGGAGCTGCCAGTCGCCGCGGATCCAGCGGTGTTGACGACCGGCGACGACGGAGTACGACGCGGGCTGATCGTCGATCACCTCGATGTCGGTGGCGAGGGCCGTGCGCGCGAAGATCCCCTCGAAGAGATCGTGGCTGAGCATCCGGTTCTCGGGCACCCGGCCTTCGAGCGCGCGCGCGAAGGCCTCGATATCGTAGATGGCCTTGCCCACGTACGACCCCTCGCCGAAGAGGTCTTGATACACGTCGGACACCGCCGTGGTGTAGGGATCGATCCCCGCCGGACCGGCCATGATCCGGGCGAAGAGCGAGCGGCGCGCGCTCACCGGCTCGGTGCCGACGCGCGGCTGGATCACGCCATAGCCCTCCACGACGCGACCGGTCGCGGGATCGATCCGCGGTCGGTTGAGCGGGTGAGCGAGGGTAGCGACGAGCTTGCGGGCGGTCTCGCGCGGGAGCTCGGTGTCGGCGTCGAGCGTGATCACGTAGCGAAAGCTGGCGAGGAGCTCGGGCGAGGCCGTGACCAGGGTGAAGGTGGTCCCGCCGTCGCCGCGGAGCAGGCGATTCAGCTCTTCCAGCTTGCCGCGCTTGCGCTCCCACCCCATCCAGACGCCCTGAGCTGGGTTGTGGAGGCGGCGGCGATGGAGCAGCAGATAGCGATCGGGCCGCCCGTCGGGGCGGCGCCGGTTGAGCTCGGCGATACCCTCTTTCGCGATCGAGAGAAGCCTCTCGTCGTCTTCGTGGGACTCGGCCGCGTGATCGGTAAAATCGGTGATCAGCGCGAAATTCAGGTTCTCGTCGGCGTTGGCCAGCGATCGGATCTCGAGCTCGGCCAGCAAACGGCGGACTCCAGCCTCGCTGTCGAGGAGCGCCGGGACGGCGACCAGGGTCCGGTGCTCGGCGGGGATCCCTCGGGGGAAATCGAGCTTGGCCAGCAGCCGCGGCGGGAGGAGCGCGTTGATGACGCCGTTGACGACGGTCAACGCCACCTCGCTGGCGGGGAGGATCGAGAGGGCACCGAGCGCCGCGAGCAGGCCTTTGCCCGCGGTGGAGCGGTGTCTGGCGGCGAGCACCGCTCCGGCGACGAGGCCGGTCGTGAGCGCCAGGGTCGAGCCGAGGTAAGTCGCCGTCGGGTGCCGCAAGACAAAGCGCGACAGCCGCTCGCGCAATCGAGGTCGGTAGCGGAAGCGCGCCTCGAGCTCGGCCCTCCCGGCGTCGATGAGATAGTATCCGACGTGAGCATGACCCACGTTGTCGGGATCCCGGCGCTGCGCGGCCGCGGCGAGCTCGACCGCCAGCTCGGCGACCTCGTGCTCGTCCCCCTGGCTGCGGCGGGCGATGTCCTCGATCGCGTGGCGGTACCGATCCCGTGACTTCGAGTCCGTGGCGCTGTAGGCCTTCACGGGATCGCGCCGGAGGATGGCCTCGACCGCGCTGGTGTCCTCGAAGAACCGGTTCCAGTCCAGCGCGCCGATGGTGCGCATGCTGGTGATGGCGTTACCGACCGACACCTGATCGGCGGCCTGGCGCAGGTGCTGGCGGCGGGTCAGCTCCTCGGCGGAGAGGCCGAGTCGCGCGCTCTGGATGGCGATCCAGTCGATGGCCGCCCCGATCGGGCCGTCGTGCTCGCGCAGGCGGCGGAGGAGCTGGACCAGGAACTGCGGTGTGGAGGGGATCCCCTCGCGCTCCAGGCTCTCCAGGGCCTCACTCATGCTCGAGGTGCCGTGTCCGGAGCCGAGGAGCCGGGCCGCCCACTGGTCGGCGCGCGCCCGCTCCTTGCTGTTGGCCTCGGAGGCCGCGAGCGCGCCCACCATGAGCACGAGGCCCAGGCGGAGCATGATCGGGATCGCCCAGAGCTCTCCAATCGTCAGGCTCCGGACGCTCTGGTAGGCGAGGACGAAGCGGGTGAGCAGCGCGAGATCGATCCGAGCATCGGTGTGACGAAGGTAGTCGAGGCAGAGGCCATAGACGCAGGGATACCCCGCCATCACCCCGGTAGAGAGGCGAGGGAGCTTGGCGAGGTAGCCGGCGGGCAAATCCTCCTCGATCTCGCGGAGCTGCTCCTCCACGACGTGGGAGTTGTCGAGCAGCCACTCTTCTGCCGGCGTCAGCTCCCGCTTTTCGGGCGCCCCGCGCTCGAGGAGGCGATAGGCGTGATTGACCCGTTCGCGCGCGGCGATGAACCGCTGGAGGAGCGGCCCGGCGGTGATGGCCTGGGAGGGCGCCCCGTGGGCGCGCGCGATCTCGGTCGCGTGCTCCTCCAAGCGCTCTGCGGTGCAGAGATCGCCTCGCAGCCACTCTGGATCGTCCCACGCGAGGTGGTGCGATACCCCAGGACAGGTACGGCCGGATGCGCTGGCAGGGGGGCGCTCGGAGCCTCTGATTGATTCCGGCGCGTCGCTCACGAGGTCGAACCGAGCAGGGGCGAGCGGTCGTGGTGATGCTCGCTCCGCGTCGCGCGCGCCGTGACGTGAACGCCGCTGGCGGGCTCCTCGACATTGTCGATCCGGTGCAGCCAGGCTCCGGTGGTGAGCGGCCAGTCCGAAGGGTGCCGCGCGCAGCAAGCGAACGCGCCCTCGAGATCACGATGACAGCCATCTGCCGCTTTGCAGATGGGGCACGGGTGAATTTCAGAGACGAGCTTCCACTCTGCGTCCTGAGACTGCGACCGCGCGACGTACGACATGGGACTCCTCGGTTGGCTCGTTGACAGATACGCTCGTTCGCTCCGAGCGAGCACACCGGGCAGGAGATCGCGCCGAAGCGCGACCCGACTGCGGCGCACGACTGCACCTGTGCAGTGACCGTGCCATCGTGCAGAAACGAATTCGGCTGAAAACCACCGTCGTCGGTGCCGGCAGCCTTTGCGTCGCGTACATTTCTATCTACCGCGGCGCCCCACTGAGGCGCTTTGCCACCAGCCAACCGTGCCTCGGAAACATGGATATGCTCGACAAGCCCGGTCGTCCCGCGAAGCACGGTTGCGACCTCGATCCGGAGAGTCCGGCTGCTACCGTGGCGCGGCTTCGCGACGACGCCCTCGCCCCGGCGAAGATCGACTAAGGTGCCCGCGTGCCGACGATCTTCACCAAGGGCGATCTCCTGAACACCGAGGGCGTGCGCGCCTACGCCCTCGGCGGCAACTGCGCCGGAACCCTGGACGCCGGGATCGCCGTGGCCTTCAAGAAGCGGTGGCCGGCGCTCGCCGCCGCGTACGCGCAGCGCGCTGCAGAGCGGAAAATCAAGCTCGGCGAGGCCTTCGCGTGGACCGAGGGCAAGGACACCGTGTACCTGCTGGCGATCCAGGAGACCGCCGCCAAGAAGGCGAACCTGCCCGCGCTCGAGCAGGCGATCAACGCGATGATCGACCTCGCGACCAAGGCGAAGATCGAGAAGATCGCGCTGCCACGGCTCGGCGCCGGGACGGCCGCGCTCGATCCGCTGCGCGTGAAGCGGGTCCTGACCGAGATCGGCGCGGGGACCCCGGTGTCGCTGATGGTGTTCGAGCAGTTCGTGCGCGCGAAGACGGCCTAGCGCTCAGGGCTTGCCGGCGCGCAGATCCGGCGAGCCGAGGTCGATCGTCGGCAAGAAGAGCGGCTTCGCGCGGCGCTTCGTCGCCTGCTCGTAGGCGGACGCGACGCGAAGGAGCATGGGCTCGGCGTAGAGGCCGGCGAAGAAGGAAATGCCGATCGGCAGGCCGTGGAGCGCGCCCGCGGGGACGGTGATGCTCGGGCAGCCCGCGACCGCCGCGGGGGTCGAGCTGCTGCCGGTGAAGGCGTCGCCGTTGACGAGATCGCTGAGCCACGCCGGGCCGCCCGTGGGCGCCACCAGCACGTCGAGGTGGTCGCGCGCCATCGCGGCGTCGATGCCCTCGTCGCGCGCGATCCGTTTGCACGTGGCGAGCGCCTCGCGGTACACCGGCGCGTCGAGACCGCCCGTGGCGAGCGCCTGATCGAAGAGCTCTTGATCGAACCAGCGCAGCTCGCTCTCGGCGTGCTCGCGGTTCCAGCGCGCGAGATCCGCGAGCGATCGCGCCGCGATGCCTGGGCCTCGGCCGGCGAGGTACGTCGCCATGTCGGCCTTGAGCTCGTGGAGCAAGATCGTAAGCTCGGGATCGTCGAGCTTGCCCATGGGCCCGAGATCGACGGGATCGACGATCACCGCGCCGAGGCGGCGCAGATCCTCGATCGCCGCGTCGAAGATCGCGGTCACCGGCTTGATCACGTGGCCGAGCGCGCGGACGACGCCGACGCGCAGGCCGCGCGCACCGTCGCGATCGAGGCCGAGGGCGAGGGCTTTCAAGTACACGTCGGCGGATCGGGCCGGCTGGGCGGCCGTGGCCGGATCGCGCGGATCGACGCCCGCGATCGCGGCGAGGAGGATCGCGGCGTCGGCGACCGAGCGCGCCATCGGCCCCGCGGTGTCCTGGGTGTGCGCGATCGGGACGATGCCGGCGCGGCTCACGAGCCCGACCGTGGGCTTGAGCCCGACGACGCCGCAGAGCGAGGACGGGCTGACGATCGAGCCGTCGGTCTCGGTGCCGATCGCCGCGGCGCAGAGGCTCGCGGCCACGGCGGCCGCCGAGCCCGAGCTCGAGCCGCTGGTGTTGCGATCGAGCGCGTAGGGGTTCCGCGTCAGGCCGCCGCGCGCGCTCCAGCCGCTCGTCGAATGCGTGGAGCGGATGTTCGCCCACTCGCTGAGGTTGGTCTTGCCGAGGATCACCGCGCCCGCGGCGCGGAGGCGCGCGGCGACGAACGAGTCGGCGAGCGCCGGCGCGCCCGCCAGCGCGAGCGAGCCCGCGGTGGTGAGCATCCGGTCGCCGGTGTCGAGGTTGTCCTTGAGCAGCACGGGGACGCCGTGGAGCGGCCCGCGCGGGCCCTTCGTTCGCCGCTCGTCGTCGAGCGCGGCGGCGATCGCCAT
Source organism: Byssovorax sp. (assembly GCA_040006075.1). Lineage (GTDB taxonomy): Bacteria > Myxococcota_A > Polyangia > Polyangiales > Polyangiaceae > JANYGI01. The sequence continues at coordinate 9,749 of JBDTXR010000116.1, read as the reverse complement.
CGCGTCGGGGTTCCACTCGATCACCGATCGGAGCGTGGGCCCCGAGCGATCGATGGCCTCGATCCGCGCGGCGTAGCGCTCGCAGAGGCTCTGCGCGGTGAGCTCGCCGCGCGTCATCCGCGCCGCGAGCTCGGCGATCGTGGCCTCTTCGAGATCCGCGTGCGGAGCCGGCGCGGCGGGCGTGCCGGCGCGTGCCGGCGGCGCCGACGCGCATCCGGTGGATCCAGCAGCGGCCGCCGCGGCGGCGCCGAGAGCGAGGAAGGCGCGTCGTTCCATGGGTGCGCCGATGCTACGCGAGCGCTGAAATAGGTCTATCGTTCGCGCGATCATGACGCTCCGCCGTGCGCGCGCCCTCGCTGCCGTCCTCGCCCTCGCGGCCCCGAGCTGCGGCGAGCCGCGCAAGAGCCCGGCACCCGACGCCGCCCCGATCGACCCGCCGCCCCGGTCCGCCGCGCCCGTTCCCGTTCCTGTGCCCGGCCCCGTCCCCGCGACCTCCGCCTCCGCGAAAGATCCCGAAGAAGAGATCCTCGTCGTGCGCCCCCGGCTGATTGACGATCTCCTCGTCAATCCAGGCATCGGCCTCCAGACCTTCCAGCGCTTCGACGGCCAGCCCTTGAATCCACCGCTCACCTGGTCCGAGGCGGGTCCGGTGGATCCACCCGCCGACGCCCCCGCGCGCGCCGATTTCCCGGCCTCCTCGATCGCCTATTTTCGCTGGTTCTGGTCGCAGATCGAGCCCGCTCCGGGCGCCCTCGATCTCGGGATCGTCGACCGCGCCATCGCCGCCGCGCGCGCTCATGGACAGACCCTCTCCTTTCGGATCATGCCGTATGATCCCGGGCACCCACTGCCCGCCTGGCTCCTCGGAGAGGGCCTCCGGCGCGCTCCGCTCGATCCCGGCGAGGAGGGTCGCGGGCTCCACCCCGACTACGCCGATCCGCTCTACGCGCGGCGCTGGGGCGAGCTGATTGCGGGCCTCGCCGCGCGCTACGACGGCCACCCGCAGATCGACACCCTCGATATGTCCTCGATCGGCTACTGGGGCGAGGGCGGTGGGCCGCATCCCCCTTCGTTCCCCGTGCGAAAGGGCTTCCTCGACGCCTGGCTCGACGCCTTCAAGGAGACCCCGCTGCTCGTGAACTTCGACGAAGAGCGGGGCATGGCGCACGCGGCCGGACGCGGCGCGGGGATCCGCCTCGACTGCCTCGGCGATCTCCGCACCCTGCCCGAGGGGCAAGGCGGCTGGTCGCACATGCGCAGCCTCTACCCGCAGGAGATCGTGCGATCGGGCGTGCAGAACGTCTGGCAAAAGCACCCCATCGCGCTCGAGTCCTGCTGGACGCCGGCCTACTGGAAGCAGCACGGCTGGGACGTGACAGCCATCCTCGCCCAGGCGCTGCGCTGGCACGCGAGCGCGCTCAACGTGAAGTCGACGCCGATCCCGGCAGAGCACCGGAGGGCCTTCGAAGACTTCCTCCGGCGCGCCGGCTACCGCCTCGAGCTCCGGCAGATCACCTATCCAAAGGCGGTGAAGGTGGGCTCGATGATGCCAGTCCATCTCCACTGGTTCAACGCCGGGGTGGCGCCGCCCTACCGCCCCTGGGTGGTCGCCCTCGCGCTGGCCACGCCCGAGTCCACCACGGTGATCAAGCTCCCTGCCGACGTCCGGACCTGGCTCCCCGACGACGCGGTGATCGACACCTCGGTGTACGTCCCCGAGACGCTCGCGCACGGGACCTACCACCTCCGCGTCGCGCTCCTCGATCCTCGCACCGGCGCGCCCGCGGTGCGCCTCGGCATCGAGGGCCGCAAGCCCGACGGGTGGTACGACCTCGGCTGGATCAGCTTGAAATAGCGGCCGCCAGGATCCGATCGGCCACCGGGACGGCGGCGTCGAGGAGCTCGTCGCACGCGTCGGCGAGGAGCGCGTGCGCCTCGACGGGGACCGGATCCATCCCGAGGCGCGCGCGCACGCCCTGGATCCGGTACGCGAGCCCTTCGCCGCTCTGGTAGCCGTCGATCCACGGGCCGTCGGCGATCGCCGCGCACAGCCGCGCGAGGCGGGGCGCGAAGCCCTGGCGATCGGCGACCGAGCGGCCGACGCGATCGAAATGGTGGACCTCGACGGCGCGGTCCGACGCGGCCCCGAGCGTCGCCGCGAACCCTTCGCGCAGCGCGTGGAGCACCGGGAAGAGGCCCACGCGCGAGAGCAGCGCGCCGTCGAGGCAGAGCTCCCAGAGCACGTGGGCGAAGAGACCGATCCGCGGCACCTCGGCCGCGATCGGGCGCAGGCGCTCGGCGCAGCGCTGCTCCCCGTCGAGGAACACCGGATCGCGGTGGAACCATCTGTCGGCGACCACGTGGTGGGCGATCCCCGCGAGCACCGGGCCGAGCGCGGCGGCCTCGTCGCCGATCGGGATCGTGAGCGCGATCGCGCCCACCGCAGGGCGAACGCGGCGATCGGCCATGCGCCAGAGATCGGGCAGCATCGCGCCGACGGCAGCCTCGGGCGTCCCGAGGTCGCGCAGCGCCAGGTGGTGATGAAAGAGAAAATTCACGGCCGCGCCGCGTAGCCTCGCAAATCACCCGAGGCCGCGCCACCGCCGTCGGATAAAGTCGCGCGGTGAGGAGCCACTGATGAAGATCACGGACCGCAAGCTCGACACGTTGGTCGTCCACGCCGGCGAGCCGAAGCCCCGCATCCTGGGCTCGGTGGCGATGCCGGTCTTCCTCTCGTCGACGTTCGAATACGATGGCGAGGGCGCCTCCGGGTACGACGCGGTCCGCTACGCGCGGCTCAGCAACACGCCCAACCACACCGCGCTCCACCAGAAGCTCTGCGCGCTCGAGGGCGCCGAGGCCGCGCTCGTCACCAGCAGCGGGATGGCCGCGATCTCCGCGGCGCTGCTCGGCGTGCTCCGCGCGGGCGATCGCCTCCTCGCGCAGCGCTGCCTCTACGGCGGCACCCACGCGCTGGTCACGCACGATCTCCACGAGCTCGGGATCGAGGTCGATTTCGTCGACGCCAGCGATCCTTCCTCGTTCGCCGCGGCGCTCCGCCCGAGCACCCGCGCCTTCTACTGCGAGACCCTCACCAACCCGCTGCTCGAGCTCGCCGATCTCCCGGCGATCGCGGCCTTTTCGCGCGCCAACAACCTGGTCTCGATCATCGACAACACCTTCGCGAGCCCGGTGAATTTCCGGCCGACCGAGCACGGCTTCGATCTCGTCGTCCACAGCTGCACCAAGTACCTCAATGGCCACTCCGATCTCATCGCCGGCGCGGTGCTCGGCAAGGCCCACCTCGTCGCGGCGGCGACGCGCAAGCAGAACCACTTCGGGGGCGCGTTGAACCCCGACACCTGCGCGCTGCTGCACCGCGGGATGAAGACGCTCGCACTCCGCGTGCGGGCCCAGAACCAGAGCGCATTCGCGCTCGCCCACGCGCTCGCGGCGCACCCCGCGGTGGCCGGCGTCAACTACCCGGGCCTGGAGAGCCACCCGGCCCACGCGCGCGCGCGCACGCTGCTCGACGGCTTCGGCGGCATGCTCAGCTTCGAGCTCAAGGGTGGCCTCGAGAGCGCCGAGCGCTTCTTCGCGGCGCTGACGATCCCGATCGTCGCGCCCAGCCTCGGGGGCGTCGAGACGCTGGTGATCCGCCCCGCGACCAGCTCGCACGTGGGCATGGGCGAAGGCGAGCGCAAAAAGCTGGGCATCGCCGAGGGCCTGGTGCGCGTGTCGGTCGGCATCGAGGCCACCTCGGATCTGATCGAGGACTTCGAGCAAGCGCTCGATCGCGCGGCGTAGCGCGCCGCCGCGCCTCAAGGTGCGCGGCGAATCGCCGTCTTCACGAGGAGCCCATGATGCGCGCTCCTCGTCTCCAGCTCGCCTCGTCGATCGCGCTGATCCTGCCCGGCCTCGTCGCCTGCGGGCGCCCGATCGCCCCGGCGCCCGCCGGCGATCCCGCGACCTCGAGCGCCGCCACGAGCGGGGCCGGCGGCGCTCCGACCACGTCTGTCGGGAGCTGGGCTGTCGGGGTCGGACCGTCCACCAGCGTCGGTGTCGGCGGCGGATCGAGCGCGCTTTGCCTCGTGGGAACGATTCAATGCGACGGCGCCGTGGCGCGGATCTGCGACGGCCACGGCGGCTTCACCGACACCGTCGCTTGCGGCGGCGCCGAGCCCGTCTGCGCCCCGGGGCTCGGCTGCCTCGCCTGCGCGCCGGGCACCGGATCCTGCGACGGCGAGATGGGCACGTTCTGCCGCGGCGACGGCTCGGGCTTCAGCGTCGAGGTCTGCGATCCAGTCCAGGGCACGAGCTGCAATCCGGGCGCCGGGCGGTGCGACGGCGCCTGTGGCCTCACCGCGCTGGGCAAGAGCTACATCGGCTGTGATTACTATCCCACGGTCACCGCCAACCTCACGGACAGCGCGGTGTTCCACTTCGCGGTCACCGTCTCCAACACGTCAAAGCTCCCGGCGGCCGTGACCGTGACCCAGGGGCCGGCCACCCTCGCCGCGGTCCTGGTCGCGCCCCACAGCGTCGAGGTGGTGATCCTCCCCTGGAACGAGGCGCTCAAGGGCCCCTCCAGCGTGCTCCTCGCGCCGTTTCCGCAGTCAGTCGCCGTCGCGAAGGGGGCCTATCGGCTCCGCTCGACCCAGCCGGTCACCGTGGTCCAGTGGAATCCCCTGGAGTACGCGTGCGGCGGCGCCCTCTCGTACTCCAACGACGCCTCGCTCCTGCTCCCCAGCACGGCCTGGACTGGCGCCTACCGCGTCGCTGCGCGCCATCATTTCAAGGGCTCTTCGGGGTTCTACGCCGTGACCGCGCGGGAAGACGGCACCCTGGTCACCGTGACGCCGGGCCCGGGCGGCGGGCTCGTCAAGGCCGGCGTCCCCGGGATTGGCACCGACGGGAGCGGCCAGACGCTGCTCGACGCCGGCGACGTGATCGAGATCGTGACCGATGGCGCCGAGGATCCGAGCGATCCCGACGACGTGACCGGCACGCTGGTCAGCGCCGACAAGCCGGTTCAGGTCATCGCCGGCCACCAGTGCACCTATGTCCCCGACGAGGTCGGCGCCTGCGATCACCTCGAAGAGTCGATGTTCCCGCTGGAGACCCTGGCGTCGAAATACCTGGTCTCGGCGCCGCTCGCGCCGAGCGGTGATGGTGCGGTGGAGCCAGAGCGGGTGCGGATCATCGCCACCCGGGACGGCACCACGCTGAGCTACGATCCGCCGCAGCCGGGCGCCCCCGCGTCGATCGGTCTCGCCGGAGCGTGGGTGGAGATCCCCGACACCGCGGCGAGCTTCCAGGTGAGCGCCAATCAGCCGATCCTGGTCGCGCAGTACCTGCTGGGCCAGGAGCTGACCGGCGGCGGCGATCCCTCGCTGTCGCTCGCGGTCTCGCCCGCGCAATACCGCACGAGCTACCTCTTCCACGCGCCCACGAGCTATGGATTGAACTACGTCAACATCACCGCTCCGGTCGGCGCGGTGGTCGCTCTCGACGGCCAGCCGGTGCCCGCAGACAGCTTCTCTGCCCTCGGGTCGACCGGCTTCGCGGTGAGCCGGCGGTCGCTCTCGAACGGGGCGTCGGGCTCGCACACCGCGGCTTCCGCGGTCCCGTTCGGGATCACCGTGTACGGCTACGGGGAGTACACGAGCTACTGGGTTCCCGGCGGGTTGAACCTCGCGGTGCTCCACCAGTAGTCGCGCCGCGGGCCCTCAGGCGGCGTGGCCGAGGCGATCCGGCGGTCGGAACTCGGCGGTCGCGCCCGCGAGGCCGATCTCCACCACGCGATCCCAGTAGCGATGGCCGGCGTCGATCAGCGCGGCGCGGGTGCCCGGGATGGTCTCGCGCGCCAGCTCGGTGGCTCGCGCCCCGGCGCGCGCCACGTCCATCGCGTAGCGCCAGCGTGTCCTTGGTACACCAAGGGAGTCGGCCATCTCGTCGCCGACGAGGCCGCGCACGAAGCCCTGCCCGAGGCGGGTCGTGAGCTTCGCGCGACGCAAGGCCTCCTCGCTCTTCGCGCCGTCGAACGGCGACTCGAGCAGGGCCTTCGTCAGCGCGCGGGAGTCGTCGTCGGGCTCGGCCTGCGTCGCGCCGATGAGGTCGGCGAGGCCGCGCGCGTCGAGCTCCGAGGTGACGCTGATCTCCGGATCGACGCCGATGAGGCGGCCCACGTAGCGCCAGAGGTGCATGTACCCCTCGGCCTCTTCGTGATCGATCTTGAAGCCGAAGGTGCGCAGGCCGTCGAGCAGCGCGATCGAGAACAGGAGCTGCGTCCCCGCCATGTCGTGCTGGTTGATCGGCGCGCCGAGGCTCTGCTCGTCCCAGCGGCCGGACTGGAGGATCATCCGGCGCACCCGCGCGTGCATCAGCCGCACCTTCACGGTGATCGAGAGGCCGTCGCCGTGGCGCCGCATCCCGCCCGGGCGACAGACCGCCTGCACGAAGCGCGAGGTCTCGTTGAGGCGCCGCGCGGCCTGCTGCTGGAGCCGCCCCGAGAGCACCAGCGGTTTGTTGCCGGCGGGCGACACGTAGCCGAGCACCAGGGACTTCGCGCCGAGGACGATCCCGCCGAGGATCCCGGTGCGAAAGAGGAGCTCGCCGGCGCGGTCCATCGTCGGCCAGTCGACCCACACCGGCACCGCGTCGATCTCCGCGAAGAGCGCGCGCAGCGGCTCGGGCGCGTCGGGCACGGACGCGATCCCGCTCGCGAGCGCCTGCTCGACCGCCGCCCAGCCGCGCTGCGGAGGGAGCGCGTCGATGGCCTCGATCACCGCGTCGGCGAGCGGATCGACCTTGTAAAAGAACGGACCGAGCCGATCGACGCGATCGCCGAAGCGCGCGCGGGCGGCGTCGAGGTGGGTATACCGGGAAGGGAACATCCGAACCGGCAGGATTGGGGCGGACCGCCCGCGGGGCAAGCGGGATACGCCTGAAATGCGGTGTGGCAGCCTCCAGGCGCGGTTCTCTCGGTCGGCGTCCGGGTCAGCGCGACAACCACGGCGACGCCGACTACGCTCGCGCGCCATGCGACGGATCCCCGCTCTCCTCGGCTTCGGTCTCGCGCTCGCCGCGTGTCAGCTCAACCTCCCTTCGGGCGCCAGCGCGGGGGGCGACACCACCACCGGCACCGGCGCCGGCACGAGCGGCGCGGGCGGCAGCGGCGCCGAGCACCCGTGCGACGGAAAGAAGGACTGCAACGCGTGCCACGCCTGCGCGCTCAACGTCCAGTGCGCCACGCTGGCGACCGCGTGCGCGCAGAGCTCGGGCTGCAACGGCATCGACCAGTGCTTCACCATCTGCGGGAGCGACGCCGACTGCAAGGGCCAGTGCTACCTGCAAAACCCCGACGGCGAGGCCACGTACCGGGCGCTCCTTTCGTGCATCTTCTGCGACGCGTGCCCCTCGGACTGCGCCGGCTACACCACGTGTAGCTAGGACCCCGCGCCGCTCCCGACGTCATTGTGCACGCGGGGCGGCAATCTCCCTGGTTTTTGATCGATCGCCCCGCGCGTCGTCCTTGCGGAAGGGCTCCGAGATCGGATAGCGCAAGAGGATGCTCCTCCGACTGCGCTCGCTCCCCGGTCTGTCGTCCACCGCGCTGGCGCTCCTCGCCGTGTCCGTCGCGGGCTGCAGCGGCGGGGGCGACGAGCGCGAGCCTCTGGGGACGGCGCGGGAAGAGATCATCGTCTGCCCGGGGCCCAACCTCGTTCAAGGCATCGACGTCTCGGTCTATCAAGGCAACATCGACTGGCCCACCGTGAAGGGCTCGGGCATCGAGTTCGCGGTCGCCCGCGTCAGCGACGGCACGTTCCACGACACCAAGTTCGACCAGAACTGGCCGGCGATGAAGGCCGCCGGGCTGATCCGCGGAGCCTACCAGTTCTTCGAGCCCGGCGACGATCCCAACGCCCAGGCCGACCTGATGATTCAAAAGGTCGGCGTCCTCGGCGCGGGCGATCTGCCCTGCGTGCTCGACATGGAAGTCACAGGAGGTCAGTCGGCCGCGACCATCGCCGCGCGGATTCACACCTGGTTCGACAAGGTCAAGGCCGGTACCGGGAAGACGCCGTTCATTTACACCGGCAAGTACTTCTGGAAAGACAACGTCGCCAGCAACCCCGACTTCGTCGATACCCCGCTCTGGCTCGCCGCCTACGTGTTGCCGTGCCCCAACACGCCCGATCCGTGGACCTCGTGGGCCATCTGGCAATACTCGTCGTCCGGCCAGATCCCCGGCATCGCCGGAAACGTGGATCAAGACGAGTACAATGGCACGCTCGACGATCTCAAGGCCTTCGCCGGCCTCGATCCAGACTGGGGGGCCAAGTACGTCGCGCAGTCGTTCCCGCTCGCGGCGATGCCGCTGGTGATGACGGTGAACCAGACCGTCGCCGGGGACATCGAGCTGCAGAACGTGGGGAAGAAGGCCTGGGATGGCAACACCAAGCTCGGCACCACCCAGCCGCGCGACCGGATGAGCGAGCTCGTGGCCTCCGACTGGCTGGCTCCCAATCGGCCCTCGGCGGTCACCGGCACGATCATGCCGGGCGAGAGCTACAAGTTCACCTTCTCGCTCCACGCGCCGAACAAGCCGGGAACGTACCTGGAATACTTCGGGGTCGTCGAAGAGGGGGTGGCCTGGTTCAGCGACGCCGGGCAGGGCGGCCCGCCCGACAACCAGCTCGAGGTCCAGGTCCAGGTGATCGCCGCCGAGTACCAGGCCGAGCTGGTCAAGCAGTCCTTCCCGAGCGCGGACGAGGCGCCGATCGCGCTGGCCGAGGGGGCGAGCCTGGAAGGGTGGATTGATCTCAAGAACGTGGGCACCGCGCCGTGGAAGGCCGGCGAGGTCATGCTCGCGCCCACGCCGCGCGACCAGACCTCTCCTCTGGCCGCGACCGACTGGCTCTCTCCGACGCGCGTCTCCACGCTCACCACCGACGTGCAGCCGGGGGAGACTGGCCACTTCGCGCTGACGATTTCCGGGGGAATGCAGGGCGATTTCGTGCAGACTCTGGGCCTCGTGGAGGAGGGCGTGACCTGGTTTGCCGACGCGCCCAAGGGCGGTGGCCCGGCCGACGATTCTCTGGCGATCCACGTCGTGGTCGGCCCGGGCAGCCAGAGCGGCGTGGGCGGCGGCGGCGGGAGCGACGGAGTCGGCGGGAGCAGCGTCACGGGCGCGGCCAAAGCCAGCTGCTCGTGCGACGTCGCGGGCGACTCGGGCGCTCCGTCGTCTCTGTGGCTCGGCGCGGCGGCGCTGGGGCTGCTCGGCAGCCGGCGTCGTCGCGGCGCGCGAGCGCGGTGAATTGACGCGGCGAGCCAGCGCCTTCAAAGCGAAGGCATGGCCGATCCTGTCCTCTCGCTCTCCGCCGCGTTCGCGGCCGCGATCACCGCCGCGTTCGGCGCCGAGCACGCCGCGACCGATCCGGCGATCCGTCGCTCGACCCACGCCGACTACCAGGCCAACGCGGCGATGGCGCTCGCCAAGCGCGTGGGCAAGCCGCCGCGCGTCGTCGCTGCGGCGATCCTCGAGCACCTCCGCGTGGAAGACCTCTGCGACAAGGTCGAGATCGCCGGGCCGGGCTTCTTCAACCTCCACCTGAAGAGCGAGTATCTCGCGCGCGAGCTCGCCGAGACGGCGGCGTCGCCGACGCTCGGCCTCGTGCCCAGCGCCGCGCCCGAGACGGTGGTCGTCGACTACTCCGCGCCCAACCTCGCCAAGGAGATGCACGTCG
>JBDTXR010000115.1:0-22254 GCA_040006075.1 Byssovorax sp. | reverse complement strand
GCACCGTCGGCACCACCAGATCGTCGAGCCCGTCGCCCGTCACATCCATCATCATGGGCGCGGATAGATGCGATTGTGGCACGGTGATCGCCGTGGGGATCCGCTCGAAATCCGCGGTCCCGCCGTACCATCCAAACGTTGTTCGCGGCTTGCACGTGTCATCCGCGGCGCACTCCCGGACGCTGCGCAAGACGGTCCGCCCCGAGCCTGCACCGGTCTTGTACGTGAACCGATACTGGCGCACGAGCGCGCTCTCGGGGCCGAACATGGATATCGTCGCGAGCTGCTGAGAGCTCGTCAGCTCCATACCGCCCGCGAAGAAGGTTCGCGCATCCGAGACGGCCTTCGGCTCGTAGGCGAATTGCACGGTTCGACTCGGGAGCACGCTCCGGTTGCCGGTGTACCGGATGCGGAGCGGAACGTACTCCGTGGTGTTCTCGTGGCCCGCAGAGACGTTCAAATACTCGTAGTCGATCGTGTTTTCGCTCCGATCGCGTACGCGGTTGACGAGCCACGATCGAATGACGCCGCTTCGCCCCATGACCTTCGAGTCGGGCGAGGCGCCATACTCCAGGATAAGCCCGGAGCGTGCGAACACTTTCACCGTATCCGCCGGGTTCGCGGCGATCGCGCTCGGATAAGCAAGCACCTTGACGAACGTGTCGGGGAACGTTCGATACTCGACCACCCCGTTGCTGCTCCCCACCTGCACGAGCCGCGCGCCGTCCAGGCAGAGCGCGTCGCCCTGATCGTAGCGAACGCTCCGGAGCTGGCCGTCCTGCGCGACGGTCCGCGGGCAACGCGTGACCGCGGACAGGCCAGCAAGCGAGAACCCCATGCCGAGCATGCCGTCGCCGGAGGCGCTGCTGTACGCGATCGCCAGGGAGGGCTGCATCCCCGCGGCACCCGGCGGGACGACGAGTGGAAGAGTGTACGTGGACTCACCGGTGGTCGAGACGGCGAACGACCCCTGAATCGTGCCTGCGACCGGGGATGCATCGGAATCGTCCGGCACAGGAAGGCTGAACGGCGGCGTCACCGCGTCGTCGCTGCGGCAAGCGGTGCCGCCAAGAACGCATGCGAGAACGAGCACCAGGAGCGTTCGATACCTGCCTCGTGCGACGATCTCGGCGAGCGTATGTGGCGTGGAGACGATGCGGACCATGTGGACCTCGCTGGGTCGGGTGCACCCGCCGCGTGGGCCCGACTTTCAAGGTTCTTCGCCGACAAGTCCACCCAAAACCACACGAAGGTGTGTGGACAGGCATTGCGGGGGCTACTTCTTGAATTCGACGTCGAGATCGAGCTTCATCGCCTGGGCGGCGCCACGCGAGCGCATCAGCACGAGGAGGACTCGACTCTGCGTGTCGAGCTTGGACGACGGGGGCTTTGGCGAGAGATCCAGCTTCTTCGTCGTACCGGCCTCGGTGGGCGTGATCAGGGTGTCGAGGAGCTTGCTGGCCACGAGCGAGACCGAGCGGAAGCTCGACCAGCTCTGGTTCGGCGGATCGTCCTTGTTTCGCCAGTACTCGCAGACCAGCATCATCACGCTCGGGTGCGTGCCTCCCACGGGGTGAGCGGTGATGGTGAACGTGGCCGCCTTGCTCGCCGTGTAAGGGATGCTGACGGCCACGGTGGGCTGCGTGGCGACGACGAACGCCGAGAACGGGTGACCGAAGGTGAACGTGGAGGCCTTGCTGGTGACGAAGTTGAAGCTGGCCGCGGTCGTGTCGGTGCGCCCGGTCAGGTAGGTGATGACGGCGCCCTGCGCGTCATCGCTGTTGCACGGGTTGCTCGCCCAGTCGTCGGCGAGGGCCGGGCTCGGGAGCAGGCTGACGGCGGCGGCGGCGGCCATGGCGGCGAAGAGAGGGACGAGGGCGCGACGATTCATGACAGGCTCCTTTGAACGAAGGGAAGAGGGCTTGGCGGCGCGGGCAGATCGCGAGCTCAGTTGGAGGGCAGGAGGACGCGGGTCATGGTGAACTTGTAGTCGAAGGCGCCGAGCCCGCCCGCGTCGACATACACGCTCGCGAGCTGGCCCTTGGCGCGCCGGAGGTGCAGCACCTTCTGGGTCCCGACCTTGTCGTCCTTGTCGAACGAGACCACCGAGTCGGTCAGGCACGTGGTGCCGTCGAACTTGCTGGCGGTGACCTTCGCCGAGGTGCCGCCCTGCTTGGTCACGACGATATCGTAGTTGTCGTGATCGAGCCCGGTGTGCGTGACCCAGAGTCGCGCCAGGCCGGCGATGACCTTGCCGTCGTTGATGCCCGAGTCGATCGCCAGCTGACGCGGGCCGATCGTGGCCCACGAGCCCTGCGCCTGCTCGTTCCAGAAGGTGATCATGTCCTTGATCAGGGCCTCTTTCTTGGCCAGGTTCTCCTCGCACCCGCCGTTGGCCTTGCACTTGTTGGACTTGATGCCCTCACCCCACTTGCCCCAGATCGCCGTCAGGACCTTCGTCCCCGAGTTGCACGGCGACTGGGCCTGTGCGGCGTGGGTGCCCGTGACCGCGGCGGCGGCGAGGACGGCGGCGAGCGAGAGGGTGCGGATGGACATCTTCATGACAAGCTCCTTCGACGAGATATCGAGTCTGGCGACCAGGGCCTCATCGCCCCCGCCGCGCTGCGTGGAGACCCCTTGAGCAAGGTCGGGGCCAACCGCGAGGCCGCGGCGATCACCGCGATTGCGCGAGATCTGGCCGCGACGCCGGCCCGATCGGGGGGTGCCACACCCCGGGGGGTGCCACGTGGCAGCGTGTCAGTGTGTCGACCGGCGGCCGGTGCAGGTGAAGAGATCAGGCCGGCCCGGGGTCGGGTGGACCTCGAAGCGATCGCTCACCCCCTCGACCGTCGCCGAGGTCGCGAGGACGCGGCCGCCGTCGAGATCGGCCGTCCAGGCGCGGATCGCGGCCATCGTGCCGACGTGGAGCGAGAGCACGGCCGTCACCTCGGCGTGCGCGCCGGGGCGAGCGTCGAGGCGCGCGCCGAGGTCGAGCGCCGCGTCGAGGATCCGCTCCCGCGGCGCGATCCCCGGGCCCAGCGTCGCGGCGCCGACGACGGCAGTCGCGCTCTCGGCGAGGATCGCGAGGCCCGATTCCGCGAAGGTCCGGCGGGTCAACGCGAGGATCTGCTCGATGTCGGCGAAGGCGTGCTCGTCGAGATCGTCGCTGGCCGCGTTGACGCGCGCCTCGCAGTGCACGCCGATCACCTGGGTCACCTGCGGTGACCGCGGCGCCGCACCAACCGCATGGCGCAGATCGACGAGCAGCTCGCTCACCGAGGGGTAGCGGTGCGCGGCGTCCTTCTCGATGCACCGGCGCACGACGGCGTCGAACGCGCTCCCGACCGGGGCCAGATCGCTGGTGCGCGGCGGCGGCGTGTGCAGGTGCTGGGCCTCGATCTCGACGCGGGTGGCCCCGCGAAACGGGAGCTGCCCGGTCACGAGCTGGTGGAGCAAGAGGCCGAGCGCGTAGATGTCCACGCGCTGATCGACGGGCCGCCCGAGGATCTGCTCCGGCGCCATGGTGAGCGGGGTCCCGAGCACCACGCTCGACACCATGCCGCCGCGCGGATCGGCCTCGAGATCGAGCAGCTTGGCGATGCCGAAGTCGACCAGCTTGACGGTGATCCCGTGGTCGCGCGGCACGGCCATGATGTTCTGCGCCTTGACGTCGCGGTGGACGATCCCGAGCGCGTGCGCGGCGGTGAGCGCGCCGCCGACCGCGTCCAGGATCTCCAGCGCCTCGACCGCGGCGAACGGTCCGCGGCGGGCGATCTCCTCCAGCAAATTGCGACCGTCGAGCCACTCCATCGCGATGAAGGGCTGGCCGCTGTCGGTGACGCCGGTGTCGAAGATCTGCACGAGGTGGGGGTGCTGGATCCGGGCGATCGCCGCGGCCTCTTGCTCGAAGCGCGCCCGCATCCCGGGCGAGGTGATCAGCGCGCGGCGGAGGACCTTGATCGCCGCGAGGCCGCCGCCGTCGGCGCGCGCGGCGCGGTACACGACCGCGAATCCACCCTGGAAACGAAGGTCTTCGAGCACGTAGGCGCCGACGCGCGTGCCGGCCGGGAGGGCGTCGGCCTCGCGCGCGCCGGCGAGCTCTTCGGCGCGTCCAGCGATGATCGCGGTCGAGCCCGTCAACAGATCGGCGCGCTCGGCCATGGCCGGGAATATACTCCAGTAAATGACACGCTGCGCCCTCTGTAGCCGCCGTCTCGGCGCCGGGAGCGCGTGTCCGCTGCACCCCGAGGTGCGCGCGCCCGGAGGCGAGCCGGAGGAGGCCGCGTCGCCCCCGGAGGTCGCCGGCTACGCCCGCGGCGCGCTGCTCGGGCGCGGCGGATTCGCGCGGGTGTTCGCGGCGACGCGCCTCGGCGACGGGCAGGCCGTGGCGCTCAAGATCGCTCATTCCGTAGGGGATTTGCGCTTTGCACGCGAGGCCGCGGCGCTGCGTCGGCTCGACGCGCGGGCCGCGCCGGCGCTCTTCGACGAAGGGTCGGCGATCGGCGGGCAGCCCTTCCTCGCGATGGAGCGCGTGGCCGGGGCGTCGATCGCGGCGCTGCTCGCCGCGCTGCCGGGCGCGGGCGCCGCGCCGCTCGCGTCGATCGCGTCGCTGCTGCGCGAGCTCGCGCGGGCGATCGATCGCGTCCACGACGCCGGCCTCGTCCATCGCGATCTCAAGCCTGAAAATGCGGTGCTTCGCGCCGACTCGGCGATCACGCTGCTCGACTTCGGGCTCGCGTCCGGAGCCGGGCTCGGCGCGGCGATCGCCTCGCCCGAAGCGTCGCTCGTGGAGCTGACGCGCACCGGGCAGATCCTCGGGACCGCGGTGTACATGGCGCCCGAGCAGTGCCTCGACGCGCGCGAGGTCGACGGGCGCGCCGACGTGTACTCGCTCGGCGTGATGCTCTTCGAGCTGCTCACCGCGCGGCCTCCGTTCGTCGGCGACGCCGCGGCGATCCGGCACGCGCATGTCGCGCGTCGACCCGAGCGCCCCGGGGCGATCGCGCCGCTCTCGGCGGCGATCGACGACGTCGTGCTCCGCTGCCTCGCCAAGGATCCCACGGCGCGTTTCGCGCGCGCCGGCGACGTGGCGGCGGCGCTCGTGCCGCTCCTCGTGGAGGCCGCGGCCGGCGCTTCGTCGGCGCGAGGTGTCGCAAGCTCGACCGCGACGGCGGCGCCCGCGAAGAGCGGTCCGGCGCGCCGCACGGTGGCGTTGCTCGCGGTCCGATCCTCGGCGCCGGCCGAGGTGTTCGCCGCGGCGCTCGCGCCCGAAGGCGGCGTCGTCGCGCGGTTCCAGGGGACGCTGCGGGTGGTCGCGTTCCCGGCGGCCGCGAGCGTCGCGCACGGGATCCGCGCGGCGCAGCGGACGGCGCGTCGCCTCGCCGCGATCACGGGCGCGGGCACGGAGCGCTCGGCGCTGGTCCACGCGGCGGAGGTGCGCGTCCGCGAAGGGGCGCGGTCGACGTGGATCACCGGGGACGCCGTCGACCATGTGGACCGGTGGGCGACGGTGGGCGACGGTGTTGACGATCTGATCGTCACGGAGGCCGCGGCGGCGGTCCTCGCGGCCGATCGCTCGGAGTCCTCGGAAGGCTCGGCCGATCTGGCGCCGATCGACGCGCAGCGCTCGCCGTTGCGCGGGCGCGAGGCGCTGCTCGACGCGGTGATCGCCGAGGCCCGCGGCGCGCTCGCGACGGGGACGCCGGCCCTGATCACGCTGCTCGGGGACACCGGTCACGGCAAGACGCGCCTCTGCGACGCGCTCGCCGCGGCGATGGCCGAGGGCTCCTTTGCGGCGGTCGTGACGCTGCGCGCTCCGCGGCTCGACGCGATCGATCCCGGCGCGGCGCTGCGGTCGCTGCTGCGCGCCGCGTTCGCGCTCGACGCCGAAGTCGACCTCGACCTCGACGTCGCGTCGCTGCGCCGCGCCTGCGCCGCGGGCCTCGGCGAGGCCGCCGGCGAGGCCGCCTGGCCCTCCGTCGCGCTGTCGCTGGGGCTGATCGCCGAGTCGGATCCCGCCGTTGCGCCGCTCGCCGGGGCCTCCGGCGCCGTCCGTCACGCGGTGGCCAAGGCCGCCGCGGCGGCGCTCCGCGCGCGCGGTCCGCTCGTGGTGATCCTCGACGACGCGCACCGCGCCGATCCCGCGGTCATCGACGCGCTCGAGCTCGCGACGATGGCCGGCTCGCCCGCGCGCCTCGTGGTGATCGTCGCCGCGCGCCCGGCGCTCACCGCGCTCCGGCCGGGCTGGGGCGATCGCGCCGCCCGCTGCGCGATTCACCTCGTTTTGCCGCTCGATGCGGCCTCCGCCGACGCGCTGCTGCTCGATCATCTCCACCCCGTCGAGTTCGTCCCGCGCCCGTTGCTGGAGCGCCTCCACGAGCTCACGCGCGGGGTGCCGCTCGATCTCGTCGAGCTCACCCACGCGCTCCGGATCGGCGGCGCGATCCGTCGTCTCCCCGGCGGCGCGGGCTGGTCGATCGCCCCCGACGAGCTGCTCCGCCGCTCGCCGACGGCGCTGGCCGATCGCCTCGCCGATCGCGCGCTCGCGGCGCTCCCGGCCCCGCTCCTCGCGCTCACCCGCCTCTGCGCGGTGATCGGCGACGACCTCGCGCCCGCGGAAATCGAGGCGATCGAGCGCCTGCTGGGCGCGAGCCTCGGCGCCGAGGCCGTTGATCCGGGCGTCGGCCTCGCCCAGCTCGCGCGCGCGGGTCTGCTCGTGCCGCACCCGCGCGCCGAGGGGCACCGGACCTTCCGTCACCCGATGGTGCGCGACGCGATCGAGGCGCGCACGCCCGCGCCGCTGCGCCGCGCGTTTCATGCCGCGGCGCTCGCCGACCTCGCGACGCTCGCCGAGCGCCCGCTCGCGCGGATCGCGCGCCACGCCGCGGCCGCCGGGGAGCGGCAAATCGCGGCCGATACGCACGCCGAGCTCGCCGATCAGGCGCGACGTCGCCACGATTTCGTCGACGCCGAGCAGCACGAGACGGCGACGCTCGAGCTGCTCGACGAGGCCGATGTCACCCGCCGCGAGCGGGCCCTCGGAGGCCGCGGGAAGGTGCGGTATCGACTCCATCGCTCCGAGGAGGCGCTGTGCGATCTCCGCGCCGCGCGCGCCCTCGCCGAGGCCCGCGGAGACGCCGCCGCCGCGGTGGATCTGCTGCTCGAAGAGGCCACGGTGCTCGACTGGCTCGAGGACTTTCTGGCCTCGTCCATCGCCGGCGAAGAGGCCGCCGCTCGCGCGCGCGACCTCGGCGATCCGCGCCTCGACGCGCGCTGCCTGCTCGCGCTGGGCCGATCCGCGTGCCGCACCGAGCGCGTCGCCGAGGGCATCCTCCAGGTCGAAGAAGCGTCGCGTCGCGCCCTCTCGCTCGGAGATCACGAGGGCCGGGTGATCGCGCTGCTGATCCTCGTCGGCGCGCTGACGATGGCCGGGCGCCTCGACGAGGCCGAGCCCCGGGGCGAAGAGGTGATCGCGGTGTGCGAGC
Organism: Byssovorax sp.; assembly: GCA_040006075.1. Classification (GTDB taxonomy): domain Bacteria; phylum Myxococcota_A; class Polyangia; order Polyangiales; family Polyangiaceae; genus JANYGI01. The sequence continues at coordinate 14,770 of JBDTXR010000115.1, read as the reverse complement.
GCGCCGGCGACGCGTTCCACCTGTGCGGCGCGTACATCAACCGCGTGTTCCTGTGGGTCAAGCGCCGCGCCCACGATCGCGCCCTCGCCGATCAGCGCCGCGCCGTCGCCCTGGCCCGCGAGCTCGGCCACGCTCGACTCGAACGGCTCGCCACCTTCAACCTCGCCGAGCTGCTCTTCTGGTCCGGCTCGCTCGACGAGGCGCTCCCGCTGGCGCGTCGCTGCCGGGATCTCCAGCTTCGCTTCTTCAACCAGCGGCCGACGCCCTACGACGCCTTGCTCCTCGCGCGGATCCACCTCGCCGCCGCGGACGACGACGCGGCCCTGGCGCAGCTCGCCGAGGTTCGCGCGACCTGCGTGGAAGCCGACCTGCCCGCCTATACCCGGACGCTGGTACGCCTCGTGCAAAGGTCCCTCGACGACCGGAGCGCCGGTCACCTGAACGCCGGCGCGTGGGCCGCCGTCATCGCCGAGGCCCTCGAAACAGCCACTCTCCACGAGCACCTGGAAGCGCTGCACGCGGCGGTGCTCACCGCGATCCACGTCGGCTCGACCGACGAGGCGCGGGGCTTCATCGATCAGGCCGAGGCGACGGCAGAGGGCTTCTGGAGACCTCGGTTTACCGAGCTTCGAGCCCGGATCGCCGCGGGCCAGCCTTCATGAGCCATCGAGGCCTCTTCATTCTCGCCCGGACCCGCTCGCGCGAGCCCCCGGGCCACCTCAGGAAAGGGATCAACGTGAGCAACTCTGGTAGTCAATCTCTCGGGTGCGGTCTTCTGGCGATGGCAGCGGGGCTCGGTCTCGCCGCGTGCGCAGCCGAGTCGGCGGACGTCCCCCTGGCCGATCCGGCGGCCCACGTCGCGCCGGAGGGGCTCTGGGTCAACGGCCTCGACGCGGACATGCTCACGCAGAACGCGCTGATCGCCAACCCGGTGGCCAACCCGAAGATGCCCACGGTCCCCCTGACCACCGCCAGCTACTCCGATGCTTCCATCTACCCGGAGCTGCGCAATCAGCTCCGCGAGCCCGCGGCGCGTCAGGTGATGCGGTACGTGGTGAGCTGCGCGCTGAGCCCCTCACAGAACGTCAGCTACCACCACACCTCGGTGGCTCCGACCCCGGACATCGATCAGTCGTGGGACGGTGAGGTCGGCCTCTGCCCCGGCTGGGCCTCGGGCCCGGCGAGCGTGCAGTGTCAGGAGCTCGTGTCGGCCTGCGTCCTCGCCCGCGTGAACGCCCTCGATAAGCACGTCGAGGTCTCGATGCGCGGTCAGACCGCGACCGGCGGCACCATCCCTCTCGGCGCGACGGTCGCGGCGCTCACGACCGACCTCGATAACCACCCTGTCGACAGCTTCCAGGATTGCGCCGTGGCGACCACGGGCTCGGCCCGCAATTGCGGCTACAAGACCAATCTGGTGGGTACGTGCGTCGTCGGTGACGACGTCTGCGTCGGGGCGGGCGGCCCCGCAGATCCGGTGTGCGGCGGGACTGGCACGCTCGGCAGCTCGACGGACGGCACCGTCCTCCGCGTCTGCGACGCGATCATCGGGTGCAATTCCAGCGCGGCCCTCGGGGAGAGCAGCAGCGCTTCGTCCTCGACCAAGCCCTCCACCGTGCGCTTCAAGTGCCCGGCGAGCGGCACCTTCAACGTGATGTCAGGGCCGCTGACGAGCGGTGGTCCCGGGCTGGTCTCCCCTGCGGCGAACGGCCCGACCGCGGTGTCGTATCCCGCCACCGAGAAGGCCTCGTTCTCCTGGCAAGAGGGCGCCTTTTACGGGAACCTCTGGGCGGGGTTGAGCAACCTCATCCACGTCGGGGACAACCAGGTGGACAGCGCCGGGGTCTTCCACCCTGCCGCGCCCATCTCGAACTTTGCAGGCAGCGCGGTGTTCGTCCAGATGTACGCGTGTGCCGGCATTTACTGGACGAAGGAAGACGCGCGGATGAAGTCCCGACTCTGCGCCGATCCCGGCGCGGGCACGACCGTCCCGCCGACGAACTGCGCGGCGGTGTCCGCGGGCGCGTGCTCCACCAGCGTCACCATGTTCGGCTCGCCGCTGATGTGCCCGCGCACCAACGTCTGCATTCCCGTCTACGGGTCCTCGGGCGGGACGCTGTCCGTCGCGGACTACGACAACTGCGGCGGCGGGGGCCACACCTGGCTGAACCCGATCACCGTCTATCTGAACCAGCCGGGAGACACCGTGTCCGGCGTCAACTCCGGCGTCAGCGGGAGCCCCTCGGCGCCGCCCGCGCCCCTCTGTCCCTGACTGGCACGCTCGGCGGGGTCGCTCGCTCGCGAGCCGGCCCCGTCACTCTCGATAGCTCTCCGGCGTGATACCGTATCTCTGAACCCACCGCTGGATCTGGGTTCGCCCCTTCCTCATCGCCCGCGCCACCGCGCTGATGTTCCCCTTGTGCTCGCGGAACAGGGCCTTCAGCTCCTCTTCCCGCTGATCGTCCTCGGGCCCGCGCCGGCTCTCCACGCCACCGACTCCACGGCTCGGCGGGGGCGCGTCGGGCGCCGGGCTGCGCGGTCCGGGGCTCGGCGGCGGCAGGTGGCCAATCTCGACTCGCCCGCTCCCCGCCAGCACCAGCGCTGTTCCCAGGCACTTTTCCAGCTCACGAACGTTGAGCCGCCACTCGCGCAGCAGGAGGGCGCGGGCCGCCGTGCACTCGAAGGCGATGGCCTCGGCCCGCCCCGGCAGCGGCGCGAGGCGCCTCAGCAGAGTGGCAATCAGCAGCCCGAGATCCTCCCGGCGCCTCCGCAGCGGCGGCAGCTCCACGGTGAAGCCGGCGAGCCGCGCGAAGAGATCCCCGCGAAACTCCCCGCTCTCCACCAGCTTTGGCAGATCCCGGTGGGTCGCGGCGACGACCCGCAAATCGACCTTGATCGGTCGCGCCGCGCCGACGGCGACGACCTCCGACTCCTGCAACACCCGGAGAAACGCGGTCTGCGAGGCGGCGGGGAGATCGCCAATCTCGTCGAGGAACAGAGTCCCCTTGTCGGCGCTGCGCACCAGCCCGAGCCGGTCCTCCGTGGCGCCGGAGAACGCTCCCTTCTTGTGACCAAAGAGCTCGGACTCGATCAGCGCCTCGGGCAGAGCACCGCAGTTGACGGCGATGAACGCCCCGGTTCGCCCCGAGAGCGCGTGCACCGCGCGAGCGATGACCTCTTTGCCCGTCCCGCTCTCGCCCTGGAGGACCACCGAGATGGTGGAAGCGGCGATGGCCCGCAGCGCGCCGAGCTGCTCGGCCAGCGCCGGGACGAACGTGGCGAGGCCAGCGACGGGACCCGCCTCGCCCAGCGCGCTGACGATCTCGTCCGACGCGACGAGGAGCCGATAGAGAAAGAAGGTGTGCCCGATCTCGATCAGGTCCCCATCGGTCAGCGTCGTCGCCCGCTGGGGCACACCGTTGACGAAGGTGCCATTGGTCGATCCGGGATCGTCGAGCCGGGCGCGCCCCTCGGCGAGGGTGATCCGCGCGTGCGTCGACGACGCCCAGCTATCGGCGAGCCGCACGTCGAGGACGCGCCGTCCGCCCACCTCGCGCCGCTCCACGGCCCGCGCGCCGCCGCGGCCGACGACCACCTCGTCGACGTCCGCGAGCGGCATGCACCCCGGCGGATCGAGCGGCTGATGGCACTGAAAGACCAGGAAAAGAAAGGGTCGCGGCGTGGTCACGCCGCCGTCGGGGTGACGCCGATCGGTGCGAGCGAGAGTGGAGCTTTGGTCCTCGGCCATCGCGGTGGCCGAGGATACCCCGCCGACGCCGGCTGGATCGCGCGATCTGCGGCCGGCTTCCTCGCCGAGCCGCGGCGACCCAAGGCGAAGCGGGGGAGCCGGGTTTCACGGCCTCACGAAGGAGACACCCATGACCAAGAAAATCCTCGCATCCGTGGCCTTCGGCATGATCCTCAGCGCCGTCGCGCCGAGCGCTCACGCCGATCCGCCGAAGAAGCAGAGTGACTACGAGTACAAGTTCACCGACGATCTTCTCAGCGCGCCCGACGGCGGCGGTAACACGCCGATCATCAAGGTGCGGCCGATGCGGACCCGGGAGATCTTGCTGCGCCCCCGCGTGCAGTTCGTCTCCGAGATGCTGAAGTCGGTGGAGAACCTGTAGCGGGTCGGCTCTCGTAGAGCCGACGCTTCGTTTCTACAGGAAGTCCTGGACGAGTGACACCTGGCCAGAAGGTGCGGTGTAGAAGCCGCAGGCCACCCGGGTGAATCGAGCGCTCGCCAGGTTGAGGTAGTGGCCGTGCGCGGCGAAATCAGCGCCGGGGCCTTCGTTCCACATGCTCTGGATGCAGGACGCGATCATCTGGTTAGCGGGGCCGGGCCACGCAGGACAGACGTTCTGACCTTGCTCCGAGCAGCGGCCGAAGGCGCCGTGAGGTTGCCCCGTGGCAGCTCCATCGCGCGCCTGGCTCGCCGCGCACGTTTCGGTCTGCGCCCAGCGCTGGAGGGCCGGCAATCCCTGGGTGGCGCGGTGCTCGTTGACGTTGTTGACGCACTGCTGACCGAGGTCGAACGGGAACGGCGAAGGGATCGTGGGGAGCCCCGGCAGAGCGGGGAACGTGGGAGTCTGGCCCTGCGGCTGAGATGGCTGAGGCGGTTGAGGCTGGGCGCTCGGGAACGGGAACGGGAATGGGAGCGCGCCGGGCTGCGGCTGCCACCACGGAGCGGGCGCCGGCGCGGGCGGCGGCGGCCGCCACTGGCCTGGTGGATTGTAGGTTGGCTGCGTGGTGTAGCCTTGCTGGGGCACGTAGCCTTGCTGCGGCTGAGGCGCCCACTGGCCCTGCGGCGGATAGCCACCTTGCTGTGGCGGGGTGTACTCGTCGCGCTGCGGGCACGCCGTGAGCAGCGCGGGCGCGAGGAGGACGAGGAGGGCGCCCGGGTGCTTCATGGGTGGGGGAACGATACTCCTCCCGCGCCCTTTCAGTTGCGAAGAGCAGCGACGGCGCGTCACTTCGCTCCCGGCGCGCCGAGGGCGTGATCGTTCGAGGCGCGACGATTTTTCGATAACCGTCGGGGCGAGCTCCCAAACACCTGCACGAGGCCGAGCTGAGGTCTCGCAAGGAGCCGACGATGGACGACCGAATGCCCCACTATTTGCGATTTGCCCGCACGCTGGCGCTGGCCACGACGCTGGCGCTGCCGGCGTGCTCCGACGGCGGAGACTCCAGCGCGACCGACGATCAAGCGGACCCGGTCGAGAGCACGACGACGAGCTCGAGCTCCAGCACCGGCACGACGACCCCGCCGGTCGCGAGCGCGACGCCGCGAGCGAACGTGAGCGCCGCGCCGTTCGCCAAGGACGTGGGAATCGGCGGCGCGTCGCCCGGGAAGATCTCCGGGCCGCTGCCGCCCCCCGAAATGCCCGCGTCGATGGCCTGACGGCAGTGCTGGCACCGCTCACCGCCGCGCTGACCGGGACGCGCATCGAGACCGAATACCGCGCGGCGGCCGGCGCGCTGGCGCGCGTTCGCCCGTCGACGCACACCTTCGACGCGAGCGCGTACGAGCCCCGCGCCGTCGCCCGCGCGCGGGCGCTGTGGTCGGAGCGCATGGTCAACGAGTACACCTCGACGACCGTGTTCTCGGCGCTCGCTTCGCAGCTCGTCGAGGCCAACGCCACGCTCGACACCACCGCCGTGACGCTGCGCATGGCCCACGACGAGCTGGTGCACGCCGAGGCCTGCGCCGCGATCGTGGTGGCCATGGGCGGCGTCGCGCGGAGCCTGCGCGAGACCGACGTGGCGACGATCGCGCGTCACCCCGGCTGCGGTGCGGAGGAGCGGGCGCTGCGCAACGTGATCTTCACGACGTGCCTCTCGGAGATGAACAGCGTCGCGTATTTCATCGCGGCGCTCGATCGAATGACCGATCCCTACCTGCGCGATCTCACCCGGCAGCTCCTCGCGGACGAGGTCCTTCATGGCAGCTTCGGCTTCGCGTACCTCGAAGCGTGGAGCCCTTTTCTCGAGCAGAACCCGGCGGTGCGCGACGGGATCTCCTCGTATCTGCGCTTCGCCTTCGCGGTCGTGGAGCGAGAGTTCGGCCTCGGCGAGCACCGGCACGTCGATCTCGGGAGCGACGATCACGCGCTCGGCGTCGTCGCTCCGGGCCTCTCCGGGGAGGTGTTTCGCGCGACGATGAAAGAGGCCGTGGTGCCCGGCCTTTCGCGCTTCGGCCTCGCCGCCGAGGACGCCTGGCAGCGGCGCGCGCTCGGCTGAGCTTGCTGCGGCGGTTTGGCCACCTTATGCGGCAGCATGTCCGTCGTGCGCCGGAGCCTCCGTTGCGCGTGGCCGCTGGGGCTCTTGCTCGCGTCGTCGCCGGCGCTCGCGGCGCCGTCGGCGCGCCTCGTGTACGTGCGCGAGGCCGAGGCCGAGAGCTGCGCCGACGAAGAAGGCCTGCGCCGCGCCGTCGCCACGCGGCTCGGCTACGATCCCTTCTTCGCGTGGGCCAAGGTCACCGTGGTGGCGCGCGTTCGCAAAGAGGTCGCCGCCTACCGCGCCGACGTGACTCTGGTCGACGAAGCCGGCGTGTCGCGCGGGCAGCGAGAGATCACCTCGCCGGGCGACGACTGCGCGCCGCTCGGTGCTGCGCTGGCGCTGACGATCAGCCTCGCGCTCGATCCGCTCAGCCTCGCTCCGAAGCCGGCCCCGATCGCGCCGACGCCGCCGGTGATCGACCCGCCGATCGCTCCACCCGACCTGCCTCCACCGTCGATCGCGCCGGTGCCGGTGGCACCACCGATCGCGCCTATCCAGGCTGTTTCCGCTGCACCCGAGTGGCGTGGCTGGCTCGGGATCTCCGCGCTGGGGAGCTACGGCGCGACGCCGGGGATCGCGCTTGGCGGCGCGCTGCGAGGCACCCTCGCGCGAGGACGCTTCTCGCTCGGCGTCGAGGTTCGCGCCGATGCGCCGACCACGTCGTCGGCGACGACGGGAGCCGCGGTGAAGGCCTGGCTCGCGCAAAGCACCCTGCTCGGCTGCGGGCGCGCGGCCATCGTCGTCGGTTGCGGGTTCGTCTCCGCCGGGCCGCTCGTGGCGACCGGGATCGTGGCCGTGCCCCACTCTGCCGTGCTTCCGTACGGTGCGGCGGGGCCTCGGATCGGCGTCGAGTGGCCGCTCGGCGCGCGCTTCCAGGTGGAAGGCTTCACGCAGGTCGGCTTCGCTCTGGCGCGGCGAGCGCTGCAGATCGACGGCGTCGACGTGTACCGCCAGCCCGTCGCGGCCTTCAGCGCGGGCGTGGCCGTGTCGTTGCGGATTTTTTGAGAAAGCGACACCGGTGCTCCCAAACGTGAGTGACCCTGTGCCGGTAGAAGCGATCGATCCGATCCGAGGCAGCTTTCGCGCGATCTTCGACGCCGAGCTCGACTTCGTGGTGGCCACGCTGCGCCAGCTCGGCGTCGCGCCGCGGGACCTCGAAGACCTCGCGCACGAGGTGTTCTTGCGCGTGTACAAGCACTGGCACGAGTACCAGCCCTCGCGGCCGCTGCGGCCCTGGCTCTTCGTGTTCGCGTACCGGCAGGCCTCGGATTACCGGCGATTGGCGCGGCATCGGCGCGAGGTGCTGGGCGCGCCCGACGACACCGGGAGCGGTGGTCCGGGCGCCGACGAGCTGCTCGCCGGTCGTGATCAGCGCGCCCTCGTCGACGCCGCGCTGCGCGAGGTCGACCTCGATCGCCGCGCGGTGGTGCTGCTTCACGACCTGCAGGAGACGCCCATGGCCGAGGTGGCCGCGATGCTCGAAATCCCCGTCGCGACCGCGTATTCGCGGCTCCGCGTGGGGCGCGAGGAGCTGGTGAAGGCCGCGCGACGGTTGCAGCGAGAGCGAGGTGAGGCATGAGCGAAGCTGGAGATCGCGATCGAGACCTCGAGGACGAGGCGCGCGCGCTGCTGCGGCCGGCGCGCGAGCCGCAGGCGGTCTCCGCCGAGGCGCGGGCGCGCATGCTCCGGCGGCTCTCGCTGGCGCTGCCGATCGGCGGCGGTCCCGGCGATCCCGGTTCACCCGCGGCGCCGGGCCACGCCGGTCCCGCTGCGGCAAACGGCCTCGCGCGCGCGCTCGCCGCGCGGGTGCCGGCGTGGTCGGCGCTCGCGAGCTTCGTCGTCGGCGGCGTGATCGCGGCCGCGGTGACCCGCTCGACGCCGCCGGCGCGGATCGCGATCGAGATCGCCCCGCGCGAAGCCACGATCGCGGCCTCCGCGACGGCCCCTGTGGCTCCTCCCGCACCGTCGACGTCGGCGGCGCCCGCGATCGTTGCAGCTCCAACCATCGTCGTCGCGCCCACGGGGACCACCGCGTCTTCGGCGCGCCCGGCCTCGTCGATCGCGTCGGCGCGCGCTGGCAGCGACGGCGCGCTCGAAGCCGAGAGGGCGCTGCTGGACGTGGCGCGCACCGCGCTGGGTCGCGGCGATGGCACCAATGCGCTTCGCGCGACCGAGGAGCACGCCCGCAAGTTCCCGCGCGGCATCCTCGCCGAGGAGCGCGAGGCCATGAGCATCCAGGCGCTCCGCCTGCTCCACCGCGACGACGAGGCCCAGGCGCGGCTGGAGCGGTTCCGCGGGCGCTTCCCGTCGAGCCTGATCAGGCCCGCCCTCGAGGCCACCGAAGTCGCCGACGGAGGTGCCCTGTGAGCAGCCCTCGACCGCGAACCGCGCCGCTCCGGACAAGGCCTCTCCTCGCGGCGGCGCTCGGCCTCTTGGCCGCGACCACAACGATGCTTGGCTGCCAGATCGCCGTCGTCGACCTGGGCTCGAACCACGCGATCTCCGGCGCCGACGCCGGCGCGGACGCGGACGGCGCGAGCGATCCGGTGATCACCTCGGACTGCCCCAGCGTGACCGAAGCACAGATAGCGACCTTCTACGGTCATCCTTGCGACTCCACCTGTTCGAACGCAATAGGCCCGGCGCGCGTGGTCGGGAGCGCCGCCGAGCTCGTCGCGGTGACCTCCACGCAATGGCGAACGTGCGCCGGCGAGGTGCCCTGGCCTGCCGACGTGGTGGGCCTGGAGTTTCAGCCGGGATGCACGATCTTCCTGCTCCACGACGCGCCCGACGGCGGCGTGGCGCGCGGCGTTTTGCCCGACGATCAGGGCAATTTCAACGTGATCGAGACGACATCGAACGGCTCGGTCACCCGCGAGATCGAGCTCTATTTCCCGACGTGGACCTGGCGAGCATCGGTGACGAGCAGCGATTGCCCGCACCGGATGACCTTTGAAGGCTCGCCCGGGAAGAGCGCCGATTTTGCCGCGATTTCCAGCGCTCCCGGGCCCAACTGAGGCTCTTCACCTCACGCGGTGGGGCACGTGCACGCCCTTTTCGTCAGCCACCCGGATCGCCGTCTCGTAGCCGGCGTCGGCGTGGCGGATCACGCCCATGCCCGGATCGATGGTGAGCACGCGTTCCAGCCGTTTTGCCGCGGCGTCGGTGCCGTCGGCCACGATCACCATGCCGGCGTGGAGCGAGTTGCCGATGCCGACGCCGCCGCCGTGGTGGAAGCTCACCCAGGAGGCGCCGCCTGCGGTGTTGGCGAGGGCGTTCAAGATCGGCCAGTCGGCGATGGCGTCGGAGCCGTCTTTCATGGCCTCGGTCTCGCGGAACGGGGAGGCCACCGAGCCGCAGTCGAGGTGATCGCGGCCAATCACGATGGGGGCTTTCACCTTGCCAGTGCGGACCAGCTCGTTGAAGGCGAGCCCCACCTTCGCGCGGTCGCCGTAGCCGAGCCAGCAAATTCGCGCCGGGAGGCCCTGGAACGCGATGCGCTCTTGCGCCATGGCGATCCAGCGGTGGAGATCGGGATCGTTCGGGACCGCCTCGAGAACGGCCTTGTCGGTGGCGGCGATGTCGGCCGGATCGCCGGAGAGGGCCACCCAGCGGAAGGGGCCTTTGCCCTGACAGAACAGCTCGCGCACATAGGCCGGCACGAAGCCCGGGATATCGAAGGCCTTCTCGCAGCCCGCTTCCAGAGCGCAGGTGCGGATGTTGTTACCGTAATCGAAGACCTCGGCGCCGCGCTGCTGCATGGTGAGCATGGCCTCGACCTCGGTGCGCATCCCGGCCTTGGCGAGATCGACATAGCGCTTCGGATCGCTCGCGCGGAGGGCAGCAGCGGTGTCGAGCGTGTAGCCCTGGGGGATGTAGCCGACGAGCGGATCGTGGGCGGCCGTCTGCTCGGTGACCAGATCGGGGGTGATCCCGCGGCGGACCAGCTCGGGATACACGTCGGCGGCGTTGGCGCACATGGCGATGGAGCGGGGTTTCCCGCTCGCGGCGGACTCCTGCACGGCGGCGAGAGCGCGGTCGAGATCGTCAATCCGCTCGTCGACGTAGCGCGTCTTCAAGCGCTTCTCGATCCGGGTGGGATCGATCTCGATACCCAGGCAGGCAATTCCCGCCATGGTCGCCGCGAGGGGTTGAGCGCCGCCCATGCCGCCGAGGCCGGCCGTGAGCGCCCAGCGGCCGCCCTCGCGCCCGGTGCGCTTTTCGTGGGCTTTTCGCGCGGCCACGAAGGTTTCGAAGGTGCCTTGAACGATGCCTTGCGAGCCGATGTAGATCCACGAGCCGGCCGTCATCTGGCCGTACATGATCAACCCCAGGCCTTCGAGGCGGCGGAACTCGTCCCAGTTGGCCCAGCGGCCCACCAGGTTCGAATTGGCTATCAGCACCCGCGGGGCGTCCTCGTGGGTGCGAAAGCGGCCGACGGCCTTGCCTGATTGCACCAGGAGCGTCTCGTCGTTGCCGAGATCGCGCAGCTCGCGCACGAGCACGTCGAAGGCCTCCCACGAGCGCACGGCCTTTCCGGTACCGCCGTAGACCACGAGATCGTCGGGGCGCTCCGCCACCTCGGCGTCGAGGTTGTTGTGGAGCATGCGGAGGACCGCCTCCTGGATCCACCCTTTGCAGGTGAGCTCGGTGCCGCGCGGCGCGGTGACGGGGCGGGGGAGGTGGGCGGTGTCGCTGTTCGCCATGCCGAGGGGCTTAGTACAGGGGCGAGGGCGCGACTACCGGCGAGCCTCGTAGAGAGCCCATTCCCCCTGGATTTCCAGGGGATCGCGCAGCGCTTGCCGGGTGACGGCCGAGGGCTGGGCGAGGATCCATGCGACGTGGGTCGAGTCGATTCGAGCGCGGAGCGCGGCGGCGTCTTCGAAGCTCGACGCGGTCGGGGGATCGCGGGGATCGATCGAGCGATCGATCACCGCGTCTTCGGGGCGGCCGATCGCGGCGACCATGGCCAGGTAGCCGTAGCCGACGACCTCGACCAGCACGCGATCGTCCGGCGCCATGCGGGCGCGCGCGGCGCGGCCGATCGCGACCTGATCGGTGCGGGGAACGAAGCTCTCGTCGGCGGTGATCCGCGGGCGGATCACCGCGGCGGCGACGATCACCGCGAGCGCGGCGGCGGCGATCACGCGAGCGCGCGTGGCGGGCGAGGCGAGGAGGGCGGAGAAGAGATCGCCGGCGATCAAGGCCGCGAGGAGCATCACCACGAGGACGGCGCGCTCGGGGTGGTGGGTCGGCGCGCCGTCCTTGATCATCGCGAACGAGAGCGCGGCGATCTGCGCGAGGCCGAGGATCAAAGGGCGCGTGAAGCGCGCGAGGTGAGCGCGGAGCGCGGGGAGGCGGGTGATGGTTGCAGCAGCAACGATCACCAGGAGCGCGGCAAAGAGCTCCGGCTCTTCGCGGACGAGGGCGACGGGGTAGGCGAGGAGGCGAGTCCACGCGCTCTCGTCGCCGCCGCCGCCGAGGGCCTTCCGGTAGGCGGCGACGCGGGTGAGGAAATGCAGCGCTTCGCCGTGGGCCCGGTAATTCCAGGCGATCCAGGCGATCGGGCCGGCGATGGAGACGGCGGAGGCGAGGAGGAGGCGAGGGCGATCGGCGCGGGTCGCGCGGCGCGCGTCGAGGATCGTGAGGAGCGCGAAGCCGGCGGCGATCGGCCAGGGTTCGTAGCGCGAGAGGGTGGCTGCGAGGAGCGCGAGGGCGCCGAGGAGGCGGCGCGAGGCGACGGGGCGATCGCTGTCGCCGGGGACCAGGGAAGCGAGCGCGAGGAGCGTCAGCGCGGCCGTGAGCAGCTCGGGCACGGTGGCGACGCCGAGGCGCGCGCTCCAGGGGAAGATCGCGGCGAGGGCGGCGCCGAGGAGAGCAGCGCGGGTGTCCCGGGTGATCCAGCGAGCGGCGAGGTACACGATCACCGCAGAAAACAAGCCCAGGATGAGCGAGGTGGCGCGCGCGACCTCGAGGCTGCGGCCGGCGATCGCGAGCACCGCGCCCTGGATCCAGAAGGGGAAGGGGAGCCAGCTCGAGCCGGAGGGATCGAGCTTCGGCGCGTGCGCCCAGGTCTCGGCGAGGACGACGCGCGCGAAGTCGTCGTCGCTCACGGCGCGGAAGCCGGCGGTGATGACGATGACCGAGGTGACGGCCTTGAGGAGGAGGAGGAAACCCGCGTCGCGCGTGAACGAGGAGCGGCTCACGTGGTTCTCGCAGCGCGGGCAGGGACGCCCGCGCCACAAGCCATCAGGCTACTTGCCCTGGCTGTTCTCGTACTTGCGGAGCTCGCGATCGCCGGCCGAGGAGAGGTAGGCCAGCGACATGGACGTGATCATGAAGATCGCCGCGCAAATGGCGGTGAGTCGCGTCATGAAGTTGCCCGCGCCGCGGCCGCCGAAGACCTGCGCCGTCGCCCCGCTCAGCGCGCCGAGACCGCCGCCTTTGCCCTGCTGGAGCAGGACGACGAGGATCAGGAACACGCATACGAGCACGTGGATGACATTGACGAACGTCTGGAGCATCGAAGTCTTTCGGCGGAGAGGGAGGAGACGCGTCTTAGCCTTGATCGGCGCGGGGGGCCAGTCGCTGCGCGGCATCGACGATCTTGGCGAATCCGGCCGCGTCGAGCGACGCGCCGCCGACGAGGGCGCCGTCGATGTCGGCCTGGTCGAGCAGGCCCTCGGCGTTGTCGCCCTTCACGCTGCCGCCGTAGAGGATGCGCGTCTGCTGCGCGAGTTCTTCCGAGGCCTCGACGAGCATGCTGCGGATCATCGCGTGGACGGCCTGCGCGTCTTCGGGCGTGGCGACGAGGCCGGTCCCGATGGCCCAGACCGGCTCGTAGGCGATGACGCCGAAGCCGGGCTGCCGCGCGAGCTCGTCGATGAAGGCGCGGACCTGGCGGGCGACGACCTCGAGCGTGGCCTCGGCGTCGCGTTGATCGAGCGTCTCGCCGACGCAGGCGATCGGCCGGATCCCCGCGGCGATGGCCGAGGCCACCTTGCGAGCGACCATCTCGTCGGTCTCGCCGAAGAGCTGGCGACGCTCGCTGTGGCCGAGGATCACCCAGCTCGCGCCGGACTCTTTCAGCATGCTCGACGAGATCTCGCCGGTGAACGCGCCCGAGGGCTCGTGGTGCATGTTCTGAGCGGCGATGGTGACCTTGCTCTTGTTCTCGTCGAGAACATGCGCGACGGCGGCGAGCGCGGTGAAGGGCGGGGCGACGACGACGTCGACCTCGGTGTGATCCTTCGTGGCCTTGGCGACGGCGTCGGCCAGGGCGCAGCCGTCTTGCCCGCCGGCGTTCATCTTCCAGTTGCCCGCGATCAGGGGCCTGCGGATCGGGTTCATCGGGCGGGGACCTTTTCGATCGGGCGTTCGTCGCCGGGGGGAGCGTTGGTCCGGAGCGCCTCGACGCCCGGGAGCTTCTTGCCTTCGATGAGCTCGAGCGAGGCGCCGCCGCCCGTCGAAATGTGCTTGAAACCCCGGGCGATCCCGTCGCCCGCGATCTTCACGGCCGAGGCGCTGTCGCCGCCGCCGACCACCGTGAAGCCCGGCGCAGCGCTCATCGCGCGCGCGACTTCGAACGTGCCCTTCGAGAACGCCGGCGTCTCGAACAGGCCCATCGGTCCGTTCCAGAACACCGTTTTTGCCTTGGAAACAGCCTTGTTGAAGAGCTCGATCGTCTTCGGGCCGATGTCGAGCGCCATGGTCCCTTCGAGGACGCGGTCGGCCGCGACGATGTTGCCGGAGTCAGCGTCGAGCGCGGTGGCGACCACGAGGTCGACCGGCAACAAGATCTCCACGTTCTTGTCGCGGGCCTTGCCGAGGATCGTCCGCGCCAGCGGGAGCTTGTCTTCCTCGACGCGGCTCTTCTGCATGTTCATGCCCTGCGCGGCGAGGAAGGTGTTGGCCATCGCGCCGCCGATCGCCAGCGTGTCGACCACGTTGAGCAGCGCCTCGACGACGTCGATCTTGTCGGAGACCTTGGCGCCGCCGAGCACCGCGACGTACGGCTTCGCGGGGCGATCGACGAGCTTGCTCAGCGACGTGAGCTCCTTGATCAGGAGCATGCCCGCGCCCCGCTCGCGCATCATCCGCGGGAGGGCGTGGACCGAGGCGTGGGCGCGGTGAACGCAGCCGAACGCGTCGTCGACGTACACGTCGCACAGCTCGGCGAGCTGGCGGGCAAAGCTCTCGTCGTCGGCCTCTTCTTCCTCGTGAAAACGAAGGTTTTCGAGGAGGCAGACCTGCCCGGCGCGGAGATCGTGGATCACCTTCTTCGGCGCGTCGCCGACGCAGTCTTCGGGCAGCAGCACCTCGTAGCCGGTGAGCTCGGCGAGCCGAGCGCCGCACGGTTCGAGCGAGAACCCTTCGTGCTTGCCCGGCTTCGGTCTTCCCAGGTGCGAGGCGAGGATCACCTTCGCGCCCGCCTCCATCGCGTACTTGATCGTCGGGATCGCCTCGCGGATGCGCGCGTCGTCGGTGA
>JBDTXR010000114.1:0-22327 GCA_040006075.1 Byssovorax sp. | reverse complement strand
GCGACCAGCTCCCGTTCCAGTCGCCGCGCAGATCGGTGGTGATCGCCACCACCTGGCCCAGCCCGTAACGCCACGAGGCCAGGATGGGCTTGTCGTCCTCGCGCGACACCAGGGCCACTGCCGCCGTCGCGCGGCGCTTGGTCTCCACGAAGCCGCCGAGCGGAGGCATCTTGTCGAGATCGATCCCGGCGAGGATCGGGTGCTCTTCCGAGACACGCACTTCGACGGGCCCGTCACGGAGGTTGGAGCGGGCGGCAACCCGGGTCTCCGACACGAAGATCCGCCGGAGATCGGCGCCGTCGTCGGTGCGGTAAAAGCGGCCCCCGCCCGAGGCAGCGAGCTTGTGCAGGAAGGGAGTATCGCTGTCTTCCTCGCGGCCAATGCCCACTACGCTGGTGGTGATCCCGGTGCGGTGCGCGGCCTCGGCGAGCTCCAGGGCGGTGCGCGGCGGGCCGTCGCAGGCTCGAGTGCAATTCTCGGTCTGCTCCTCGCTGTCGGCGGTGTCGGCGAAGATGATCACGTGACGCACCGGGGCGGGGGCGTGGCGGAGGGTGCCATAGGCGTCGACCAGGGCGGTGAAGATCAGGATACCTCCGCCGCCGACATCGATGGATCGGATCCGCTCACGGCGCGCGGCGAGGCCGGAAACAGGACCGAACGGGTGATCCCAGTGGGTCTCTTCATCGACGCTCCCGAGCGCGAGGAGATCGTCGGGGCGCAGCGTGGCCGCGGCGGCGAGCGCGGCCTCGACGGCGAGCGAGAGCTTGGTGTGGGTACCGACCATGGCGCCCATCGAGCCCGAGCGATCGAGCATGATCGCCATTGCCACCTTGGGGTCCTCGATCTGGCCTTTGTCCTCGATCTCGACCGGGAGCATGCGCGCGAGCGGCGTGCCGGCGTACTCCGGCGCCATGCCGAACGCGCCGCCGGTGACGACCACGCCGCCGCCCTTCTGCGCGTAGTCGATCAGCGCGGCCTGCGCGGCGGGCGTGAGACCCTCTCCGCTCGCGGCGGTGCCGACCGCTTCGAGCGGGACGTCGGCGAGGATCACGAGATCGGCTCCGGAGAGCGCGGCGGCGTCGGGCATGCCCTCGGGGAGCGTGACGATTTGCTTGTCGACCTCGGCCTTGTCGAGCGCGTCGCAGAGGATCGCCGGGCAGGTGCCGTCGATGGTGATCACCACGACGCGCGGCTTGCCGCCGACGGTGACCGCGGTGGTGAGGCTCAGGCCTTCGGCCGCGAACGTCGGGCCGCCCTTCGACGCGGCGGTGATCTGCGCGCGATAGACGTGGATCCCCGGCGCGGGGCGCGGATCGTTGATCGTCGATTCGCCGGCGCCGTCGGCGTCGAGCGAGACGTGGAGCGTGGAGATCTCTTGCCCGTCGCGCGTCCAGCGCACGGTGACGCTGGCGTTGCGCTCGCCGCGCAGCGCGGCCGAGAGCTGCGCGGGCTCACCCTGGGCGACGCGCGGCTCGCGCGCGGCCACGCGGGTCAGCGAGAGGCGATCGATCGTGGTGGATCCGATCGGGATGGCGTCCACCGTGATCCCGTCTTGCTCGGCGTGGACCACGTCGCTCATGGCGTCGCCGCGCGTCGCGCGGCCGTCGGTGAGGAGCACGATCCGGCGCTGTCCCGACGACGGGAGCGCGGCGCGCGCGAGGCGCAAGGCCGCCGAGAGATCGCTGCCGCCCCGGCGATTCAAGGCGATCGGAGGCACCGGGCCAGCGCCGCCGACCGGCACCAGCAGCTCGGGTCGATCGGCGAAGGCCACGACGCCGACCTTGACGTCGCCGCGGGACTCCCACGCTTGCTGTACGAACGACTCGGCCTCGGCGAGGCCTGCGCGGCCCACGCTGGCCGAATCGTCAACGACGTAGACGACAGCGCGCGTGTCGACCACGCCGTGCACCGGCGGCGCGAACGGTGCCGCGGCGGCCGCGGTCACGGCGAGGATCCGCACCCACAGAGAAGCTCCACCGCGCATCACTCGGCCCATCCTTTCCGGAACGTCCAGGCCTCGAGGCCGAGCAGCAAGGCGGCGATCACCGCGAGCACCGCCGCCGCGCTCACGCCGAGGCGGAAGGGCGCGTCGGGCTCGATTTCGACTGTTTCTGGCGTGATTTTCGCGACACGCAGCGCGACCTCGCTCCGCGCCACGGTGTCGGCGACGGCCACGTTCGACGCGCCGCCGAGCGCGTGGAGCGCGTTGGTGATCAGCACCGGGAACGCGACGCGGAGCACGAGATCACTCGCGGCAGGCTCGATCCCGGCCCAGATCCACGCGCCTTGCCCCGCGCCGCCCGCGAGGAGCGTCGCGCCGCCGTCGAGCTCGACCAGCGAGCGCGCGCCCTGCGGGACGTCGGCCTTCTTGGCGTGGCCGATCGTCAGCCCGTCGAGCGCGACGCCGCGGAGGAGCGCGTCGCCGGCGGCGGTCGAACGCAGCCGCGTGCGATCGCCCTCGAGATCGGCGAGGCCGTGCACCGGGAGCGCGCCGGTCGACGTGCCGAGGTAGAGCGCCGGCACCGGGACGTCGTGATCGGGGCCGACGCCGAGCGCGACGACGATGTCGCCGGGCTCGGGCACGAACGGCGAGGCGACTTGATCGGCGCCGCGGCGGGTGAGGTTGGGGTTGAGATCCACGATCTCGCGAACGCCCGCGGCCTGCATTGCCTTCTCGACGAAGAACGCGCCGGCGTCACCCGCGGGCGTGCCGCGGCCGATCAGGAGCACGCGCGGGAGCGGGTGGGTGGCCTCGGTCAGCGTGGCCTCGTCGTCCGCCGCGAGGGCGTCGGCGATCCCGTCCTCGGCCTCGACGCGGGCGCTGATCCGGGTGGCCGAGGCGCGGATCCGCACCCTGGTCTCGGCCTCGCCGTTGGCCGGAATTTGCAGCGATCGGCGCGCGATCTCGTGGCCCTCGACGCTGACGACGAGCCTGGCCGCGCGGGTGTGATCCGACGAGGTGGCGATGGAGATCAGCGCCTCGCGCTCGTCGTCGTTGGCCGCGTCGAAGGGCGCGCGCGTCGCGAACGCGGTGACGCCGAGATTTTCGAGCGCGCTCGGCGAGAAGACCCGCTCGCGCACGGGGATCCCGCCGTGCGCCGAGCCGCCGTCGCCGAGGCTCTCGCCGCCGTCGTGGAGCAGCACGATCCGCGGCACGCTGGAGCCCGCGAGGAGATCCGCGGCGAGGTCCACCGCGGCCTCACGATCGGCGCCGCCGCGCTCGACGGCGAGGCCGGCGAGGGCCTCGTCGAGCTCGGGGCCGGGCTCGATCGGACCGGCGATCCGCGTCGGGGTAGCGCCGGCGCCGACGATCAGAAACCGATCGCCGGGGCCGGCGGCGGAGATCAGGCGCGAGGCGAAGCGCCGGGCCAGGGCGAGCGGCGAGCGCGCGCCGCCCGCGCCCATCGACGCCGAGACATCGACGACGATCGCCGTCGTTTCGCCTCGATTTCGCGGCGAAGGGCGCGCCGCGGCGATCACCAGCGCGGCGACCGCGAGCAGGCACGCGGCGAGCGACGCCATCCGGCGGAGCCAACGGATCTTGCGGTTCGGCGCGGTGGTCTTCGCCGCGAGGCGGAAGAGCAGCGTCGAGGGGACGCGCACCGTCTTGCGCCGACGTCGCACGAGAAAGGCGATCAGCACCGGCGCGAGGAGGGCCAGGGCGAAGAGGATCCGGGGCGCAGCGAAGATCATTGCAGACCTCCACCGCGGAGCAGGCCGGCGGCGAGCGCGTTGCCGATCACCGCGTCGAAGGGCTCGGCCGTCGACACGCGCAGCACCGGCGCGCCGAGCTCGGCGGCGCCTTCGTCGACGCGGGCGCGGTGCTCGGCGAGCGCCTCCAGGTACGCAGCACGCGCCCCGTGCGAAGGCATCACCACGATCTCGCCGGTCTCGTCGTCCTCGAGATCGAGGCCGTCGAGCTCGGGGGGATCGATCTCGAACGGATCGAGCACCTCGACGATCGTCACCTCGTGGCCGCGCAGCCGCGCCTCGCGCGCGCCGGCGAGGGCGCCCTTGGGATCGAGCAGATCGCCGAGGATCACGCAGAGCGCGCGCCCTCCCGCGGCGTGGGTCGCGGCGGCCGCGGCGGCGGTGAGATCGGTCTCGCCGTCGGCGCCGAGGCCGTCGAGCATCGCGAAGAGCTTGGCCATCCCGGCGCGACCGCCGCCCGCGCGGAGCGACTCGATCCCGCGCGACGAGCTCGCCACCGCGGCGACGCGATCCTCGCCGGAGAGCGCCACGGCCGCGAGCCCCGCCGCGATCCGCGTCGCCTGCCGGAGCTTGGTCGGCGCGCCGAAGCGCATCGACGCGCTGGTGTCGAGCACCAGCGCCAGCCGCAGCGGAGCCTCGTCGGCCGCGAGCCGGACCACGAGCCGCTCGAGCCGCGCGTACGCCGACCAGGCGATCCGCCGCGGATCGTCGCCCACCACATACGGACGCGTATCCAGGAGCTCGGCGCCCGCGCCCGGCCGTCGGTTCTTGCGGCGACCGCGGCGCCGCGCGTCCGCCATCCGCCGCGAGAGGATCGAGAGCTGCGCGAGGCGCGAGGCGATCTCCGGCGAGAGCAAAGACACGTCGGCGTGGATCGCCGCGACGGGCTCGGGTGCGTCGGGAACGGGAACGGGAGCGAGAGTGGGCGCGGCTTGCACGGTCACTCCACCTTCGTGTGTGCGATGGCCTGGAGGATGATCTTGTCGGCGTCGAGACCGAGCGCTTCGGCCTCGAAACGAAGCCCCAGGCGATGGCGGAGCACATCGCCGGCGACGGCCTTCACGTCGTCGATGGCGACCGCGGCGCGGCCGTCGAGCACGGCGCGGGCGCGGGCGCAGCTCATCAACGCCTGCGCGGCGCGCGGCCCGGCGCCGTAGCGCACGCCCTTCTCGGTGTGGGTCGCGAGCGTGAGCTTCGCGGCGTAGCGCTGGACGTGCAGCGCCGACGGGAGCGAGCGCACCGCGGCCTGGACCTGGAGCAGCTCGTCGGGGAACGTGACCGCGCTCGGCGGCTTCGGCTCCTCGGCGCGCGCCCCGATCCGGGTCAGCGTCTCGAGGTCCGGCATCTTCACGATCAGCTTCATCAGGAAGCGATCGAGCTGCGCCTCGGGGAGCGGGAAGACGCCTTCCATCTCGATCGGGTTCTCGGTCGCGAGCACGAAGAACGGCGACGGAAGATCCCGCGGCTGCCCCTCGACTGACACGGTGCGCTCGGCCATGGCCTCGAGCAGCGCGCTCTGCGTCTTCGGTGTGGCGCGGTTGATCTCGTCGGCGAGGATCAGGTTGGCGAAGATCGGCCCGGGCCGGTACGCGAGATCTTTGCCGCCGCTCGCCGTGGTGACGACCAGGCTCGTGCCCACGATGTCGCTCGGCATCAGATCCGGAGTGAACTGGATCCGCGAGAACGAGCCTCCAACAAGCTTCGACAGCGTCCGGACGATCTGCGTCTTGCCCAGCCCCGGCGCGCCTTCGAGGAGCACGTGGCCGCCCGCGAGCAGCGCCACGACGACCCCGGTGATCACGTCGTCCTGGCCGAAGATCACCGCGCCGAGCTCCGCGCGCAGCCGCTCGCCGACCTTCTTCGCGTGCAGGAGCGCGGCCTCCGCCGCCTCGATCGCGGCCTCGCTCGCGTCCTTGCTCTCCTTCGGATCCTTCGTGTCTTTCACGGAGGATCCGCCCACCACGCGCAGCACGGGCGTGCTCGCCCAGGGTTCGTTCGTCATCACGCCCTCGTCGTCGTCGGCGCGAGCTCGCGCCGGTTCGGTTGGTTTTGTTCGAGAAATGAAGCCCGGAGCGATCAGGGATCGACCGGCCGGATCGACTGGAAATACTTGCGAACGGCGGCCCGCCGCGCCGC
The DNA here is from genome assembly GCA_040006075.1 of Byssovorax sp. GTDB lineage: Bacteria > Myxococcota_A > Polyangia > Polyangiales > Polyangiaceae > JANYGI01. Next base: position 16,480 of record JBDTXR010000114.1, on the reverse strand, counting down.
GGGGATGCGCTCGTCGGCGAGCCCCTCCTCGACCGCAGCGTCGTACGAGGGGAACACCTCGCGGTAGCCGGCCTGCGGCTCCGAGCCCTTGCCGAGGCCCTGGATCGCCTGGATCGCGCGCTCGCCCTCGCCCACCTCGGACGGCGCGCGCACCGACGACTTCACCTCGAGCGCCTCGCGCTTGGTGCGATGGCGATCGGGGATCGATCCTTCGCCGTCGGTGCCCGTGCCCGACTCGTCGCCGAAGCCGATCGCCGCGAGGCGCGAGGCCAGCGCGCGGCGCAGATCCAGGCCCTTCTTGCCCGCGCCCTTGCCGCTGCCCTTGCCCGGCTTGTCGCCCTCGCCGCCGTTGCCCTCGCCCATCGCCAGGCCTTCGCCGGGCTTGCCCTGGCCCTCGCGACCGAGCATCGCCATCTCGATCGCCTCCTCGAGGATCCCGCTCTTCTCGAGCATCTCGGCGATGGCCTCGGCCTCGGCGCTGGCCTCGGCGCGCTCGCGCTCCAGCGAGTCGGCGCGCTCCGCGGCCTGATCGAGCATCTTCGCCGCGGCCTCGCGATCGCCCTTGGAGAGCGCCTCGGCGGCGCGCGAGAGCGACTCGGCGGCGCTCTTGCCGTCGCTCTTCTCGCCGTTCTCCCCCTTCTCGCCGCCGGCCTTGCGGGCCTCTTCGCCCGCGCGGTTGAGGCGCTCGAGCGTGCGCTCCTGGGACTCCTTGGTCTCGCTCGCGGCCTCCTCGGCCGAGCGCATCTTCTTGGCGAGGAGGCGCATCGAATCGGCTGCTTTTGCCGAGGGATCGAGCGCGCGCGCCGCCCCGGATCGCGCCCCGCTCTTCGGCGGATCGAGGGCGTCGGCGATCTGCCGGAGCGCCGCCTTGAGGTCGGCCGCGCGCGTCGCCTGCTTCTGCCCGTCGGTGCGGAGCGAGTCGAGCTTGCCGAGCGCGCCCTGCCGATCGCCCCGCCGCGCGGCCTTGGCGGCCTCGCGCGCTTTCTCCACCAGCCTCGGCGCGCCCCTCGGGCCCTTGCGCTCGTCGTCTTTGGTCTGGCCGCCCCTGGGCGCGTCCGGCCGCTTCGGATCGGCCGTCGGCGCGAGCGCCGCGGCGAGCGCCTGCGCCGCCGTGTCGAGATCCGCAGCCGCGGCGCGCTCGTCCTCGGTCGGCGGCGCGATCAGCGCGCTGGCGAGGACCGGATCGTACGCGCCGAGGATCAGCGCCGCGGCGACGCCGATCGACGCCTGCGCGAGCCGCTTGCGCGTCGGCGCGAGCGACGGGAGCGGGAACGCGGCGTCGACGTCGAGCCCCTTCACCGCGGCGATCGCGCGACGCCGCGCGAGGACCACGAAGGCCTCGTCGCCGCCCGCGCTCTCGAAGGCGAAGCCGCTCCCCACGACCTCGCGAAGATCGAGCGCGTCGTCGATCGCCCGCGCCGCGCCGAGCGCCGAAGGGCCCCGCCTTCGCCCCACGAGCACCAGCGCCGAGGCCACGCACGCGAACCCCACGCCCGCCAAAATCCCCGCGCGAACCAGCCCCAGATAGAGCGGCGCCTCGTCGCGCAAGGGCCACAGAAACGGGCGGAGCGGCGCGAGGATCGCCGCCGCGCCGAGCGCCCACCACCCGCGTCGACGCAGCAGCGCGCGGCCGGCGACGCGAGCGAGGCGCGTTCGAACGCTGGTGACCGCCTTCGTTACCGCCTGCTGCTCGCTCACGGGCCCGTCGCTCATCTCGTCGTCCTCTCCACGCCACGCGCGCCGTCGATCGCGGGTCGGCATCGGCAACGCCGGTACCCGCGCGTACGCTTCCCGCACCGGCGAAGATCACGGCCGCGACATCCGTGAAAGCAGGAATGTTCCGTGGATGGCGGACCGGACGTGGTGGGGTCGCCGCGCCGTCACGAGGCCGCGCGATCGAGGTAGGATCGTGCCCCTGAGGCCCCGAGGGCTGCCCTCGATCCCGGGCCTCCAGAGGAGACTCCCATGTCGCCGTTTCACCTTGTTTCCTCGTCCCCCCGCGTCCTCGTCGGTCGCATCCTCTCCATCACGGCGGCGCTGGCGGTCAGCGCGGGCCTCGTCGCGTCGTGCGCCCCCGGTGGCGCGACCACGTCGGCCGGCTCGACCGGCGGCGGCGGTCGGGGCGGCGGCGCGAACAGCGGGTGCGCCATGGATTGCTCGACCAGCAAGGCCACGCCGGTCTGCGATCCGAAGTCGGGCCAGTGCGTCGCGTGCCTCCCGGACAACGACACCTGCGTCGACGGTCAATACTGCGACGCCGCGTCGAACACCTGCGCTGTCGGCTGCACCGTCGACATGGACTGCGTAGCTCCGCTGGTCTGCAACACGATGACCCACCAGTGCGCAGGCTGCACCACCGACTCGCAGTGCGCCGCGGGATCGGTCTGCGGGCCGGGCGGCATGTGCGCTCCGGGCTGCTCCGATACCCAACCTTGCCAGACCGGCTTCGAGTGCTGCGCCGCGGTCTGCGCCGACGTGCAGAACGATCCGCTCCACTGCGGCGGCTGCGCCAAGCCGTGCGATATGCTGCCCAACGCGGCCGTGACCTGCGCCACGGGCATGTGCGGGCTCGGGGCCTGCGCCGCGGGCTTCGCCGACTGCAACGTCGACAAGGCCGATGGCTGCGAGTGGGACCTGAACGCCAGCGGCCCGTGCTCCTGCACGCCGGGCGACACCAAGGCCTGCTACTCCGGTCCTGCCGGCACCGAGGGAGTCGGCGCCTGCGTCGGGGGGATGTCGAAATGCGACGCCTCGGGCACCGCCTGGAGCCCGTGCTCGGGCGAGACCATCCCGGCCTTCGATAGCTGCAACGACGGGATCGACAACGACTGTGACGGCAAGGCCGATAACCCGCCGGACCAGGACGGCGACGGCTGGACGGCCTGTCAAGGCGACTGTTGCGACTCCCCCGCCGACGGCTGCGGCTCCCCCGACCTGGTGAACCCGGGCGCCTTCGAGGTGGCCGGCAACATGGTCGACGACGACTGCGACGGGATGGTCGACAACGTGCTCGCCGGCTGCGACACCGGCCTGACCAGCAACTCGGGTATCGCCACCGACTACGCCAAGGCCATCGATCTCTGCGCCTCCACCGTCGAGGTCCCCGCGACCCTGCAGCAGAAGAAATGGGGCGTGATCAGCGCCAATTTCTTCAAGGCCGATGGAACGGGATCCCCTTCGGCCAACGCCAAATCCATCCGGACGGGCTTTGGCTCGGGCGTGACCCCGCTCAAGGGATCGAGCCTCGCCGTGCTCTCGACCGGCGTGGCCGCGGCGCAGGCGGCGCCGAACAACAAGCTCCCGGCCTACGCGGCCTTCCAGGGCGGCCAGAGCCTCGGGATCACCAGCGGCGTCCCCTCCGACTGGCTCGCTGCCAACGGCGGGAACTTCCCCAACGCGCCGGGCTGCCCCGATCCGCAGGGCGGCGCCGTCGCCAACGATCCGATCATGCTCAAGGTCCGCGTCCGGACCCCCACCAACGCCAACTCGTTCACGGTCTCGACGTTCTTCTACTCGTCGGAGTACCCCGAGTGGGTGTGCAGCGCCTTCAACGACTTCTTCCTGACCTTGCTCGACTCGACCTTCCTGCCCGGCCCCGGCCAGGTGGCCAATCCGACCGACAAGAACCTCGCCTTCTACGATCAGCCCCCCGCCGGCGGCCCGGTCTACCCCGTGGGTGTCAATCTGGCCTTCGGCAACACCGGCTTGTTCAGCCAGTGCCTGAACGGCCCCACCGGCTGCGGAATGGGCGCGACGCCGGGGACCACCAACACCTGCGCTGGAATCAACCAGCTCCTCGGGACGGGCTTCGACGTGGTCAATCCGCCGTCGCAGTTCGCCGGCGAGCCCGCCGTCTGCGGAGCGAGCAACCGGGCCGGCGGCGGCACCGGCTGGCTGACGACGGGCGGTAACGTGAAGCCGGGCGAGACCATCGAGCTGCGCTTCGTCACCTGGGACACCGGCGACGGCTGGTACGACTCGGTGGTGCTCCTCGACAACTTCGCCTGGTCGGTGACCGCCTCGACCCCCGGAACCCACCAGTAGAGTCGCCCCCTCAAGCCTGCTTGGCCGACCGAGCCTCCTTGGAGCCCTTGGTCGGCTTGGAGTCCTTCGCAGGCTTGGAGTCCTTCGAGGGGCTCTTGTCCTTGGAGGCCTTGGCATCCTTCGAGGGTGCCTTGTCCTTCGACCCCTTGGCGTCCTTGCCCTCCTTGCCGGAGGCAGTGGCGCCGCTGCTCTCCCACTTCTTCCCCTTGCGCTCGGCCGCCATCCGCTCGCGCACGCCGATCCGGACCTGGAGCGCGAGGGCCTTGACCTTGCTGGCCTCGGCCTCGGTGACCGAGCCGTCGGCGGTGGCCTTGACGACCTCGGCGCGGGCGTCTTTCGCCGCGTCGTCGAACATCCGGTGGATGACCTTGCGGCGCTCGGGGCTGACGGTGCCGCGGTCGAGCTTCTTGTCGATCACCGCGAGGATCCGCGCGAGCCGGGCCTCCGAGAGCTTGCGGTACTCGTCCGGCTTCATCGGGAACGAGACGCTCGGGCCCTTCGAGGCGTGGTGCGCGGCGAACGCGGGGCTGGAGGCCGCGAGGGCGAGGAGAGCGGCGAGGACGGGGGACCACGTTTTCATGGCGGTGGCGGCGTATAGCATGGGACCGGTGGGGGATCCGAGGGCGTGTGCGCACCCGGATCCACGGGGGCGGGAGGATATGTCGTGTATCGGCGTGGGGGGACACCTATTCTGCGCCGATGCGCGTGACCCGCTCCCTGGTGCTCTTCGTCGCCCTCCTCGCTGCTTGCGGTGGGGGCAATAGTCCAACCGGCAGCGGCTCGACGGGCTCGGGGAGCGGCGGCGCTGGATCGGGCGGAGCACCGCCGGACATCGGGACCTGGCTCGGGCCGCTCCAGTTCGGCACGACCGACAACGAGGCGGCCTATGGGGCGCTGGTCGACTCGCAATCGAATGCGTTCGTCTTTGGTGCGACGCACGGGCAGCTCGTGCCGGAGGGGGATCCGACGCAGTCACAGTGGTTCGTGACGCGGCTCTCGGCGTCGGGGCGGCGGGTGTGGACTCACCAGTGGACCACGGGTGCGGCGGTGCGCGGGGCCCTGGGCAAGGACGACGCGCTCTTCATCGCGGGCCAGGGAGGGGTGGCGCGCCTCAACGCGGCCGGCGACATGGGCTGGCACGTGCTCGGCGATAGCAACGTGATGGACGTCGCGGTCGGGCCCGACGGGGATGTGTACGCGGCGGGGCTCACCGGCAACCAGCAGAAGTCCGGTGCGATGCAGCTCCCGGCGATTGGCGCGCTCGGGGACACCTACGACGGGTTCATCACCCGCCTCGATCCGGCGACCGGCGCGGCGCGCTGGGAGATGCTGGTGGGGACCGAGCTGACGGACTGGATCACCGGGATCGCCGTTGGCCCGGGCGGAGAGATGTTTGTCTCCGGCGCGACTCAGGGCCTCTTCCCCGGCGCTGCCAGCGTGTCTCTGGAGGGCAGTCCGTTTCTCATGCGCATCGGAGCCGACGGGAAGCTGGGCTGGGTCCAGGAGCTCACCAGTACGGGCACGGCCAACATGGGGCTGAGCGTCCGGCTCGATCCGAGCGGAGCCCCGTGGATGGTCTCCGGCTCTGGGCCCTCGGTGTTGACCAAACACGATCCTGCCACCGGAGCCGTGGTGTGGACACGGGCCTTCGACGATATCGGCGGCGCGGTCGGGGACCTGGCCTTCGACGCCACCGGACGGGCGTGGCTCGCCACCACGCTGGGCACGGCCAACGCGCTGGCGAGCGTGCTGGTGGTCGATTCGTCAGGGACCGTGGTCGCGAGTCGCTTCGTGGCCGACTCCCCTTCTCACGGGAAGAATGGTGGGGATCTGCTGGGCCAGAGCACCAGCAAGGGGCTCGGCATCACCTTTGCTCCCGATCATTCGGCCTATCTGGTCGGGAAGACGCGGGGCGATTTGCCGGGGACGTTCAACGTCGCGAGCCCTCTCGCGACCACGCCGCCCGGCGACGACGCGTTCGTCGTCAAGCTCGGCGCGGATCTGGTCGTTCAAGGCGTCACGCTCCAGGCAACACCCGCGCTGCTCTCGCTGGCTGCGGGCGCGACTGGCACCGTCCAGGTGAGCCCCGTGGATGCGTATGGCCTGCCCGTGGCGGGCATGGTCACCTGGACTTCGTCGCTCCCCGCGATCGCCACGGTGGACAGCAGCGGTGTCGTCACCGGCGTGGCGAACGGTCGGAGCAACCTGGTGCCAACGCTCGATCGCCTGCGCGGCGCGCCGACCGTGGTCAAGGTGGGGAGCGGCGGCGGCGCGGTGCTCTTCGGCACCAACCATGGCGACGTTCCCCGGGCCGCGACGCTCGATGCGGCGGGCAAGCTGGTGATCGGCGGCTCGACCGACGAGGCCTTCGACGGCCAGACGTTCTTCGGCGCGCACGACGCGTTCCTGGCCAAGCTCGCCGACGACGGGAGCCTGACCTGGATCGCTCAGACCGGCGGCTCCGACGATGATGCCATCCGGCGCCTCGCGAGCGACGCGAAGGGGAACACCTACGCCGTCGCCGATCAGACGGCAGCGCTTCCGGGCGGCGGGATCGACGTCGACGTGGTCAGCGACGATCCCGGCGGCAAGCGACGCTGGACGTTCACGCTCCCGCCGGTCCCGAACGGCGGCCGCGCGCTGACCGATCTCGCGGTGACCGCCGACGGCAGACTCTATGTCGGCGGGACGTCGGGAGGTCACACGCTGATCCTCGAGCTCGATCCCGCGACAGGCCAGGAGCTCTGGAGCTTCGCGGGCCTGAACAACGAGCCTTCGAATTTCGTGTTCGAGCGCCTGGGCGTCGACACCAAGGGAGATCTGCTCCTCACCGGTCACTTCGGCGAATCCGTGTTCTACTCGATGAAGCTCACCCGGGCGACCGGCGTCGCGGCCTGGTTTGCGATGCCCTACGATGCGTCGTTTCAGCCGCCGCGTGGGATGGCGATGGACCCCGGCGGCGACTTCTACGTGGGGACCGCGACCCCGATCGGCACCGACGGCAGCGGGCTGTACGTCGGCATGGCCGGCGCCGTGACGCGATTGAGCGGCGCCGACGGGTCCATCGTCTGGCAGACTCCGGTGCTCCCTCCAGGCGTCAAGCCCTCTCCGAACGACGTCCCGCTCATCAACGTCGCAGCGGTCGCGCGAGGCGCCGACGGCACGATCTACGCGACCGGCTCGATCGTCAAGGGATCGCTGGTGTTCACCGGCGGCGCTCACGGCGGCTACGACGCCTATCTGGTGGCGATCGATCCGTCAGGCGCGGTGAAATGGGGTCGCCAGATCGGCTCCGACGCCAACGACTACGGCACCGCGCTGGCGCTGCGCACCAACGGCGACATCACGGTCGTTGGCTATACGTTTGGAGATTTCGACGGCGTGTCACGGCGCGGCCTGCGCTCGGCCGAGAGCTGTGATGTGTTCGTGGTCTCCTTCGGGCCCGACGGCACGCAGCGCTGAGATCTGCCGTCCCCGGGGCCGGATTGCGCGCCTCAGCCCCGGAGCACCGTCACCGGATATCCCTTCCCCGCCGTGCTGACCTCTTCGAACCGGGTGCGCTCTTCGACGTCAGCCGCCTCCGGCCGCCGATCGAAGATGGCCAGTACGCCCCGGTCCACCCCCATTTGCTCCATGTACCCTTCGAGCTGCTCCAGGCCTTTTGCCAGCGGATCCGCCTTTCCCTTGGCCCAGACCTTGAGCTCGATCGCCTCTTTCTGCCACACGCGCTCTCCGCCCGCGGCCTTGTAAGGCCAGCGAATGCAGAGATCGATCCTCCCGCGGCCGACGCCGTATTCGCGGTCGATCACGCCGCCGCCGTTCACCACGCGCTGCAAATAGGCCATGAGCACGAGCTGCGGGGCGACCTCGTGGTAGGTCATTCCGCCCGCCAGCAGCTCGCCGTGCTCTTTCCAGAAGGCCACGAACTCGGTGAGGATCCGCTGGAGATTGAGCCGCCCGTCGGGATCCACGAAGCTCTTTGGATCGGCGACGACGTTGCCCTCGACGCCGGAGGCCATGACCCGGACGATGACCTCGCGGTAGATGGGATTGGCGATCCGGATCGGGTTGCCAGGTGCGATGAGGCCGAGGTCGCGGACATAGGCCACATCGTCGTCGTAGGTGTCGGAGACGATGACGCTGCCCGCGACGACGGGCTCCAGAACGCGCTTCACCCGCGGCTCGGCGAGCCGGGCGACGAGCGAGTCGAGGTGGGTGGCGCGAGCGAGGATCAAGCGCTCTCGCGCGGTCTGCACGTGATCGCGGGTGATCGGCGTCGGCGCGGAGATGGCCATTCCGTCGATGATCTCGCGCGCGAGAGCGTTGGTGAGCCACGGCTGCCCGCGGCCGAGCTCGAACAGCAGGGAGAGCGCCTCTTCGGTGAAGGGCTGCCCCGTATCGGTGGTGTGCTGGGCGTAGAGGGAGCGGACGTCGCCTTCGGTGAAGTCGTTCAGCGGTGGGGCGTGGACCTTGACGTTGAACGGGCTCGATGTACCGAGTCGATCCGGGTTACCGCCGCCGGCAGCCTTGTAATCACGGACGTCACGCAGGCCGCAAAGGACGATTGACCACGGAAAGGCCGCGGGACGGTCGGGAAAGCCCGCGCGGATCTGCCGGAGGACCGATCGCAGGCTCTCGCCGCGGAGCGCGTCGATCTCGTCGAACAGCAAGACCAGCGGACGCGGGCACGCGCGCGCCCACGCGGCAAACGCGTCGCGCACCTGGTTGCCCGACGCGGAGTCCGGCCAGGGATCCGGTGGTCGGAGCTCGAGAGGCAGATCAGTGGTGGCGCGTTCCCGCACTTCGCCGAGCACCGAGCGCTGCGCCTCGGCGTAGTCGTCCCCCATGGGTTCGCCGGTCTCGCCGCTGAACTGGAGCGCGGCGAGCTTGCCTTCCGCGGTGAGCGCCCTCGACAGGGCCCGGAGCAGGGTTGTCTTTCCCGACTGCCGCGGCGCGTGGAGGACGAAGTAGTCCCCTTGCTCGACGAGCTGCCGCGCGGCCGGCATGCGGGCGAGCGGGGGCACCATGTAATGACGAGCAGGATCGCAGGGCCCGGCGGTGTTGAAGGTGCGCACGGAGGCACCTTACCCGAGGATCCGCAGCCCGGCGCGGATCTTTGCGCGGGTGGGCGTCACCCGCCTTCTACTGCGGGGTCCGGGCCAGGACCAGATAATGAAGGTGGGGAGCGGCGCTCTCGGCCTCGACGTGAAAGGCCTCTTCCATCCCGGGGATCCGCGCCAACCGCAGCTCGACGTTGCGTCCGAAAGAGCTCGTCGTCCACGGGTCTCGCCGGGGCTTGCCCTCCTGAACCTGGAGCACCAGGGTGTCGACGCCGCGCGCTTCGAGGAGCGAGGCGGGGATGGCCTTGGACGTGTGGCCTCCCGGGAGCACGGCAATCGCCGGATCGGTGAGGCCCGCGAGATCGACGATGGTGGCGTCGGTGGCGGCGCCGAGCCAGCCGATGTCGAGCGCGGCAATCACCTTCCGGCCGGCGAGCGGGCCGCGCAGCTCGGCGATCAGGGCCAATCGATCCTCGGTGACGTGCGTCGCCGCGGGGCCCACCTTGACGATCTGGAAGATCTCGCCGGCGAGCGCGAGAGCGAGCCGGGCGGCGGTGAGGCGGAGATCGGCGACGGCGGCGATCTCCGCCGCGACGAGGATCACCGCGGGGAGCACCGGGGCCACGAGGCGCGAGAGAGGCATCCAGTCGCCGCCGGCCACGGCGACTGCCACGAAATGGACGCCAATCGCGATCAGGAGGACCCGGGCGAAGCCATCGAGTCGTCGCCAGGCGAGCGGGGCAATCAAGGCGAGCGGGCCAGTCAGGAGGAAGCACGCCAGGGCGTAGCGGGCGCCGAGCACCTCGTCGGAGGGCTTGGCGAGGATCGAGAGCGGCGCGGCGCGGCCGAAGACGGCGAGCCGCGTCAGCGCGACGGCGAGCGGCGGCCCCAGCGCGAGCGCGCCGCGGAGCAGGCGATCCCAGGGCGGGCGCGCTGCGGCGGTCGATCCGCGCGGCGGCGGGGCGACCGCGACGACGGCGGCCCAGGGGATCAGCTCGGGGCGCATCGCGGCCGAAATGCCGGCAAATGCAGCCGAAGCGCGCGCGTGACCGAGGCGCCCGAGGCCGGCGGCGAGCGCGGCGAGCGCGATCACCAGGCCAGTTTCCATCCCCGCGACGCTCCATGCGCCGAGCGGCGCGGACGCGGCGAGCATCGCGAGAGCCGCGTAGCGCGCGCGCTTTCCTTCCATCCCATCGATGGCCACGGCCAGCAGCGCGGCGGCGATCGTCCAGGCGACGACGCCGAGGATCTTCGCCGCCAGCAGCGCGGCGAGCGGGCCGTGGCCCGCGAACGGGGCGAGCAAGATCGGCCACCCGAGCGGCGTGACGCCGTCGGTGCGGGCGCCGAGGGCGTTGAAGCGGTAGCCCGCGCCGTGGGCAAGGTTCGCCGCGTAGCGCGCGGAGATCAGCGCGTCGTCGACGGTGAAGCCGCGGAGCGCGAGGGCCGGCGCGAGCGCGAGGAAGGCGCCGAGCGCGGCGATCGCCCCGGTGCGCCGCGAGGGCACGCTCAGCCCGACCAGGTGAGATCGGCGACGAGCGGGCGATGATCCCCGTTGAGGTGCGGCCCGATGAACGCCCGATCGCAGCTCCACCCCGGCCCGAGCAGGATGTGATCGATCCGCACGCCGAACCATCCAGTGCGCTTCGAGGTCCCGAAGCCGTTGCCCGCGGTCTCGAACGCGCTCGGGAGCGAGGCCCAGTGGCGGCGGTAGATCTCGCTCTCGCGCGGCAAGTTGAAGTCGCCCGCGACCAGGAACGGCTGCGGCGTCGCGTCGACGAAGGCCCGCCCCATCGCCGACATCGCCCAGCGCGTGGCGATGTTCTCCTTCAGCGTGGGGACGCCGCCGAGGCCGCGCTGCGCCACCGCGGTGAGCCCCTCGCGCACGGTGGCCAGGTGCAAGTTGATGATCTGCACGTCGCCGTCGGGGAGGTGGACGGTGTAGCGGATCATCGTCCCGGTCCCGCCGATGGCCTGGATCGCCTCGGGATCCATGACCTCGGTGCGATCGATCGGCGAGCGGCTCATCAGGCACCCGTCGCCGTGCGCGTTGATGTTGAACTTGCGCCCCGGCTGCCCCAGCGGCGAGCGGCCGATGGCGCCGCACTCCTGGATCGCGAGGATGTCGGGCGCGATCTCGTCGATGAGCCGGAAGAGGTTGCCGCCGTCGCTGGTGCCTTCACCGACGTTGTACGTCATCAGGCGGACGTGACGCGGGGGCGTCGAGGTGGGATCGGCGGGCGGGCGCTCGGGCAGCGGATGAAGCACCGCGAGGTTGAAGCCGAGGACGGGGATCACCAGCACGATCGCGCCGACGCCGAGCGGCGCGAGGAGGCGGCGATCGCGCCACGCGGCGAGCGGCGCGAGGACGGCGAGCGGGACGGCGCAGATCCAGCGCGGGCCGAAGAGGAGCAGCGTCGCCGGCCACCACCCGTCGGCGTAGAAGCGAAGCAGCGCCCAGGCCGCGAGCAGCGCGGCGAGGTACGCGACGACCGCGATGGTCAGGGTGAGGCGCCCGCGAGCGGGGCGCGCGGGCGCGGTCGCCTGGCCTGCGTGAGGTTCCGCCATGGATGGCGATCGTCTTCGCCGCGCGGCGATCCTCCGTCAAGTCGAGGCGGCGACGGGGCCTAGTGAGGGTTCTCGCGCTTGTCCACTCCGCGGCGATCGGCGCACAAAACTTAGGACCGCGCGGCGGCATGCCTAGATTCACCCCACGGATGACTGGCCTCACCCTCGTCTCCTTTCGACAGGCCGCGGCTCCCACGGAGCTCGACCTCTCCCCCGTCCACGCGCTGCTGGACTTCCTCACGGAAGGGTCGCGCCTTTGCCCACGCCTCGAAGAGGTCGAGGCTCGCGAGCTTGTCTGTGAGCTCGGCGCCGCGGTCGCGGAGCTTGCCTCCGGGCAACGCTGTCGCGCCGTCGTGCGCCTGTGTACCCGACCAGAGCCCTGGGAAGCCGGGATCGAGCGCAGCGGGCGCGATCTCCTGCTCTCGGTGTTCCAGGGCGGATCGGATCCCGACGTGGCGATCTTCGAGCGACGCGTCGAAGGAAATACGCTCGCCCGCAAGGTGATCGAGACCGCAGGGCGCCTGCCCCAGGACGCCCGCCTCGCGGCGATCGTCGATCGCTTGCAGGCGGCGCTGCCCTTCCGCGACGCGCCGACGGTCGAGGCCGAGACGGTGGCCATCGATCCGGCGAGCGAGACCTCGATCCTGATCTCGGCGGAGATCTCGCTGCGCACGCAGCCGCCCGCGCCGGCCTCGACGGCGCTGCGCGCGGATCTCTTCGCGCTGCTGTTCCGCGGCCGGATCAAGATCACCGTCGGCGATCACCAGCGCGAGCTGCCCGACGACGTCTTCGTGTTCCTGGTGGCCGAGCAGCTCGGGGTGATGACGCTGGAGGCGCTCGACGCGTGGACCCGCGGGCGGCCGTACTACCGGCGGCTCACCGCCGGCGGCGCGATCTGCGGCGTCAAGCTCGGCTCCGAGGGCGCGGCGTCGCTCACGCTCGGGATCCCGCGCGCGCCGGGCGAGGCCCGCACCAGCGCCTGGACCTTCCCCGCCGTCGACATCGGCGCGCTCGCCCACGGGATCGTGGCCTTCGGGCGCGCGCTCTCGCGGACGCTGCTCCGCCGCGATCGCGCGCAGTCCTCGAACCTGCGGGTGCACGCGTTCCGTGGGCGGATCCGCGAGCTCTCGGATCGGCTGCGCGACGCGACGCGGAACGATTCGAAGATCAACGCCGCGCCCGAGAGCTACCGGGCGTTCGCCGAGGCGATGCGCGGCGGCAGCGCCAAGCCCTCCGACGCCTTCGGTCGCACCCGGCTCCGCTTCACGAGCCGCTGGACGGCCGCGGTGCCGTCGATCGATCTCCGCGCCACGTTCCTCTGCGGGGATCGCCTGGTGGTCGGCTCGACGCGCGAGGTCTCGTGCCTCGACGCGGCGACCGGCGCGCCGCTCTGGCGCCGCGTCTGCCAGCGCGCGGTGTCGGTGATGACGCCGCTCGGCCTCGCGCGGCTCGAGCCCGACGGCGCGCTCACGCTCCACGATCTCGACGGCGGCGAGCCGATCTGGTCGGCGCAGCTCGCGCCGCGCGTCGGCACCAGCGCCTCGGGCGCCGTGGTCAGCGCGCCCGGTCTGCCGCGGATGCTGATCGTCAGCGACGGCGCGCGGCACCTCGCGGCGATCGATCTCCACTCGGGCGAGGTGCGCTGGCGCTTCGCGGCCCGTCGCGGCGGCGGCTTCCGGATCCGCCGCGCCGGCAAGCTGGTGATCGTCGCCAGCGGCGATCCGGCGCTCACGGCGCTCGACGTGCTCACCGGCGAGGTGGTCTGGCGCTTCTGCGATCGCCTTCGCTTCGCCTCGCATGTCGCGGTCGATCAGGACGCGCTCTTCGCCCTCGCCGGCGACGGCGCCTTCGTCGGCCGCGGCGGGACGCGCCTCCATCACGTCGATCCGTGGTCCGGTCAGGTGCGCTGGAGCGTGGATCTGCCGGCCCACGTGGCCCCGGTCGGCGCGCCGCTGCTCGGCCCCGAGACGGCGGTGATCGTGGCCCACGGTCGCCGCGGGACCAGCCTCACCGGGTTCGATCGCAAGACCGGCGCGCTCCGCTTCGACACGGCGGTGTGCAGCACGACCGCGTCGTGCCTGATGGTCGACGGCACGGTGATCGTCAACAGCGAGGGCGGCGAGCTCGTCGGCGTGCAGGCCGGCGATGGAACCACGCGCTACCGCCACGTGTTCGCGGGCGCCGTCGAGGGCGATCGTCCGCGCCGCCTCGAGCCGGTGCTGCGCTCGGGCGCGCTCTTCGTGCCCCAGACCGAGGTCCACGTCGTGCGCCCGCAGGACGGGACGCTGCTCGGGCAGCTCCCCGGCGACATCATCCCGGATCTGCTCCGCGTCGATGAGCGCTGCGACGTCTACGTCGCGGAAGAGAGCGGCCACATCGCGGCCTACTCGGCGGCGGCGCGGCTCAGCCTGGTGCGCTCGTAGGACCAGGATCCGCGCTGCGCGAAGGCTTTTTTCAGGCCTTCGCGAGCGCGGCCTTGGCCCGGACGAAGCGGGCGAGCTCGACGAACGGGACGCCGGTCGGGCACTCGCGCTCCTTCGCGGCGAGCACCTCGTCGGGCACGTGATCGAGCGCGAGCGCCGCGGCGTCGTGGTCGGGCATGCTCCGCGACGAGGCCAGCACCACGCTCATCAGCCCCGGGTACGCGCCGTTCGATCGGGCGATGCGATCGGCCTCGCCGAGATCGCACCGACCGCAGGCGATGCAGCGCGAGAAGCGAGGCATCGCGGCGCGCTCGTCGGCGTCGACGGGCGGGAGGCGATCGGCGTCGTAGTTGTCGCGGAAGTGCGCGAGCCCGGATTTTCGCGAGAATGCCCGGGCAAACAGCACCTTCAAGAAGCACCACGCCAGGATGACCACCGCGAGGACGCGTCCAGAGAAGACCACGTGCTCGCTATAGCAGGGCCGCGCGACGAGAGGGGCCGGCGATGGGGTGGGGCGATCCGCTCGCCCCGCGGCGCGCCGATCGTGGTAAGACCCCGGGTTGGAGGCTCGTTTTGCGCCGATTTTCTGTCGCCACCACGTTCTCGACCGGCGGGTTGCTCCTCGCAGCCGCCTTCCTCGCGGCCTGCGACGGCGGCGTCGGCGACCAGCCATCGGCGCCCCTCGCCAACGAGCTCGGAAGCTGCGGTCGCCTCGCGAAGACCATCGGGCCTGCCACCTGGCTCGATCCGAAGCAGACCCTGAGCAAGAGCTGCCCGCTGATCCCCCCCGACCGGACCGTGTGCCTCAGCGGCCTGTCCATCGTGGCGATCGACAAGTACGACGAGACCGGCGACGGGAAATCGAGCGGCAACTTCTACGTCGAAGACACCTCGGCCGATCCCCCGCCCTACGCCGGCGTGACCATCTTCCGGCCCTCGTTCAGCCCGCCCGATCTCCGCCTGGCCGAGGGCGACGTCGTCGACTTCCTCGGCACGTACCAGGAGTTCAACGGCCCCTCGACCTTCATGTTTCCGTACTGCCGCACCTTCCCCGAGCTGAGCGGGGCGCTCACGTTTCGCTTCGACAGCAACCTCCCGCTCGTCGCGAAGGTCATCCCGCTCGCGGATCTGAAGAGCTACGAGACGGGGCGCCCGTACCTCGGGACGCTGGTGAAGCTGATCAACCCGCAGCTCGACGCCAGCGGCGCCACCAGCAGCGGCGGGCGCTACGCCTCGGGTCTCGAGGTCGGCTCGATCGCCAACGTCGCCGACGTGCCCCACGTGACCAACGAGCTCTTCGACATGAAGAACCTCGGCCCGCCCATGCCGGCGGGCGCGGTGTTCAAGTCGATCACCGGCGTGGTCACCTACTTCGGCGGCTTCCACCTCGCGCCTCGATCCGCTGCTGATTTCGAGCTCTGATCGATGAGGCTCCGCGCGAACGGGATCGCCCTCGTCGCGATCGGCGCGGCGCTCGGCGCGTGTGGTCCCGGGGCCCCACCAGGTGGAGCGAGCTCGCCGCCGCCTGGGCAGCTCGCGCAGCCGCGCGCCGGATCGGTGGGGCGGATCGAGGTGCGGCGCATCGACGCGCGCCCTCGGCTGACGCTGGTCACGCGTGACGGCGATCCCGCGCCGGCGATCGTCGCCGCCGTCGCCACCGATCTCGGATCGGTGCTGACCACGGGCCTCGCCGCGACGGTCGAGGCGCGCCTCGTGGCCGCCGGCTTCGCGGTCGACACCCGCGTCGACGCCGGCGCCTTTCGCGTCCGCCTCGCGCTCGCCGATCCGGCCCGCGCCGCGGCCTTCTTCACCGCGCTCGCGCAGGCCTTCGCGCGGCCGATCGCGCCCGGCAGCCCCGAGCTCGCGCTCGCGTCGTCGCGCCTCCTCGCGCTCAAGCGCAACCCGTTCGACGCGCCCGAGGTCCTCGCCGTCGCGGCCTGCACCGGCGCGCTCGGCGTGGCCCCGGGCGATCGCGGCGCCGATCCGGCGCGCTCCGAAGCCGACGCGCGCGCCCTCGAGATCGCCCGCGCGCAGGCGCTCCACGCGGGCCGCACGGCGATCGCCGCGGTCGGCCCCGCGAGCTTCACCGCCGCGGTCGCCGCCGGCCTCGGCGCGAGCCAGGGCTGGCCCGCCGGTGACGCCGCGGCCGACGCGTGGCCCACGAGCGAGACCGTCGCCGCGTTCACCGCGCCGCCCGTCGATCACCGCGGCGCGCGGCTCACGCTCGCGGTGCGCACGGCCGATCCCGAGGCCGCCGCGGCCGCGGCCGAGCGCCTCGGCGCCGCCGACGCGCCGCTCGTCGAGCGCCTCGACGCGCTCGCGCAGCAGTGGCGCGTGCTCGACGTCAGCGGCGTCGCGCGCCCGCGCGGCGGGTGCGTCAGCGTGACG
>JBDTXR010000113.1:0-22504 GCA_040006075.1 Byssovorax sp. | reverse complement strand
TGCCCGATGGCGACGTACACGCAGAAGACGCCCTTGCCCTTCTGGTTGATGATCGTGTCGATGGCGACGGCCGTCTTGCCCGTCTGGCGGTCGCCGATGATCAGCTCGCGCTGACCGCGGCCGATCGGGATCATGGCGTCGATGGCCTTGATGCCGGTCTGCATCGGCTCGATGACGGGCTGGCGCTGGATGATGCCGGGGGCCTTCACCTCGACGCGGCCGCGGTGCTTGGTCTCGATCGGGCCCTTCCCGTCGATCGGGATGCCGAGCGCGTTGACGACGCGGCCGATGGCGGCCTCGCCGACGGGGACCTCCATGATCCGGCCGGTGCGCTTGACGGTGTCGCCTTCCTTGATCGCGCTGGTGTCGCCGAAGATCGCCGCGCCGACGTTGTCTTGCTCGAGGTTGAGCACGAGCCCGGTCAGGGTCGGACCCTCTTGCGGGATGAGCTCGATGAGCTCGCCGGCCATCGCGCGCGAGAGGCCGTGGATGCGCGCGATCCCATCACCGACCGTCAGCACGGTGCCCGTCTCGGTGACGAGCGCCGCCTTGTCGATGTTCTGGATCTGCTTCTTGATGATCTGGGAAATCTCTTCGGCTCTCAGCTGCATGGCGACGTCCTTACTCGGCTTCGGTAGATGACCCGCGGGTCGCGGAAATCTTCTCTGGTCGCCCTCTCGTGAGGGCTTTTGACGCTCGGTGCGCCAGGGATTGGGGCCGCTCGCGGCCCCGGGGTTTGGGGCCGCCTGCGGCCCCATCGAGACAGAAGCTGGGGCCGCTTCGGACCCAGCGTGACTGCGAATCAGGTTCTCAGGAGGGATTCGCGGAAGCTGTCGAGTCGGGCTCGCACGCTGCCGTCGATGACCTGATCGCCGATGCGGGTGATCACGCCGCCGATCAGCGATTTGTCCTGCTTGTGCGAGACGATGACCGTCTTGCCGGTGGCCTTCTCGAGCTCGGTCTTGAGGCGCGCGAGGTAGGCCTCGGTGAGCGGGCCGGCGCTGGTGATCTCCGCGCGGACGACGCCGCCGTCGAGGTCGACGAGGCGCGCGACCTGGCGGGCGATCTCGGGGATGGCGACGATCCGGCGCTTCTTGGCGAGCAAGCGCAGCGTGTTCTTCGCCGTCTCGGAGAGGCCGAGGCCTTCGGCGACGTCGCGGAGGATGGCCTCGCGCGAGGGCTCGGGGACGAGCGGGTTCTCGAGCACGCTCGAGAGCTCGTCGTTCGAGGCGTAGACCTCGGCGAAGGTGGTCATGTCGCGGCTGAGCGCGGCGAGCGTGTTGCTCTCCTTGCCCAGCTCGAAGACGGCGCGGCCCCAGCGGCGGGCGATGTTCTCGTGGCTCATTTCAGCGGACTCCCGGCGCGGCGGCGCCGACGCGCGGACCCTGGATCGCCGGCCCGACAGCCTTGAGGTAGTCCTCGGCCATGCGGTCGAGATCGCTCGGCCCGACCTTCTTCACGAGCAGCTCTTCGGCCGCGGCGGCGGCGCCGATCACCGCCTGCTGGAGCAGCTCGGCGCGCGCGGTCTTCGCCTCTTGATCGATGCGGAACTCGGCGTCGCGGCGCATGCGGACGCGGCGCTCTTCGGCCTCGGCCAGGATGTGCGCCTTCTCTTTTTCGGACTGCGCCGCGAGCTCGCGCCGGAGCTCGGCCAGCTTCTCGTCCATGCGCTCGAACTTCTCTTCGTACTCGGTGAGGCGGCGCTCGGCGTCGTCCTTGAGCTTGGTGGCCGTCTCGATGTCGGCCATGATCGTCGTCTTGCGCTTGAGCAGCGCCTCGGCGAGCGGCTTGCGACCGAACCGGTAGAGAATGAACGCCAGGATCGCGAAGTTGATGACCGTCGCCAGGTAGGGCGGGGCCATGTTGTCCTTGTCGCAGGCGTCTTTCTTGTTCTCGTAGCGGAACAGGAGCTTGTCGAGGAAGTCGTCCTTCTTCGCGCGCTCGTTGTCGACCATGAGCAGGCCTTGCCACCAGTTCGGTGCGCGCGGCGGATCGGTGGGGCCGAAGCCGGGGCACCACTCGTGCTCGCCTCCGCCCTCTTCTTCCGCCTCTTCGTGGTGGGCGGCGACCGGCACCGCGGGGCGCGGGTTGAACCCGGGCGGGAGGCCCGGCTGCCGCATCCCCGGAGGGAACGGCGAGCGCGTGCCGCCGGGACCCCCGGGACCACCCGGAGGCGTCGGTCCCCCGGGCGCGAGCGGCCCACCGGGCTGACGGAACCCCGGCGGGAGCTGGCTGGGATCGATCTTGCGGATCTGGACCTGGCCGGGCTGGCTCGGCGGAGCGGGCTGACCGGGCTGGATGATCTGGGCGTTCGGGGGCGGCCCCGGCCGCGGCTGCGCGACGGCGGAGCCGACCAGCAGCACGAGGCCGGCGCCGAGGCCGACGATCGCCGCGATGCCGTGTTTACGAGGCGATTTCATCAGCTCACCTCCCGGTCGAGGATCCGTGACGCGATCTGCGCGGCGAGATCGGGGCGCGCGCGGTCGAGCTCGATCTTCAGCGCCGCGACGTCGGCCGCGATGCGGGCCTTGCCGACCTCGAGGATCGTCGCGGACTCGGTGCGGGCCTCGGCCATGATCTTGGCCTCGAGCGCGGCGGCTTCCCCGCGGAGCTTCTCGCGATCGCGGCCCGCTTCCTGGCGGACCTTCTCGAGCGCGGCCTCGTAGCGCGTGAGGAGATCGCCGGCCTGGGCGTCCATCTCGCGCGCCTCTTTCTTGGCGCCTTCGGTGCGCTTCTCGCGCTCCTCGAAGACCTTCAAGAGCGGGTCGAACAGGAGCGGCTTCAACACCGTGATGAAGGCGGCGAAGAGGACGAACTGCGCGAGGAACGTCAGATCGAAGTCGACGCTGATCGCGCTCGCGAGGAGGTGGGGAAGGGCGTGCAGGGTCACGTTGATCCGGGTGGGAAAGGCTTGCGGCGCGGGGGGACTACCATACAGCGCAAGAAGCGGGAAGCCCTTTAGGAGCCTGGTGCTTTTCGCCGATCCGGGCGCGGGGCCGGCGTTGTCGTCGTCACCGTACGTGCGTACGGCTCCTCCTCCGCCTTGGCTGCGCACCCGGCTCGACGAAAATCACCGACGGCTCCCGGAGCGCGCGGAGTGTGGTCGGAGCGGTTCAGGCGATCCAGTCTTCGACGCGGAGGTGCGGGAAGCGCGCAAAATCTGCTGGTCTACGCGTGACCAGGGTGAAGTCGTTCACCACGGCGATGGCGGCGATCATCACGTCGTCGGTGTCGCCGTCGAGGGCGACGGTGGCGCGGAACTTCGCGAAGGACTGCGCCGCGATCATGTCGAAGGGGGCGACCTTCACCGAGGCGACGAGGCGGATCACGTCCTGCATCACCTTGGGGTTCCGCGTCTTGCGCGCGGCGATGAGGACCTGGCTCACGGTGATCACGCTCGTCCAGCGGTCGCGCGCGGGGACGGTCGTGAGGCGACGCACCAGGCTGCGCGAGGGGACGGAGCGGAGCACCTCGGAGAGAGTGCCAGTGTCGAGGAGGTAGGCCACGCGCTAACCCCGGTGCCAGAGGCCGGTCTTGGAGAAGTCGGTGACGAGGGAGTCGACGAAGGCGTCGTGCCGGCACGCGCCGCAGAGCGCGAGCAGCGGATCGACGCCGCCGATCGAGGGGTCGGGCGCGTCGATCTTGTCGAGGTCGGTCATGGGCACGATCGCCGCGATCGCGTGGCCGTTGCGCGTGACGAGCGTGCGCGATCGAGCTCGCTCGGCGGCGTCCACCGCGTCGAGGCAGTGGCCAGGGAGATCGGCGAACGGGATGCCGTACTTTTGAACCACGCGCCGAAGCTAGCGGAAAGGCCCGGCGGCGTCAGCAGTTGGCTAACCAAGATCGGAGAGGCTGCGGGCGAGCTCGGCGACGCCGGCCGTGAGCAGCGCGACCGGGGCCCGGCGAAACGGGGCGGGCGCCGCGTCTTCCTCGCGAATGGCGCGGGCGGCCTCGGGGTTCCGGAACCAGTCTTCGTCGAAGCGCTCGACGAGCGCGCGGCGGTCGAGCGCGCCGAGGACGAGGCCGAGGAGCGCGGTCGCGTCGGCCGGCGCGAGACGCGGGACGACGCCGGCGAGCGTGGGCGGGATCGGGGCGCCGAGCGCCGCGGCGGTGATCTCCTCGAAGCGGCCGCCGCGCGGGCCCTCGGGGAGCGAGAGCAGGCCACGAAAGAGGGCGCGCGCCGCGGCGAAGCGGACCGCGAGGGCGAGCGATCGCGCGACGCCGCGAGCCTGATCGCGCGCGGCGTCGCGGCCGAGCCCGAGCATGCGGCGGCCGAACACCGGATCGGCGACCAGCGATCCGAAGAGCGCCGAGCGCCGCGCGCGCCGTAAATCAAAGGGCGCGTGGGCCATGGTGAAGGGGACGCCGCGCGGTCCATCGGCGTCGGCCAGCGCCGCGCCGAACGCGGCGAGCGCGCGCGCGAACGACGAGGCGCCGAGCGCGCGCGGCAGCGGACCGAGATCGAGGCGCAGCCCCTCGGTGAGCGAGGTCGCGTGGAACAGCCCCTCGATCCACCGTGATCCGAGGCGCGCCGGCCACCCCTCGGCCTGCGCGCGGCCCACGCCGAGGTCGACGGCCTCGTCCCACGAGCGCTCGGCGCGAGGCGCGAGCTGCTCGGTCGCGCGGAGCACGCCGTCGGCGATCGCCTCGAGCGCCGCGGCGCGCGTGGTCACGGGCGCTCCGTCGACGAGGAGCGGATCGATGGGAATTTCAAGGCGATCGAGATCGGCGGGCAGCCGACGCGCGGCCTCGGCGCGGCGCTCGGTGTAGATCCGCGCCGCGTCTTGCGCCGCGAACGCGCCCTGCTCGAGCACCTCGGTCAGCAGGCGACGACGTCGCGGCTCGGGGTCGGCGATGATCCGGTGGAGGAGCTCGCGCGGCGAGAGCTGGAGCCGCCCGAGGTCGGTGCGATCGATGGTGATCGCCGCTTTGCTCCGGGCCGCCGAGAGGCGCTGCGAGTCGGCCCAGAGCACGCGATCGAGCGTGAGCGCGAAGACCCACTCGCGGAGCGCGACGCGGTGATCGTCGCTCGGCCGCAGGAGCGCGACGTGATCGATCGGCTGCCCGGGCTCGCGCGGCGGCAAGGGCTTCGGCGCGAGATCGAGGAACGTGTCCTTCGAGCTGACGCGGCGCTCGTCGTCGAGCGGATCGGATTCGACGATCTCGCCGCGCTCGAGCGAGGCGCGGGCCGCGCGCGATCGGCCCGAGGCGCGGGCGATCTCGCGATCGAGGATCTCGAAGGGGACGTCCATGATCAACCGTGGATCGCCGGGCGAACGCCGAGGCGCGCGGCGATCTCGCCCTCTTGCCGCGCGAGCACGCCGAGCCTCGCGCGCACCGCGATCTCGTCGCCGCCCGCGGCCTCGATCGCCAGATCGACCAGGGTGGTGTAGTGCCGCGCTTCGCAGGCGAAGAGGTCCTCGTAGAAGGGCGCGAGCGCGTCGCCCCGCGCCGCGAGCGCGTCGGCGAGCAGGCGAAAGCGCTCGCACGATCGCGCCTCGATCAGCGACGCGACCAGCAGCCGATCGATGAGCGAGGCCTCGGGCGTCTGCTTGCCGCTGACGTTGGCGGCCTTGCGGAGCTCGGCCACGTACTCGTCGACCTCGGGCTTGCCGAGCGGGACGCCGCGCCGCTCGAGCTCGTCGACGACGGCGCGAAAGTGGCGCAGCTCTTCCTCGGCGATCGTCGCGAGCGCGCGCGCGAGCCGCGTGGACGCCGGCCAGCGCGTCGCGAGCGAGAGCGCGTTCGAGGCGGCCTTCATCTCGCAGTGCGCGTGATCGGCGAGGAGCTCGGGGAGGGCCGCGACCGCGGTGGCGGCCCAGCGCGGGTCGGTCGAGTGGAGGAGGCAGAGCACGCCGGCGCGACTATCGCACGGGTCCCGCGATCGGGCACCCTCGGCCGTGACTCACATCGCCTGCTCGACGTCGTTGGTCTGCGTGCGCGTGAGCCCCGACGACTCGAGGAAGTACGCGACGCCCACGATGATCGTCGTCACGCCGGGCTGCGAGAGCGTGCGCTTGACCGACGCTTCAATCGAGAACTCGTTGCTGATGTAGCCGAGGCCGGCCGAGAGCGTGTGGAGCTTGGCGCCCTGATCGAAGCGGTACCCGAGCCGGATCGGGAAGTGATCGCCGGCCAGGTACTCGCCGCCGGCCATGATCCGCGCGGTCGGCTTGCCCCACGAGCTGAGGTCGGCGATCCCGTCGGCCTCGACCGAGAGGTTGGCATTGGCGTAGCCGAGGCCGCCGCCGACGGTCGTGGGGAGCAGCCCGTTGTTGGGGTACGTGAGGTTCTGGCCCACGGCCGAGAGGTACACGTTGTCGCCGAGGCGCGCGGTGAGGCCGACATCGAACGTCAAAGCGTTGACGAACGAGAAGCGCGAGTCGCGTTTGCCCGCCGGATCACCGAGCCCGCCGGAGATGCCATCGAGCGCGAACGGCGCGATGATCGCCTGCTGGTTGAGCTTGAGCCACCGACCGCCGAGGCCGATCGAGAACCGATCCGAGACCGGGTACGCCAGGCCCGCGCGCACGTCGATCAGCGAGCGATGCGTGGCGTTGGGATCGACGAACCCACCCGAGAACGAGGCCGCCCCCGCGAGCCGCCCCGTGACGGAATCGACGACGTTGCCGCCGTAGATCTGGCGTCCCGCCTCGGGGGAAAACTGAGCCTGCGCCTCGATGTGATAGACGCGCGTCGTCGTCATGGCCGCCGGGTTGAGGAACAGCGCCGAGGTGCCGCTCCCCAGCGCTCGCAAGGCGCCGCCCATCGCCCCGCTGCGCGTCGTCTCGTTCTCGCCGTAGTTGTAAAGAACCTGCGTCGGCAGCCGATCGGGGTTGAACGGGTCGGGATCGGCCGCCGCCGGTGCCGCCCCGAGGAGCAGCGCCCCTGCGAGCGCCGCCGCGGAGGCGCCGGAAACCGCTCTGCTGGAGGTTCGAGGGAGACGCATCCGGGGTCCGTAGCGCATCGGGTGGGTGGAGGGACAAATTTGCTACAAACTGGCCCGGATTCCCGGGTTGATCTCGGAACTACCCGGAACCGCGGATGAATTTCGCTCTTGACGACCGGAATCCGATCCGATCGTCGGCGACCTCGGGCGGGCCTCTGGAGGGGCTGTGGAGGGGCACCTCCCGACGACCGAACGGGCCATCGCGAACGCCACTTCGCGCGCCGCAATCGAGAAAAAAAAGGCAGTGAATCCAGGTAGTTATGCTCAATTTACCAGTTTGGGGATGGACTCCCGGACCCGGCCGGTGCTACCTCAAAACCGTCTTTCGGGAGCGGCCGCGCGTCGCCCCCGGCGGTCGAATCGAGCACCCGCCCCAGCCCAGCACCCCTTCCCCCTCGGTGGGGAGGTCGCGCCGGGGTGGGTTGGCGAACGTTTGCGCAACGAGCCCCGGTCCACTGGTGGGTGGCACCGAGGGGAAGCTTTTCCTGACTCCTGGTGAATTCGGGTTTTTTCTGCGGGAAAAGTGGTCGCAAACCTCTCATCGCTTCTGTCTCGTTCTCGATGGGGCCGCGCGCGGCCCTTTTGTGTCGCCGGGGCGGAGTAATGACTCGCTACGCAAAGAATCAATCAACGAGGGCTCGACTCCCCACAGGCCTCCCGATGCCCTGTGGAAGAGCTGTGGAAAACTGAGGGGTCCCGGCGTCGCTGGGCGGTTTTCTCCTTTTATTTCCGGGTAGTAGCAACGACTGCCACGGGCCTTGGGTCTGTGGAAAACCTGGGGCGACCGAATACTGCCGGTCGCCCCGTCGTGCCTTTTCGTGCTGGCGGTGATGACGATTCCCAGAGACGACGCGCGGGCTATCTTCGATCAGGCGGTGGAGCACACTCGTGGGCTCTCACCGGCCACGTTCGATCAGTGGTTCGGAGGGGTCCAGTTCGACGACCTCACCGACGGCGTGCTCACGTTGCGCGTGCAGAACGAGTTTGTCCTCGAGTGGGTGAAGGCGAACTTCCTCCCCACCCTGGCCGAGAAGATCCGCGCGCTCACGGGGTGGAGCGTCCAGGTCGCCTGGACGGTCGATCCGCACCTGGCGTCGCCGGTGTCGAGCCGATCGGTGATCCAGCCGGTTCGTCCGCGCGCGATCACGCTGCGACCGATCACGCTGCGTCCGGTCGCCCCCGGCGAGGCCGCGTCCGCGATCCAGGCCGACGGCGTCGCGACGGCAGCGCAGCCGGCGCCTGCCGCGACGCGGGCCAACGGCGCGCTGTACGGCGGCCCTGCGCGCGGGCCCACCGAGCTCCCGCGCAACGTGGAGCCGGCGGCTCCGGGGCCCGTGCTGGTGCGGCGGAGCGTCGTGCCGGAAGACATCAACCCCAAGCACAACTTCGCGACGTTCGTGGTCGGCCCGTCGAACCAGCTCGCCCACGCCGCGGCGATCGCGGCGGCCGGCGGCGGCGGCGCGCGACGCTACAACCCGCTCTTCATCTGCGGCGGCACCGGGCTCGGCAAGACCCACCTCATGCACGCCATCGCCAACCGCGTGCACGACGAGCGCGCCGGCGCGCGGATCATTTACGTGTCGGCCGAGCGGTTCACCAACGACTTCATCACGGCCATCCAGCACCACAAGATGGACGACTTCCGCGCGCGCTACCGCAGCCAGTGCGACGTGCTCCTGGTCGACGACATCCAGTTCCTCGCCGGCCGCGAGCAGACCCAGGAAGAGTTCTTCCACACCTTCAACGCGCTCCACGCCGTCGATCGGCAGATCGTGGTCACCAGCGACAAGTACCCGCAGAACCTCGAGCGGATGGAAGAGCGGCTGGTGTCGCGCTTCTCGTGGGGCCTCGTCGCCGACATCCAGGTCCCCGAGCTCGAGACGCGCGTGGCGATCGTCCGCAACAAGGCCGCGATCGAGGGCTTCGCGCTCGACGACGACGTGGCGCTCTTCCTCGCGCAGATGATCCGCTCCAACGTGCGCGAGCTCGAGGGCACGCTGATCCGCCTCGCGGCGAAGTCCTCGCTCACCGGGCAGCGCGTCGATCTGGCCTTCGCCCGCGCCGAGATCTCCGCCGCCTCGCCCAGCCTCCGCGCGCAGACCATGAGCGTGGAAGACATCCAGCGCGCGGTCTGCCACCACTTCCATTTGCGCTCGATTGATTTGACCTCCAAGGATCGGCACAAGAGCATCGCCTTCGCGCGGCACGTGGCGATGTACCTCTGCAAGCAGCGCCTCAAGTGCAGCTTCCCCGAGATCGGCCGGGCCTTCGGCAACCGCGACCACACCACCGTGATGAGCGCGGTGCGGAAGATCGAGGCCCAGCGCGACACCGATCCGCAGGTGCGGGCGCACATCGAGGCGCTCGAGCGGCGCCTCGCCGACGAGTAGCTCGCCGCCCCCGGCGATCGCGAGAAACCGGATCATCCTCGCGGCGTAGGAGCACGGCATGAGGCAGATCGCAGGCGTTGCTCTGGTCGCGGGGATCCTCGGTTGCAGCGCGGCGCCCATGCCGCAGGCGCGCGGAGCGACGACCGAGACCGGCTCCCTCGCGGCGTCCACGGCGGGCGATTTGCCGCCTCTTCCGTACGCCCTGGTCGCGCTGCCGGCCGAGAAAGATCGCGGCGACACGCCGGGCTTCGAGGGCGCGTCGGCGTGGATCAACGTCGATCATCCGCTGACGAAGGACGAGCTCCGCGGGCGCGTGGTCATCGTGGATTTCTGGACGAGCTGCTGCATCAACTGCCTGCAAACGCTGCCCGTGCTCCGCGCGATTGAAGATCGCTTTCGCGGGCGCGCGCTCACCGTCGTCGGGATCCACTCGCCCAAGTTCGACGAAGAGAAGCAGGCTGGGCGGCTGCAAGACGTGGTGCGCGACAACCGGTTAGAGCACCCGATCGCCGTCGATGGAAGCATGGCGATCTGGCGCGCGTGGGGCGTGGAGAGCTGGCCGACCGTGGCGGTGCTCGACGTCGAGGGGCGCGCGGTGTGGGCGGCGTCGGGCGAGCCCGCGCTCGACGAGCTCACCAGCGTGGTGGCCAGCGCGCTCGACGAGGGGCAGCGCGCGCACAAGCTCGCGCGGGGCCCGCTCCGCGGCGTGCGCGTCGAGGCCGGCGAGAACGGGCCGCTGCGCTACCCGGGCAAGGTGCTCGCGCTCAAGGACGGCGGGCTGGCCATCGCCGACACCGGCCACGATCGCGTCGTCGTCGTGAGCAAGGGCGGCAAGGTCGAGGCGACCATCGGCTCCGGGCTCGCCGGCAAGGCCGATGGATCGTTCGCAGAAGCCTCGTTTTCAAGGCCCGAAGGCCTCGCCGAGGTCGGCGCCGATCTCTACGTGGCCGACACCGGCAACCACACGATCCGCAAGATCGATCGCGCCGCGCACGCGGTGACGACGGTGGCGGGGACCGGCGAGATCGGCGGCGGGCGGCTCTCGACCGAGGAGCGGCCGGCGCGATCGGTGGGCCTGCGATCGCCGTGGGATCTGCTCGAGGTGCGCGGCAACCTCGTCGTCGCGCTCGCGGGCTCGCACCAGATCGGGGCCTTCGATCCGAGGCACGGCACCTTCCGCCTGCTCGCGGGAAACGGGCACGAGGCCCGCGCCGACGGGCCGCTGCTCGACGCCTCGTTCGCGCAGCCGAGCGCCCTCGCGACCGATGGAACCGAGGTCTTCGTGCTCGACAGCGAGACCTCGAGCGTGCGCGCGATCGACGTCGCGAAGGGGCAGGTCCGCACCGTCGTGGGAGAAGATCTCTTCGTCTTCGGCGACGTCGACGGCGACAAATCGAAGGCGCGCTTGCAGCACCCGATCGGCCTCGCGTACGGCGGCGGCGCGCTCTGGGTGGCCGACTCGTACAACTCCAAGGTCAAGCGCGTCGATCCGGCGACGGGCGCCACGCGCACGGTGATCAGCGCCGATCTGAGCGAGCCCGCGGGCCTCGGCTTCGCGGCGGGGACGCTGTTCATCGCCGACACCAACCACCACCGCGTGCGGCGCTGGGCCATCGACGCCAGCGCGAAGACCGAGGCGGTGGCGCTCGGCGATCTCGCGGCGCCGTCGATCGAGACGCCCGCGCCGGTGAAGATCGACGCGCGCGATCCGACGATCGCCCTGGGCCCGCTGAAGATCCCGCCGGGCGCGTCGAGCAAGCTCCAGGTGCGCTGGGACATCCCCAAGGGCACCGGCGTCAACGACGAGGCGCCGTTCCGCGTGGTGTGGGCGACGTCGAGCGGACTCGCGCGCTTGCCCGCGCCGACGCGCGAGAAGGGGACCCTCGCCAAGGACGGCTTCGAGATCGCGATCGAGCCGCTCGCCGGCGCGAAGACGGCCGAGCTCACCGGCGTGCTCGACATGGTGGTGTGCGACGTGGTGACGCACGCGGTGTGCTTGCCGGTGCGGCGCACGCTGGTGGCCACGTTCGCGGTGGAGCCCGGCGCGGCGCTCGC
This sequence comes from Byssovorax sp., assembly GCA_040006075.1. Classification (GTDB taxonomy): domain Bacteria; phylum Myxococcota_A; class Polyangia; order Polyangiales; family Polyangiaceae; genus JANYGI01. Next base: position 11,110 of record JBDTXR010000113.1, on the reverse strand, counting down.
GCCGGTGACGATCCCGCTGCCCGCGGCGGCCGTGCCCTGAGCCGCTCGCGAGTGCGCCGGGGCCGCGAGGGGCCTATAAGGCTGCTCCATGAGCCCTCTCGATCTCGATCTCGATCCCCTCGCCCGCGTTCGTGACGCCCTCGCCCGCGCGCGCGAGGTCGAGCGCTCCGATCCCACCGCGATGTCGCTGGCCACCGCCGACGATCGCGGGCGGCCGTCGGTGCGGATGGTGCTGCTGAAGGACATCGACGCGCGCGGCCTGGTGTTCTTCACCAACCGCGAGAGCCGCAAGGGCGTCGAGCTCGAGCTCAACCCGTTCGCCGCGCTCTGCTTGCACTGGCCGGTGCTCGGGCAGCAGGTGCGCGTCGAGGGGCCGATCGAGCGCACCTCCGACGCCGACTCCGACGCCTACTTCGCGACCCGCGCGCGCGGGAGCCAGGTCGGCGCGTGGGCCTCGAAGCAGAGCCGCCCGCTCGGATCGATGGCCGAGCTCGAGGCCGAGACGCTGGCCGTCGAAGCGCGTTTTCCAGGGGAAATCCCGCGTCCTTCGTACTGGGGCGGCTACCGCGTCGTCGCCGAGCACGTCGAGCTCTGGCAGGATCGACCGAGCCGCTTGCACGAGCGCATCGTCTTCGAGCGCGCGGGCGAGGGCTGGACGACGTCGCGCCTGAACCCTTGATCGGCGCTACGCCTTCGGGGCGGCTTCCGCGCTCGCGAGCGCCTCGCGCGCGTCGTCGGCGACGAGGCGATTGCCGTACTCCACGGCCTGCGCGAGCACCTGCGCGAGCTCGCGCTTGGCGTCGACGACCTGGCCGTTGTGGAGGTGGAGCATGCCGAGGAGGAAGCGCCCCTCGAGCGCGTCGGTGACGAAGCCGCGGCTGTCGACGTAGCGGACCGCGTCGCGGAGCTGGGTCTCGGCGCCGTCGACGCCGCGCATCCCGTCGAGGTACGCGAGGTGGATCCGGTTCAGCGTCGCGAGGCGCTCTTGCCCGGCGGCGTCGCTCAGCTCTTTCGACTCGGTGAGCGCGGCGTAGGCGCGCGGCAGATCGCCGAGGCGTCGCGCGGCGTCGCCGAGGTTGTGGAGCGTGACGATGAGCGAGGCGCGGACGCCGGCGGTGCGCGCGAGATCGACGGCGTGCTCCGAGGCCTCGACCGCCGACTTGCAGTCGCGCGCGTAGATGTACGTGAGCACGCGCTGCTTCTCGCGATCGACGGCGGCGGCGAGATCGTCGGGCGAGTCGAGGAGCTGGGCCTCGTCGATGAGGCGGAGCGACGAGGCCACGTCGCCCGAGGCCGCGCGCACGCTCGCGGCGGCGAGGAGCACGCGCGAGCTCTGGAGCGGCCCCTGGGCCTCGAGCTTCTCGATGGCGCGGCTGGCGCGCGCGAAGTCGCCGCTGCGCGAAGCCGACTCGATCTCGACGATCAGGGCGCGCGCGCGGAGCGGCCCGTCGTCGCCCGCGAGCGCGAAGGCCTCGTCGAGGCGCGCGTACGCGGGCTCGTAGAGGTTGATCGACGCGAGGGCGCGGGCGACGTCGACGCGGCCCATGACCCGCTCTTGCAGCGAGCCGACGGCGTCGATGCGGCGGAGCGCGCGCTCGGCGATCCCCGGTAAATCGCGGCCGGTTCGCACGCGCGCGGCGGCGTCGGCGAGGGCGCTGAGCCAGAGCCCGATCTCCTGCGCGGGCCGGTGATCGTGATCGGCGAGGTCGAGCGCGCGGCCCAGGAGCCGCATCGCCGGCTCGAGCTGGGCGACGCGCATCTTGTGGAGCGCGGCCTGCGCGAGGAAGTCGGCGGCGCGATCGCGATCGCCGGCCTCGTAGAGGTGGTGGCCGATGCGCTCGGAGTGATCGATCCCGTCGCTGCCGAGCACCGAGATCAGCGACGCCGCCGTCGCCGCGTGGAGCTCGCGCCGCGCCTCGGGCGGGATGGCGTCGAGCACGATCTCTCCATGAATCGGCGAGGCGAAGCTCACCTGCGCGGGCCCGGTGATGCGGATGAAATCCTTCACGAACAGGCTGGCGATGGTGCGATCGACCTGCGCCACGCTGAGCTTGAGCATCGCCGCGAGCACCTGGGTGAGGATCGGCTCGCCGAGGATGGCCGCGGCCTGGAGCACCGATCGCTCGCCCGGCTCGAGCCGCGTGACGCGGCCGGCGATGAGCGTGCGCAGCGTGCGCGGGACGGCCGTGGCGCCGTCGAGCCGCGCTTGCGCCTCGCCGCTCTCGACGGTGATCGCGCCGGAGTCGGTGAGCTCTTTGACCAGCTCCTCGAGGAAGAGCGGGTGCCCGCCGGCGCGATCGCGGCAGAACGCCAGGAGCTCGGGCGAGAGGATCCGCGCGCCGACGCGGGTGGCGATCAGCCGCGCGCCGTCGTCGTCGGAGAGCTCGCCGAGCGTGAGGCCGTGATGCCCGGGGTGCTTGGTCACGGCCTCGGGGACCTCTTCGCGCGTGGATAAGAGGAACACCGCGCGGAGCGAGCCGTTCGACGTGGGCGACACGGAGGGCGCGCCGCGCGCCGCGTCCGCGGACCCGTTCGGAGCGCCGCGTCCCACCACCGAGAGGATGGTGTCCATCGTCGCCTGATCCATCGCCTGCGCGTCGTCCCAGCAGAAGCAGTGGAGCCGATCGTCGCAGAGGCTCTGCACCATGCGCGCGAAGGCGGTGCGCAGCGCCAGCGCCGACTCTTGCGGCGGTCGCGGCCCGCCGCCCTCGAGCGTCGCGCCGAGCTCGGCCAGCACCGCGGTCGACTCGTCGGTGTGCAGGCCGAGCGCGCGCAGCCGCGGCAGCACCGCGAGGATCCGCGCCTCGTCGTCGCCCTCTTGCACGCCGCAGAGGACGCGCAGCATCGCCGAGAGGCCGCTCTGCGGGACCTCGGCGCCGTTCTTCGGGCACGACGCGATGTAGAAGCCGACGTTGTAGTTCCCCTTGGAAAGACGGCGTTCCATCTCCGCGAGGAGCCGCGTCTTCCCGATCCCCTTGTCGCCCTGCACGCTGACGAACTGGGTGCGCCGACGCGTGGCGCTGGCGAGGATGTCGCCGAGGCGCTTGAGCTCGTCGTGGCGACCGACGAAGCGGCCGTACAAGCTCGACGGGGAGCGCGCCGAGGTGATCACGCAGCCGCCCTCGGGCGCGGTGTGGCCGGCGCCGGGGAGCTCTTCGGCGGCGAACTCCGATCGGATCACCCGGCCGGCGAAGCGCGAGACGGCGACGCGTCCCTCGGTGGCGCGCGAGAGCGACTGCGCCGCGGCGATCAGCGACGCGAGGCGCTCGTCTTTCACGGGATCGCCCTGCACGTCGATGACGATGCGCGCGGCGTGGATGCCGGCCGAGAGCTGCGCGCCGCCGCGGCTGCGCAAGATCACCAGCGCGGCGCGCGCTGCGGACTCGGTGTCGCGCCCGTCGGCGTCGCCGAGGCCGAAGAGCGCCACGACCTGCGAGGCCTCTTCCTCGAGGATCCGCGCCCCGTAGCGGAGCAGCACCTCGCGCGCGCGCTCGGCCAGCGGCGACGTCGAGCGAGCGCCCTCGCGCCCGCGAGCGACGTCGGGCAGCGCCAGCACCAGCGCCGTCACCTCGCGCCGCTCGCCGATCTCGCTGGTGCGGGTGAACTGCCCGGTTTCGCCGACTCCGGTGAGCTTGAACAGGCCCGACGCCGTGAGCTTGTGCGCGCTCGCGCCGCCGCCGCCGGGGCTCGGGCTCGGGACCTCGACGGGCGTGCGCTCGTTCGCGCCGACGTTGGGCACGTCCTCGAACACCGCGCCGCTGTCGAGCTCGGGCGCCGACTGCACCTCGTGGAAGCCCTCGAGGAACTCGGCCAGCTTGCTCGGGCCGAAGCGCTCGCCCGACGCGTAGAAGTAGCCGAGCAGGTGCTCGTGGAGCTTGCCCGCGTCGGCGAAGCGATCGTCGGGCTTCTTCGCCAGCATCTTCACCACGATCTCGGTGAGCGCCTTCGGCGTGCCCTCGCGCGTCAGCTCGAGCGGCGGGTACTCGCTCGCGTGCACGCGGCGCGCGGTCTCGAACACCGTCGGCGCCGAGAAGGGGTTGCTGCCCGCGAGCATCTCGTAGAGCACGGTGCCGAGCGAGAACAGATCGCTCCGCCCGTCGACCGGCTCGGCCTTCGCTTGCTCGGGGCTCATGTACGCGAGCTTTCCGCGCACGCGACCGGCGCGCGTATCGCCGCTGTCTTCTTCGAGGATCGAGTCGCGGGCCTTGGCGATGCCGAAGTCCGTCACCTTCACCTCGCCCTCCCACGAGAGCAAAATGTTCTGCGGCGAGATGTCGCGGTGGACGATGCCGAGCGGGCGACCGTGCTCGTCGCGACGGCGGTGCGCGTGATCGAGCGCCTTGGCGACCTCGGCCGCGAGGAACACCGCCATACCGAAGGGCACGGGCATCTTCAGTCGACGGCAGCGGGTGAGCACGGTCGCGAGGTCGAGCCCCGGCACGTACTCCATGGCGATGAAGTAGCTGGTCGCCGCGCCGCCTGGATCGTCGACGCGGCCGAGGTCGAACACCTGCACGATGTTGGCGTGCGAGAGCCGCACCGCGAGCTTCGCCTCGTGGACGAACATGTCGACGAACTTCGGGTGCGCGGCCAGCTTCGGCAAAATGCGCTTGATGACGAGGACTTTTTCGAAGCCCTCGACGCCAAAGCTCTTGGCCTTGAACACCTCGGCCATCCCGCCCTCACCGAGGCGCTCCAGGAGCCGGTAACGGCCGAACGTCTGTTCCACGAGATGGGCCCTGGGTTGCCGAGTGAGCGGTTATGCCGGAGGGTCGCTGGAGCCAGCGACGTCGTCTTCGCTGCCGCCGTACATCGACTCGGCGATGCGGAACGCCGCCCCTTCGAGCTTGGTGTACGCCGCGCGGAGCGAGTCGAGATCGCCCCCGCCTTCGAGGAGGCGGCGCAGCATCGCGCAGTCGCTGCGGATCTCGAGGATCACGCTCTCTTCGAGGAGATCGGCGTAGCCCTCGATGGCCTGCTCGGTGGTGTACGCGAGCGTGTCGGCCTGGTTGCGCAGATCGGCCAGCTCGCGGCGGAGCGCGTCGGTCTGCTTGAAGCGCTCGCCGTCGGTGACGAGGCGATCGACCTCGTCGGCGGTGAGGCCGCTGGTCGGCGTGACCTTGACCTCGGTGACGCGGTTGGTCCCGAGATCCTTGGCCTCGACGCGGACGATGCCGTTCTCGTCGATGCGGAACGTGACCTGGATCTTGGGCAGGCCGCGCGGCGCCGGCGGGATCCCGCTGAGCTCGAAGCGAGCGAGGCTGCGGCAGTCGGCGGCCATCTCGCGCTCGCCCTGGAGCACGTGGATCGGCACGAAGTTCTGGTTGTCGACGCTGGTGGTGAAGACCTCGCTCCGCTCGGTGGGGATCGTGGTGTTGCGGCCGATGAGCTTGGTCATCACGCCGCCGCCGGTCTCCACGCCGATCGAGAGCGGCGTCACGTCGAGCAGCAGCACCTCGTCGACCTGGCCCACGAGCGCGGCGCCCTGGAGCGCGGCGCCGACGGCGACGACCTCGTCGGGGTTCACGCCCTTGTGCGGCTCTTTGCCGAAGAAGGCCTTCACCGCGGCCTGCACCGCGGGCATCCGCGTCATCCCGCCGACGAGCACCACCGTCTTGATCGCCGTGACCGGGAGGTGCGCGTCGGCGAGCGCGGCGCGGCACGCGTCGATGGTCCGCGCCACCAGCGGCTCGCACAGCTCTTCGAGCTCGTTGCGGCGGAACGTGCGCTCGAGGTGGAGCGGCCCGCCGGCGGGCCCGACGGTGATGAACGGGATGTTGATGTCGGTCTCGAGCGCGGACGAGAGCTCGTGCTTCGACTTCTCCGCGGCCTCTTTCAGGCGCTGGAGGGCCATGCGATCGCGCCGCAGATCCACGCCTTGCAGCTCGAGGAAATCGTCGGCCAGGCGATCGATGATCATCTGATCGAAGTCCTCGCCGCCGAGGTGAGTGTCGCCGCCGGTGGCCTTCACGCTGAAGACGCCGCCGGCGATCTCCAGGACCGAGATGTCGAAGGTGCCGCCGCCGAGATCGTAGACCGCGATCGTCTCCTGCTCGGTCTTGTCGAGGCCGTAGGCGAGCGCCGCCGCGGTGGGCTCGTTGACGATGCGCCGCACGTCGAGGCCGGCGATCCGCCCGGCGTCCTTCGTCGCCTGGCGCTGGGCGTCGTCGAAGTACGCGGGTACCGTGACCACAGCCTCGGTGACCGGCTCGCCGAGGTACCGCTCGGCGATCTGCTTCATCTGCTCGAGCACCATCGCCGAGATTTCGGGGGGCGAGTAGGTGCGGCCCTTCACCTCGACCCAGGCGTCACCGTTGGCGGCCTCGGCGATGGTGTAGGGCGCGAGCTCGATCTGCTTCTGCACCTCGAACGCCGAGAATTTGCGGCCCATCAGCCGCTTCACCGCGTAGATGGTGTTCTGCGGGTTGGTCACGGCCTGACGCCGCGCCACCTGCCCGACCAGGCGCTCGCCGCTCGACGGAAACCCCACGACGGAAGGCGTGGTCCGCGCGCCCTCGGCGTTGGGGATGACCTTGACGTCGCTCGCGGAGCTGACGCTTGCTGACTCGACGACGGCGACACACGAGTTGGTGGTCCCGAGGTCGATACCAATCACCTTCCCCATAACGTGCGGGGAGCATACATCAGGAATTGCCTGACGTTGCGTGGAGATGCGCGGCGCTTCCCCGTACTGCTCCGGCGTCGTCGCGATTGACACGAGGCCTGCGACCGGGACCGCCGCCACCTCGAAGGCGACGCGCCGAGAGCCACAACTGCTCACCTGATTTGTTCACGATCGATCGCATCGAGCATGCTCCGCGAAATTCGGACTGGGCGCCGCGCCGGTCCGCGACGCCGCAGGACCTTGCTATCCGGGCGCTTGTTTGATTCACTGCGCGCCCCTCGACGATCCATGGCCCGCCCCGTCAACGCCGACGCCCACGCCACGCGCGCCCGCATCCTCGGCAGCGCGCTCGATCTCTTCGCCGACGCCGGCATGAAGGGGGTCACCACGCGCGAGGTCGCCGCTGCTGCCGGCGTGAGCCTGGCGATGATTCACCACTACTTCGGCAACAAAGAGGGCCTCTACCGCGCCTGCCTCGAGTCGACGCAGGACGAGCTCGCCGGCCTCGGCGTCGAGCTCAAGGCCGCGCTCGTCGAGAGCGGCGCCGCGCCGATCGCCATCCTCGAGCGAGCGGTCCGCATCGGCTTCCAGTTCGCGCGCGGCCACCGCGCCGCAGTCCGCTTGATGCAGCGATCGATCGTCGACGCGGGCGAGGTCGATCCGCGGATCCGCGCCACGACGCTGGTCCCGTTCCTCGATCAGATGTCCGACGCGCTCGCGGTGATCACCGGGCGCCCGGCAGGCCGACTCCGCCTCGCGATCCAGAGCACGATCTTCCTCGTGGTCCGCTACGCGATCAGCCACGACAGCGAGCTCGCGGTGATCGCCGGCGTGCCCCCGGCGCACGCGCACACGGCGTCCGCTGCGGCGCTGGTGCTGATCGAGGATCACCTCGTCGAGTCGAGCCTGGCGATGCTGGGGATCTCGATCGGCGACTGAGGTCGCCGACGATCAGTTGGCCTGGATCGGCGGGCCCTTCGAGACGACGACCATCGCGGGGCGCACCAGGAAGTCGCCGATCAGATAGCCGCCTTGCACCTCGGCGACGATGGTCCCGGCCGGGTGATCCTTCGACTCGAGGTGCTGGATCGCCTCGTGGCGCGAGGGATCGAACGGTTGACCGACGGTGGCCACGCGCTTGATGCCCATGCGATCGAGCGTGTCGACGAACTGCTTCGTCACCATGCGCAGGCCATCGGACACGGCCTTGGCATCGGCGGCGGACTCGGCGTGCGCGGTGGCGCGCTCGAGGTTGTCGAAGATCGGGAGGAGATCTTTGATCGTGGTCTCGCGGCCGCGGCGGGTCGCGTCTTCCTGCTCGCGGCGGGCGCGCTTGCGGAAGTTGTCGAAGTCGGCCGCGGTGCGGAGGAGCTGGTCGCGCAGCCGGGCGATCTCGGCCTGCGGATCGATCTTGAGCTCGCCCACCGGCGGCACGGATTTCAGCTTCGGGCCCGCGCCGTCGTCCACCACCTCGGCCTCGAGCACCTCGGCGGCGGGCGCCACAGGAGCTTCAGCCTGGTTTTCGGCCTTCTCGCCAGCTTTTTCGTCGGTCTCGCTCGTCATGATCGGCGGCACTATAACCGGCCCCCCTACCCTGGCAATCACCGACCGGGCCGCGGGCGGACGAAGCGCCTCGCTCGCCGCGTTTGCCACGGCGGGGCGCCGGGCGTAGATCGGCCCGATGAGCACCGCCGCCAGCACCTCTTCGGGCGCCGAACGAGAGCACGTTCCCGCTCCCGAACCCCTCATCGCCATCGGGCAAAGGCGCCTCCTCGGGAACTACCGACAGGCCCCGATCGTCCTCGACCGCGGCAAGGGGTGCGAGGTCTGGGACACGCAGGGGCGGCGCTACCTCGACCTGTGCGCGGGCGTCGCGGTCTCGGCTCTCGGCCACGCGCACCCGCGGCTGACCGCGACGATCGGCGAGCAGGCCGGGCGCCTCATGCACGCCTCGAATTACTTCTACAACGCCGAGAATCTCCGCCTCGCCGACGAGCTCTGCGCGAAGCTCGGCTACGACCGCGCCTTCTTCTGCAACTCCGGCGCGGAGGCCAACGAGGCGCTGCTGAAGATGGCGCGCCGGCACTTCTTCGTGAACGGGCAGCCCGAGCGCTTCCGCCTGATCGCGATGCACAACTCGTTTCACGGCCGGACCATGGGCGCGGTCGCGCTCACCGGGAACGCCAAGTACCAGGAGGGCTTCGGGCCGCCGCTCGCGGGCATCACCCATGTGAATTATGGCGACGCCGCGGCAGTGCGCGCGGTGATGGGGCCCGACGTCGCCGGCATCGTCGTCGAGCCGGTGATCGGCGAAGGCGGCGTGATCCCCGCGCCCCCCGGCTACCTCGCCGAGCTCCGAAAAATCGCCGACGAGTTTGGCGCGCTGCTCCTCATCGACGAGGTGCAGACGGGCATGGGGCGCACCGGGACGTGGCTCGGGCAGCAGCACGACGGCGTCGTCGCCGACGCGATCTCGCTCGCCAAGGGCCTCGGCGGCGGCTTCCCGATCGGCGCGCTGCTGATCAAGGAGAAGCTCAACGGCGCGCTCACGCCGGGCTCGCACGGGTCCACGTTCGGCGGCAACGCGCTCGCGTGCGCCGCGGCGCGCACGGTGATGGCCGTCATCGAGCAAGACGGCCTGCTCGACGCGGCCACGAAGAACGGCGAGCACCTGTCGCGCGCGCTCGCGGCGGTCGCGGCCAAGCACGAGAAGAGCTGCGCGGGCGAGCGCGGGCGCGGCCTCTTGCGCGGCCTGGTGCTCACCTCCAGCGCCGACGTGCGCACGCTCCTCGGCGCGGTGCGCGATCGCGGCGTCCTCCTCACGGTCGCCGGCACCAACGTGCTCCGGTTCACGCCGCCGCTCATCGTCACGCCGGCCGAGCTCGACGAGGGCGTGGCCCACGTCGACGCCGCGCTCACCGACCTCGGCTGGTGAAGCGCGACCTCGTCTCGCTCGCCGATCTCGGCGCCCCCGGCGTGCGCGAGATCCTCGAGAAATCAAGCATGTTCGAGCGCACGCGCGGGACGATCGCGCACCCGCGCCCGCTCGCCGGCCTCACGGTGGCGCTGCTCTTCGATCTGCCCTCGACGCGGACGCGGATCGCGCTCGAGGTGGCCGCGGTCGAGCTCGGCGCGCACCCGATGGTGATCGCCGGCGAGGACTCGCAAGCCTCGCGCGGCGAGCCGATCGAGGACACCGCGCGCGTCCTCGGGCGCACCGTCGCGCTCGTGGCGTGCCGCACGCCGAAGCACACGCGGCTCACCGCGCTCGCGGCGGCGTGCGCTGCGCCGGTGATCAACGCGCTCACCCGCAAGAACCACCCGCTGCAGGTGCTCGCCGATCTGCATGCGGTGCGCGCCGCGCGCGGCGGCGTCGACGGGCTGCGCTACGCGTGGCTCGGCGACTGCACCAACGTGGCGCGCTCGTGGATCGAAGCAGCGGGGCTGCTCGGCCTCGATTTCACCATCGCCTCACCGCCCGGCTACGGGCCGAGCCCCGCCGATTTGCCGCGTGACGACGGCGTCGTCGTCACCGACGATCCGCGCGCCGCCGCGACCAGCGCCGACGTGATCCTCACCGACACCTGGGTGAGCATGGGCTTCGAGGAGAGCGCCGAGGCGCGGCAGCGCGCGCTCTCGCCGTACCGCGTGACGCGCGAGCTGCTCGCGCTGGCCGCGCCCGGCGTCAACGTGCTCCATTGCCTGCCCGCGCACCGCGGCGAAGAGATCGACGCCGACGCGCTCGACGGCCCGGGCAGCCTGGTCTGGGACGCGGTCGCCGCGCGCTTGCCCACCGCGAAGGCCGTGCTCGCGTGGGCCGCGCACGGTCTCGCCGCCGATCGAGCGACCCCGGCATGAGCCTCGACGACGCGGATCTCGACCGCGATCTCGACCGCGATTTCGCGGCTGAAGCGCCCCTCGTCGACGAGCCGCTACCCGTCGTCGTCGCGCCGCCGCCACCACGCGTCGTCTCGGGGCCGATGGTCGATCCCGTCGCCTGCTCGGGGTGCGGCAAGCTCATCGATCCGCTCCGCGCCGGGCACGTCGCGATCTTCGATCTCCGCTTCCACTTCTTCTGCAACTACGGCGTCTGCCGCGCGCTCTTCCTCGGCGACGCTCCGGCCGCGCCTGCGCCGAGCCCCGCGCCGCGCACGCCGGTGCGCGAAGACGCCCTCGCTCTCGCTCACGATCAGCTCAGCGACGCCATCCTCCCGGCCTACGCGCCGGCGCCCGATCGCGATCTCCCCGACGTCCCCGCGCACGGCGAAGATCGCGCGCTGGTCGAGCCGATCGCCCAGACCATCCTCAGCGAAGAGCCTCCGTTTCACGATTCGAACGAGCAGCGGGACATCGGCGCGCTGCTCCTGGTCATGGCCATCGTCGCCGGCTCGCTCGCGGTCTCGCTCACGCTCGCGGGCGAGGCGCGGCTGGTCGTCGTCTCGCGGATCATCCTCGCGGCGGTCGGCGTCGGGATGCTCCTCGGGC
>JBDTXR010000112.1:0-22626 GCA_040006075.1 Byssovorax sp. | reverse complement strand
TTCCACGGCGTCGACATGACCAAGGAGTGGCACCTGCCCGTGGCCTTCGTGCGCAAGGACGACGCGCACCGCTACAACACCGGGGAGCGATCGCTGAAGAGCGTGGGCGATCTGGCGTTTCACACGGCGATTCAGCTCACCGGCAAGTCGACGAAGATCGGGACGAACCGCCTGGTCGAGGCCTCGGACGGGACCTGGATCAAGGACGAGGATCTGGCGATCGCGGTGAAACCCTCGGATTTGCCGGCCTTCGCGAAGGGCACCACCAAGTGGATCGACATCTCGATCCTGGGCCAGGTGCTGATCCTGTACGAAGGCAACAAGCCGATCTACGCGACCGCGGTCTCGACCGGCCGCGACGGCCTCGGCGATCCGAAGACCACGCACTCGACGATCCGCGGGACCTTCAAGATCCGCGAGAAGCACGTGACGACGACGATGGACGCCCACGAGGTCGACAACAAGTTCGAGCTCCGCGACGTGCCCTGGGTCGAGTACTTCGAGGCCGGCTACGCCCTCCACGCGGCCCCGTGGCACGACGAGTACGGCAAGCCCCGGAGCCACGGCTGCATCAACCTCGCGCCCATCGACGCGCGGCGCGTGTTCATGTGGACCGATCCCCCGGTCCCGATGGACTGGCACGGTGTCATCGCCAGCGAGCCCACCGGCGAGGGCACGATCGTCAACATTCATCCGTAGGCTAGGTTCGCAATGCAACTACGAAAGTACGATTACTAACGCGGTGCATATCGGAGGCGCGATATCGCGCAGACGCTTCACACCACGGCCGCTTGGGTGCGCTCATGCAATGCGCCTCTATGACAACTTGCTTGTCGTACGGTATTCTCTGGCGCGAGCGCGCACCAGCGACGGCGGAGCAGCGCTGCAGCGTCCGCTACTTATCATAATACTACTTCAAGACGACCGGCACCTGAAAAGGCCGCTGATGCAAACTCAGCCTAGTCATCTGCGCGCTCGCGGGCAGTGCCATTATCGCCGGCTGAGGGCTCACAGTTTCGGGCGCCTCATCAAAGACTTCAATCACAACGCCAACTCGCTGCTGTGGCGAGAACGTCATAGCCGGCGGATATTCTCCCGTCTCCTCGTAGTCGACCTCGATAACCCAGTCGACCTCGGTCGGCGTGTATCCATTGTCGCGAAGATGTTGCACGCGAATATCAAATATTCGGTCAATAAGAGGATATGACCCAGATGCATTCCCCCGCCCACGGAGCGCTGCAGAAGCGCCAAATGGACGAAGCTTAAGGTTCACTTTTCGGCAGCCCCAAGACTCGGTCAATGTGTGATTAACCGGTGTCTCCCACGCCAACACGACCCTGATCTTGGGCTGCTTCGCCAGCAGGAGCCAAGAGAGTGGCATTGGGACCTGAACTCTTGCAACGCTCCCAGGCATCTGCAGCAGAGTTTGCCAAATAAATACCGCGGTATTCGGATCAGGTGACTGCAATCGATCTGCTGTTGCGAATCCTTTACCGAGAGTACGTTCTGCTAGCTTTTCAAATGCGCCGCGAAGTCCCCGTCGAACGGCCACAAGATTTAGCCAAGCTTTCACCGTCGCTGCAAAAGGTCGGGTTCCAGGTTCGCAATAGCGACTCAGCTCTTTAAAAACCCATGCTGCCTCGCGTGCGAGCAATGGCGCGGCCATTGAAGTTCCGGCGTGGTCCTCCCAAGTACCATCAGCAGTGCATACCCAAATCCCCGTGGAGTGCGCACGCCGATAATCTTCAAGGGCATCTCCACCAGGTGCCCCAAATCCTGGGACAGGCGAGTTGCACGAGCCAGGTCCGATTCGAGTAAACGGACTGGGTGCCCCCATCTGCGCCGCGATCGCATCCGGGTTCAGACTATCGACATAAGAACCGCACACAATACCATTAAAGCTTCGAGCAAGTGATCCCAACGCCCAACGCGGGTCGTCAACGTGACCAGGGTAAGCCTTGCTCGGCCGAACGCCGGGAACGCTATTCCCCGCAGCGACCACCATAAGTATGTCTCTGGCAAACGCTAAATTATCAAGATCCTGAGTCTTGATAATTCGCTCCCGCTTCTCGGTCTCGTCATATGAGTCAAGAGGGGGACCACCGTAACTCATATTGAACACCCGAACATCTGGCGCCGTACCAATCACTGCACTGATGGCGCCAAAAACGATCTCTTCATCGATAAGCTGATCGTCGATCGAGACCATGACATCATGGACTCGACACATTCCGGGAGGGGGCGACGCGAGGCCCGCATTCATATTTACCCGTCCGAACACAACACAGGATGCCACCTTTGTACCATGGTCACCCATGTACATTACTGACGGATCAAGGTTCGGATCGCGATAACCTCCCGCGCGTAAAAATGGCTGAAGCAACGAATGCTGAATCGGAACGCCTGTATCTACCACCGCCACAGTGGGAAGGTCAGCGACTAAATAACTCGGAAGTGGCGGAGCAACAGTCGCCACGGCCCCGAGGACACGCTTCTTGGATGCAGATGCAATACGGCCGATGAGAGGCGAATGAATTGACTGTACGGAGCCGAACTCCTCGGCGATCGACGTTATCGTCTTCTTTCCAAGCCGAGCCCTACACCAATAGCGGCCGGAAAATTCGCGACCCGAGCTAATAAGTTCCTCATGTTCGTCAGCCGCAAGCAACCGCCGAATTGAAGTCAAAATATCCTGCACATCCACGCGGGAAAGAAGAGGCTGAAATCGGATCATTGCCAAGACGGCATCGTGTCCTGGAAGCGTTTCTAGCCACTGGGGCGATACCCGATAGTGCCAGTTGATCGGTTCAAACTGCTCGAACGTAAGCCACCGAGAGCGCTCACGCGAATTGGCATTTGGCAGAGAAGCAATAGTGGACAGGAACTGAGGAACCTTTGACGCCGGCACATGAACAGTCGCCTTCCCGCCAGGTAGCGTATCCAGCAGATCCATGCCCAGCCGCCGAAAAAGCCGCGACTGCTCTCCACCAAAAGAAGGCACTTCTTGTAGAATGCCCCCCTGCGCTTGGGCCTTCTTACTTACTGAAATTTTCTCTACCTTCGCGACAGGAACGGCGACGATAAAGCAATGTCGACCGACGACAGGATCACGCGAAGATGCGGCTGGTGCAGTGGCTTTTCTGAAACTTGATCCGAGCCGATCTGAACGAGCGGACCAGTCGACCGGAACGTAGTTCGCCTGGCGACCACCCCCCTCGCGTTCAATATTCGCGAGTTCTTGGTACTCGTTCAGAAAGAACGTGCGGGGCTTAGAGGAAGCAGTATTCGGCTCAGCCATACCTAAAGCCTTCGCAAGACAGAACGTCGATGCTCCGTCAAAATAATTTTTTCGACATCAGCGTATGTCTTCGCTGTGGCAAGTTGCTGGCGAATACCACTTAACAAGCTTAGACCTCTCTTATCCGCCTCCGTGCGCGCGAACGCGCGAATCTGTCTTGCAGAGGGAGCAGGGAATTCTAGGGCCAAGTCGAATCGCCGCAACAGAGCGGCGTCCAATTCGTTGGGAACATTTGAAGCCGCAATTACAAACCCTTCAGGATTTGTCAACTCCAACTGCTGCATCAGTGCAATAACAACACGATCAAGCTCACCCACGTCAACAGGACTACCGCGCTTGCGTCCAATTGCGTCGATCTCGTCAATCAGAAGCACGCAAGCATGGCTTTCAACAAAGCGAAATAATTCACGAATTCGGAGCGATGTCTGGCCCAAATAAGAGCCGATCAGCGCATCAAATCTCACAACAAAGACAGAGAGATCGAGCTCTCGACCAATATGTCGAGCGGTGAGTGTTTTTCCGCAGCCGGGCGGTCCATAGAAGAAAAGCCGATTTCTCGGACGCAGTTGGTTAGTTCTTAAGAGAGCTCGATGCCTATATTCATTAAGGACCTCTTCAAGAATTAAGCGCGCGTCCGCCGACAGCCTGACCACGTCACCCGGGCTCAATGGCGGCAAGAGCTCTAATACATCGGGGAGAATCGGAAGTGCGCGGAATACCTCAGCGTTCCCGTTCTCTGGGTGCTCCACACGCGGTCCAGTTGAGGCAAGTGCTCCGCGAAGGCTCGCCGCGGCACCGTGATGGCCTGCATTCTCTTCGGTATCAATGACCCGAAGAGCAAGTACGCGTGCAAGCGCCAGATCTCCCAGAGAAACAGCGTGAAAAACGTTAACTAAATCACTAATTCTGGCCATCGTCGATATTTCAGCGCTTGCGAAGGCAGCGACCTTACCCGATCGTGGACGATCGAGCTACATCATTCAAAATCAACGGGCCGCTAACTCCCCAAGCCACCGCGATTCCCCGATGAAACCGTCGGCGTTTTCGCGCTGCTGCGTCGCGTTAGGCAGGATGCTCTGGGCAACCAGCGGCCCGTTGTTCAAAATGGATCGATCTCCGACCGCATCCATCAACCAATGCTTAAGCATTGGCGACCTGACCCCTGCCGGTTCGTGGCCGCACGAAGAGCAAGGCATGAGCGCCTCACTCGTCGTCGGCTTCGACCTTGAAGCCGCTGTCCTTGATCACCTTGTCTTGCACGGCGGGCGGGCAGATTTCGAGGTGGTCGACGGTCATCGAGAAGGTGCCTTTGCCCTGGGTCATGCTCTTGAGCTTGGACTCGTACTCCAGGACCTCGGAGAGCGGGACGTAGGCGTTGACGACGGTGGCGTCGTCGATGACGTCGGTGCCGCGGATCCGGCCGCGGCGGCTGTTGAGGTCGCCGATGATGTCGCCCATCGCGGCGCTCGGGGCGGTGACGCGGATCTTGACGATCGGCTCGAGCAAGACCGGGTGAGCCCGCGCGGCGGCGGCCTTGAAGGCCTTGCTGCCGGCCATCTGGAAGGCGGCGTCGGAGCTGTCGACGTCGTGGTATTTGCCGTCGACGAGGCGGACCTTGATGTCGACCATGGGGAAGCCCGCGAGGAAGCCCTTGGCCATGGCCTTGACGATCCCCTTCTCGACCGAGGGGATGAACTGCCGCGGGATGGCGCCGCCGACGACGGCGTCCTCGAAGAGGAAGCCATCGCCGCGCTCGCTGGGCGCGAGATCGATGGTGCAAACGCCGAACTGGCCGTGGCCGCCGGACTGCTTCTTGTGCTTGCCCTCGACGCCGCTGGCCGAGCCGCTGAGCGTCTCCTTGTAGGCGATGTGGGGCGGCCCGAGGCGGCAGTCGACGCCGATCCGACGGCGGATCCGCTCGACGGTGATCTCGAGGTGGAGCGCGCCGAGACCGGAGACGACGAGCTCGCGCGTGCCCTCGTCGAGGTGGACCGTGAGGCCCGGATCTTCTTCCGCGAGGCGGTGGAGCGCGGTGCCGACCCGGTCTTCGGAGCCCTTGCCGTCGAGCTGGACACCCCGAGAAAACAAGGCCGGCGGGAGCTCGGGCGCCGAGTACAGGAAGGGCGCCTTCTCGTCGGAGAGGGTCTGGCCGCTGTGGGTGCTCTTGAGCTTGGCGAGCGCGACGATGTCCCCCGCGCTGGCCTCGTCGACCGACTTCGCCTCCTTGCCGACGACGTTGAAGATCTTCCCGAGGCGCTCGGGGTGGGCGTTGCTGGTGTTGAGCAGCGCCATCTCGGGCTTGATCGATCCGGAGAGCACGCGCGCGAACGAGGTGCGGCCGGCGTGCTGATCGATCGAGGTCTTGAAGACGAAGAGCGCGGTCGGCGCCGCGGCCGACGGGAGGCGCTCGGCCTCGGTCTTCCTGGTGGCGTGGACGCCCTTCCACGCGGCGTGGCTCTCGGGCGGCGGGATGAATTCGACGACGGCGTTGAGCAGCGCGGCGACGCCGCTCGGGCGGGTGCCCGAGGTGAAGTACACCGGCACGATCGCGCTGGATTTCACGGCCTCGCGCAGCCCGAAATCGACCTGCTCCTGCGTGAGATCGCCCTCGGTCAGGTAGCTCTCGGTGAGGGCGTCGTTGGTGCCGGCGATGTCGTCGACGAGCTTGCCGCGCGCGGCCTCGACGGCCTTGCTCTGCGCGTCGGGGACGGGGCCCGCGGCGATGGTCGCGGGAGTTTCGCCTTTGCCGATCCAGGCCTTGCGGTTGCGCACGGCGACGACGCCCTGGAACGTGGTGCCCTCGCCGACCGGGATCTCCATCACCGCGAGCGGGACCTTGAGGCGAGCCTTGATCTCGGCGACGACCTCGTCGGGCGCGGCGTTCTCGACGTCGACCTTGCTGACGACGATCATCATCGGGAGGCCGAGCTCGCGCACCCAGGTGAAGACGCGCTCGGTGATCGGCTGGACGCCGTCCCTGGCGCTGATCACGAGCAGCACCGCGTCGACGGCGCCGAGCGCGAGCCGCGTCTCGGCGAGGAAGCTGCCCTCGCCGGGCGTGTCGACGAGGTTGACCTTCTTCCCGTTCCAGAACAGGTGCGCGACGCTGGCCTCGAGCGTGGCGCCGTGCTCTCGCTCTTCCGCCGCCTCGTCGAGCCCGCTCGATCTGTCGTCGACGCGCCCGAGCTTCGCCGTGGCTTTCGCCAGGTACAGCATGGCTTCGGCGAGCGACGTCTTGCCCGAGCCTTTGTGCCCGACGAGGGCGATATTCCGGATGTCGCCTTTGGAGATCGCGCTCATGAGTCAATTCGTACCAACCCCCGAGCGCCCAGAGAAGCCCCGTGTCTCCTGGTTCGGCGAATTTGGAGCGATCTCGCCCGACGGAAGAGGTCAGCTCTCCAAATTGCGTTAGTATCTCGCTCACTTACTGCCCGTCAGGGGCGGACGGCCGATGGCACGATGAAGATCCTGCTCTACACTTTCGCTGCCATCCTCAACATCTCGCTGACGTTGACGCTGCAGATCCTGGACAAGCGTCGGCTCACCGAGGCCCAGCGCTCGCGCGCGTGGAACACCGCGAGCTGGGGGGCCGCGCTCTACTGCGCGTTTTTCGTCGGGGGCGCAGCGTCGATGATCCCCTGGGCCTGGGTGACGCGAAACGAGTGGGCGCTGTGGCGACGTCGAGGCCTCGGCCCGGCCCTCTTGCGGAGCGCGCTCACGCTCGCCGCCGGGCTGGGCGTCGGGGCTTTGATTTACGGGATCGCGATCGGGGCCATCATCGGGCTCGCCGCGGCGCTCCACGTCCCCGATCTCGATTGACAATCTCCGCGTCGAGGTGCTGCGAGATCGATCGCGCCGTGGTGCGCTCCGGGCGATCAGCCGCCGCAGCCGAAGTGAACGCCGGTGCTCCCCCCGAAGTCGATGGCCTTCATGATCTCGGTGCCGCAGTGGTCCCGGCGCAGCGGTGAGTCCGGCGCCTGGGCCGGGACGACGCGACCGAGGCACGCGCCGCCGACGCAGGCGACCTCGATCGCCGGCGGGATGCAATCGACGCAGGCCACGTCGCAGTACGGCCACACCGAGCTCGCCTCGTCGCGCTGCGCTGCGCCCACGATCTGCGCTTCCGACAGGCATGGGCTGACGATCACGCAGCAGTCGGCGCCGCTCTGGCACGAGGCCTCCTTGCCGGTGAGGTCGCTCCAGGCGCCGACGTCGCCGGAGCACGACGCCGCGCTGTCGGGCGCCGCCGCGTCGATCGTCTCCTGGCCGCCGACGCCCGTGGTCGTCGTCCCGACCGATTCGCCGACGCCGCCCGCGCCGCCCTGGGCCGCGGAGCCGCTGCTCCTGCTCCCGCCGGAGCACGCGACGAACACCGCGGTCAGAGGCCCGAGGATCGCGGCGAGGCCGAGCGAGTGGGAGGATCTCATCAGGAACGCTTTCACCGGCGCAGAGCAATCGGAAGAATGGGCGCGACTCTACACGGGAACGCCGGATCTCGCGAGCCTTGCGCGGAGGTTCCACCCCTCGCCCGCGCGGGACACTCTCTCGAACCATGGCCAGGAAACGCTTTGAACGGTGGTGGATCGCCGGGACGCTGATCGACCTCGGCGCCGCGGGCTCGGCGCCCGGCTTCGGCTCGTCGGCGAGGATCAACGGGTGATCCGCGTTCTCAAGAGCACCGACCGCACCCTCGAGGCCAACCTCGGCGGGGTCGATCTCGACGCCGATGGCGTCCTCGACTTCAATCGGCGCTGGGCTCCACGTGGGCTTTTACGTGGGCGGAGCGGTGGTGTGCTCGACCAGGACCTCCAAGGCGCTGGCGCCGGACGAGTGCGAGATCGTCGGCTGCGTCTGGGCCACGCCGACGACGAGCGATGGAGCCGCGGTGGACGTGACGGTGTTCCCCGACGACGACGGGTCCTACGCCGGGTGCAAGAGCGGCAACAACAAGGGGAGCGTTCATCACGTGTTCTGCGAGCCGGCCGGGTGAGCCGGGCGCCCGACGTCGCGCTCGCCCCTCGAAGAGGCTCTCCGCTCCGGCGCCCGCCGTGCTATCGCTCGCGCCGGTCAACGACCGAGGAGGTTTTCAATGAGCGTTCAACCCATCCCGAGCGGCTATTCCACCATCACGGCGCAGCTCGCCATCGAGGGCGCGGCGAAGGCGATCGCCTTCTACGAGAAGGCTTTCGGCGCCGTGGTCGTCGACAAGGCCATGGACCCCGGCGGCCAGAAGGTCTGGCACGCCGCCGTCAAGATCGGGAGCTCGATGATCATGATCAACGACGTCTTCCCGGAGATGGATCCCACCGCCCAGCAGAGCGTCGCCAATTTCTGGCTCTACGTCGAAGACGTCGACGCCTCGTTCAAGCGGGCTGTCGAGGCCGGGGCCAAGGCCTCCATGCCGCCGGCCGACATGTTCTGGGGCGACCGGATGGCGCACGTGGTCGATCCCTTCGGCCAGAAGTGGGCGATCGCCACCCACATCAAGGACATGACCCCGGACGAGATGAAGAAGGCCGAGGCCGAGTTCGTCGCGAGCATGAAGCAGGCTCACTGAAGGCCGGGCCTCAACGCAGCAGCGCGAGGAGGAGCTGAGCGAGCACGATCTTGGCGATGGTCGCGAGCGGAAACACCGTGGAGTAGCCGAGGTTGGGCTGCTCGTTCCCGGTCTGCTCCACGGCGAACGCCAGCGCCGCCGGCTGGGTGTGGACTCCCGCGATCACCCCCACCAGCGTGTCTCCGGGAATACCCAGGAAGCGGTGTCCGATCCACAGACCGCCGAGGGCGGTGGCGCAGGTGATCACCGCGCCTGCCACGAAAATGGCCAGGCCACCTCCCTGCGCGAAGGTGGTCGCAAAGGCATATCCGGAGCGCGTCCCCACGCTCGCCAGGAAGAGCACGAGGCCGAGCTGGCGCAGGGTGAGGTTGGCGCTGTACGGCAGCGTCCAGACCAGCGGCCCCGAGCGCCCGAGTCGGCCCAGCACGAGGCCCACGATCAGCGGTCCTCCCGCGGCGCCGAGCTTGAACGACGCGCCGGCGGGGAGCGGGATTGGCACCATCCCGAGCGCGAGGCCGAGGGCGATCCCGAGGCTGAAGGTGACCACGTCGACCTCGGCGAGGGCCTTGTACGAGTCGCCGAAGAGCTTGCTCACTTCATCCATGCGCTCGCGCGGGCCGACCACCCGGATGCGGTCGCCGAGCTCGAGCACGGTGTCGTCGTCGGGGAGGAGATCCACGTCGCCGCGGCGGATCCGCGTCACCGTGGCCCCGAAGCGCGCTGGCAACGCGAGCTCGCGGAGCAGCTTGCCCGAGACGCGAGGAGAGGAGACGAAGATCCGACGAAAGTCGAGGTACCGGCGATCGAGATCGAGGTGCTCTTCGGTGGCCTCGCCGAGGAGCGCTGTCGCCGCGCGCACGCTGGCCGCGTCGCCGACGATCACCACGAGATCGCCCTCCTGGAAATGGCTCGACCCGGTGACGACCGAGACGTGCTCTCCGCGCTTCATCCGCCCGAAGAGCGCGCGCAGCCCGTGCTTATGGCAAAGATCGAGCGCCGGGACGGCCATGGCCTCTTCCCGGGTGACTCGCACCGTCTGATTCACGAGCTCGCTCGCAGCCGGGTCGCCGGCCCTGGACGCGGGCGCGTTATCGGCCCTCCAGAGCCGCCGCATCAGCCAGATCGAGAGCAGCACGCCGACGACGCCCGCCGGGTAGGTGACGGAGTACGCCACCACCGGTCGGGCCAGCAACGCCTCCTGTCCAGGGACGGTGTCGCGGAGAGCCTGGATGACGCCGGCGAGCGCAGGTGTGTTGGTAAGCGAGCCGGCAAACGTCCCGGCGACGAGGGGACCATCGAGGTGAAGCAGCCAGTGCAGCGAGGCGGTGAGGCCGGTGGCGACGAGGAGCAGCCCCAGCGCCAGGGCGTTCGCGCTGAGCCCGCGACGGCGAAACGAGGCGAAGAATCCCGGACCGCCGGCGATCCCGATCGTGTAGACGAAGAGCACGAGACCGAACGAGCCGATCAGCTCGGGGAGCTTGAGATCCGGATCGCGCGAGCTGACCGCGAGGCCCACGAAGAGCACCGCGGCGACGCCGAGCCCGAAGCCCGCGACGCGGATCCTGCCGATCAAGTAGCCGAGGGCCGCGACGAGGAAGAGCAGGAGCAGCGGGCTCTCTTTGAGCAGGGCGATCATGGATCTTGCGAGCCGTAATCGAGCCACCCCCGGGGCGCCACGAGGGGGCCCGGTCTCGACGCATTTGGGTTCGACCGCGGATCAGGGGCGGAGCGGCGAGCCCGCTCGGCGTCAGAGCCCGCCGCGGACGCGGGAGATGCAGAGTACGCCGATGCAGCAGGGTACGGCCTCGAGGCACATCGCGTGAGCCGGGAGGCATTCGATCATCGGGAGACAGGTGCCTTGTGCGCCGTAATCGTGGGAGCAGCAGCTCGCGTCCATACCGAAGCTCGCTCCGTCGGCAGCGCAGGCGCTGGTGCCCGTGCCCATGCTGGTCCGGCGGCCCTGGCCCCCTGACCGCCCTGCCGCCGCCCCCTGACTCCCGCTGCTGCTCGTGACCGATTGGCCTCCGCTGCCGCCTGGCCCTCGCCCCACCCGAGGAGAGCAAAGAGCGAGAACGTCATCAGCGCGACGCCAGCGAGGTTCGCCCTCGGACGCGCCCCGGCGGAAGGGAGCGTGGTGCATAATGGCACGTTGGTCTTCATGCGTGGAGATCGCCGCAAATGATGGACCACGGCCTCGGACCGCGCGCGACCTGGCCCGCTTCGAGCGGGCTTCCAGGTCGCCGAGGGTCGTCGCTGGATCGTCAGATCACGCGGACGTACTGGAGCTGGCAAAGCCCCCTCCCGGCGGCCTGATAGTACTCCACCTTGACGTCGTGGCTCCGGCCGGTGAGGTCGATCTGGCGCGCGTGCTTGGTCGCGCCCTGGTCCTTCCACGAGTCGATCACCAGGCGACCGTCGATGAAGACGCGCACGCCGTCGTCCGAGGTCGCCTCGATGCTCCACCGCCCGACAGGCAGGGTCACCTTGCCCATCCACCGCGCGGAGAAGCTCGTCGCGCCCACGCGCGGCAGGTAGCTGCCCTGTCCGAGGTCGAAGTCGATATCGCCCTCGTAGCGGTAGGCGATGGGCGCGACGCGACGCAACGTGGATCCGGGAGGCACGGTGTTGAGCGTCGTGCCCCGGTAATACTCGCCGTAAAAGTCCCGGTTCAGGACGGTGAGGTCGAGCTTCTTGCCGCCGCCGGCCTGGTAATAGTCGACGGAGATCGCCATCGGCCCACCCGGGTGCTCGTACGATCCTTGGTAGTCGGTGGGCGCCTCATCCACCCACGCATCGACGAGGGTCCGCTGGTTCACGCGCAGGCGCACGCCGTCGTCCGCCTTCACCGCGAAGGTGTATTTGCCAACCGGCATCCAGACCGTCCGCGTGGCCCGCGCCGAAAACGGACCCGACGAGAACAGCGTGGCTCCTCGCTCGGGGACCTCGGAGATATGGTTCACCGTCGTGGAGAGGGTGGTGCTGAGGGCCGGATCGAAGGTCGCCGCGCCGGTCAGGTCTTTGCCGGCGAAATACTGGACCCTCCACTCGACCCGCGCGATCCGGAGGCCGAGGTTCCCTCCCCACTGAGTGCCGTTGTATTCGACGCTCACGTCGTGCACGCCGGCCTCGAGGTAAATGTCGCCGTTGTACGGATCGTCGCCGATGAACTCGAGGCTCTGGACGATCTCCTTGCCATCGACCGTCACCCGGAAGCCCTCGTTGGCGTCGAGCTCGACGTTGTAGTAGCCGGCTCGAGGCACGAAGACCCGGCGCCTCAGGTGAACGCCGAAGAACGAGAGATCGAAGCTGGCCGGCCAGCCGGTGACTCCGGTCTTGAAGTCGTTCCAGCTCCCGGCGGAGAACATGAGGTCGCCCGCGGGGTCGGCCGGATACGTGTGGCTGAAGCGCGACGCTCCGGCGAGGCCGCAGGTGCGGAAGAACAGATAGCTGGAGTCGACGAACTGGCCCAGCGTCTGGGTGTCGGAGAGCTGCTTGGCGCGCGTGTTACTGTAGAAGGTGGCGTTCCAGCCGGCGTCGCTCCACCCGAAGCGGCAGAAGGCCTTGTAGTAGGCGTGGCTACCCCACGTCGGCACCGTCGACTGATTCTCGAGCTCGACGCGGATCTGGTGAATGCCGGCGGAGATGCTCACCGGATCGGAGCTCGAGGTCGCGCCGCCCGTGTCCTGATACGCGAGGACGCCGTCGACATAGAGCCGGAACGCCCCCGAATGGCCGGCATGGAAGCGATAATGACCGCCCTCGAAGGGGATGCTCGCGGTGCCGCGCAGGCCGAACTGACCTGCGGAGTGGCCGAGCGCCGGGGTCACGGGAGGCGCGTGGCGCCACTCGAGCTCGGTGAGCGTGTCGTCGAACGCAGCCGCGGGCGCCCCGTGGCCCACGGCCCCGTGAAAGAGCTCGTAATGAAAATTGACCGGAGCGACGGTGAAATGGACCTGAGCCGCGCCCGTCGCGGCGTAGTACTCGACGCGCACCACGTGATCGCCGCCGGTGACGTGGTAGGTCGCCGCGAGCTCCCGGCTCGCGTGGAGCTGCCAGCCGTTGATGACGAGGCGATCGTCCACATAGAGCCGGAGCCCGTCGTTGCCGCGTAGGTGAAAGGTGTAGAGTCCTTCGCGGAGGCGGAGCACCTTCGAGAAGCGGACCGAGAAGTTGTCGACAGGGAGCGCGTCCCGGAGCCCCGCGAAGAGCAAGCTCACCTGAACCGGCGAGTGGAAGCCCCAGTTGAAGTCCACGTCGGCCGTGGTGGTCGGGAGCGAGATGTCGGCCGATCCGAACGGCAGCGTCAGCGTCGCATGCTCGACCGGAGCCCCGCGGAGCTCGGGGTTATTGTAGTACTCGACCAGCCACTCGTGGGTGGCCGAAGGCTCGTTGCGATCGGTCGTCGTCGCCGGGTAGCCGGTGAGCTGCCGATACCAGCCGTAGGGCATGAGCAGGTGTCCGCCGTACTCGGGGCCGAAGATGTGCGTGGTACTGTAGGCGCCTCCCCACGAGTTCCGGACGATGAAATACCCCCCTTCGAGCTCGGCGGCGAGGCCATCGACGTCGATGTACCCCACGATGGTGGTGCAGTGGGACGCGCCGGCCGTCGTCCCCGAAGGCGGCATCACGATCTCGCCGGTCCCGGTGTTCCAGCCGTCGAGATTGCTGGCGTAGAGCACGCAGCGCCCGCTCTCGAGGATCTGCTTGACGGCGGCGACGTCGCCCGACGGTAACCCCACCGGGGCGCCGACGCGGTAGAACTGGGCCCGATCCATGGCCTTGTCCGGGATCGGTACCTGGGTGTGATTGTTGTTGATCTGGACCTGCTGATACGGTAGCTCGACCTCTTCGCACACCCCGACCTCGCGGATGTCGTCGAGCGCGGCCGACCCATCGTAGCCGCCGGCCGAGTACCGCTGGCCGCCGCCGCGATACCACCACACGAACTGCTCGGCGAGATCGAGAGAGCCGCCCCGCGGATCGCGGAGGTGCTCGAGCGCCTCGGTCACCGCGACCGCCCCATGCACCGCGCAGGTGCCGCGAGGGTTCTGGTCCCGCGCGTCGCCGAGGAAGGGGCGGAGGTCGACCGACTTCTTGGGCCCCTTGGGGATCAGGTACGAGATGAGATCGCGCAGGCCGAGCCGGGAGATCTGGGCGGGGCTCCGCGCCACGATCGGCTCGATCCCGCGCTTCGCGAAGTCGGCCCGCACGGCGGGATCGTGCCAGTCGATCTGGCCCGTGGCCCGCGGCTTGACGACCTCTCTCGCGAGGCCCTCGCGGACCGCCGGCGCGAGGGTCTCGGCGACGCCGTTGACGATCGCCTGAAGCTCGTCCGGCTCGACGCCGGCGTCCCTGGCGATCGACGTGAGATCGTCGCCGCGGAGGCGCATTTCGACGAGCGACGCCGCGCTGCGGATCCCGCGCGTCGCGAGGTGCTCGCCCACGCGACGCAGCGCCTCGGGGGAGGGGATCACGTGGCGACGCCGGGTGGTGGTCTCCTCCACGACGATGGGCTGCTGCCGCGCGGTGAGGGTCATGAGGGCCGCGTCGAGCGCCCCCGCGACGCGGTGCTCGGGTTGCTTTTCGAAGCCGCTATTCTCGGTTTTCATGGATGTTCCTCTCGCTCCGTGCGGGAGACGACGGCGCGGCGCGCGCGCAGTCCCTCGACTGCCCCAGTCCCCGCGAACAACAGGTCAGCGCAAATCAGGCTCGCCTGTCAACACGCCTGACGCGCACCTCCCGCGAGAGGTCTCTTGGTCCTCCACGCGGGGGCGCGCCGAGGACCGTTGCAACTGCCGAGCCGCGCGTGAAGCCGCGCTGAAAGCGAGGCGCCTGGGGCGCGAGCGGCGCGAAGGCGAGCGAGAGCGGCGCGAGGGCCGATCCCTGAGCGTGCTTGTCTCGTGGGACCGCCCGCGCGTCGTCCCATGGGACAGGCGCGGCCGCGGCGCGCTATGCTCCGGCCCATGACCCTCCCCACGCTCACGTATTTCTCTTCGCGCGGCCGCGCCGAGCTCATCCGCCTGGTCTGCGCCGAGGCCGGCGTCGCGTACGAGGAGAAGAGCCTCGGCGTCTACCACCCGGTCGACAGGACTCCGGCGTTCAACGCGCTCAAGGAGACAGGGACTCTGCCGTTCGACGCGGTCCCGATCTGGGATGAGGCCGACGGGTTTCGCCTGGCCCAGAGCGACGCCATCGTGCGTCACCTCGCGCGCGAGCACGGGCTCTACGGGCGGACCACGCACGAGGCTTCCCGCTGCGACATGATCCACTCCGGCATGGAGGACACCCGGCTGACGATCCGCGCCCTCGCCTCGACCGACCCGGCGAAGCGCCCCGCGCTCCGGGAAGAGCTGGTGCAAACCACCCTTCCGCGGTGGCTCACCCATTTCGAGCGGCTGCTGGTGATGAACGGAGACGGGCGCGGATTCGTGGTCGGCGAGGCTCCCTCGTTCGCGGACGCAGCGCTGTTTCTCCTGTTCGAGAACATCCGGGACAACGAGCTCGATGGAGCCTATGCGCTCTGCCCCGCGCTCGTGGCGCACGCGGGGAGGATGGCGGCAAGATCGGGGATCGCGCGGTATCTCGCGTCGCCGCAGCGGTTTCCGGTGCAGCTTCTCCCTCGCTGATCCGGGGTGCCAGAGGCCCTATCGTCCCGGCGGGTGAGGCCTCTCCACGATCCACTCGCACGCCGCGCTCCGCTCCTCCACGGTGGTGAGCCGCTCGCTGTCCGGCGCCACGAACCGCTTCGTGTAGGGGTGCAGGCTCACGAAGAGCACCGGATCCCCGATCTCGATCACGCCATTGCCGGCACAGCGCACGATGCGAAAGCTGTGCTTCGTCGCGTCGGTGGATACCGTGTCGTAGTAGAGGTGGTGATCCAGCGTCCAGGCGCCGAGGAGATACCGATCCTTGCTGAACGAAGGATCCTTCTCGGACACCGCGAGCTCGACAGCGGCGCCGTCGACCACCACCTCGAGACCGTCGGGCCGTAGCGACGAAGGGAGCAGCGCGAGCTGCGTCGGGGCGCCCTGGCCCAGCGTGGGATAATTGCGCTTGGCCGCCGTGACGTAAAGCCCGCTCACCCTGTTCTTCAGGACGACGACGTCGCCGGGGCGGACCGATCGCGCCGTCGCGGTCGGCGCGACGATCGGCTCGATCGTCCAGGGGTACGCCTCGCGTTGAATCGTGAGCCCGTCCTCGCGGCGGCACAGGCTCTTCTTGTAGTGCTGGTTCTGGAGAGTGACCGTGTCGCCGAAGCGGAGGGGCGTGCCCCGGGAGGTGCTCGCGATCGTCCAGGTCTGCTTCAGAAACCGGGTCTCGTCGAGGAGGCGCTCGTAGTCGTTGTAATAATAGCACTTCAAGGCGTCGGTCCACGAGCCGAGGGTGTTGTACGCTCCAATCTCCATCTCGGTGGAGGTGATGGAGACCGCGGCGCCGTCGGGCACCTGATCCCATCGGGCCTCGTCGGCGCCGCACTCCAGGAAGAGGTGCACCGCTCGCTCGCCCAGGGTGGGAAAGAACTGGGCGGCCTGGGGATCGGACTCCGAGAACACCCCCGCCGGCGTGGACTCTCGCCGGAAGGTCGAGAGGTACTCGCCATAGTGGCTCCGGAGCTGGAACCGCTCGAAATACCGGAGCGGCTGCCCCGCCTTTCGCTCGACGGCGAGGAAGCGGATCTCGCGCTCGTCGGTCCGTGGCTCGGTCAGGGTCACCACCCCTTCAAAGGTGGGAGCGCCCCGGGCGCGCTCCTGGAACCGGGGCAAAAGGTCCTCGGCCTTGTACCACTTGAGGAGAGTGGCAATGAGCGAGGTGTGATCGTACGGCTGGTCGACGGTCGAGCGAAACACCGTGCCTCTCGGGATGCGCGGCGAGATCAGGAGGGCCGGGACCCGGACTCCGTGGCGATCGAAGCTGAAGTCGTGCTCGAGGTCGAAGCTCGGCGTGGTCGAGCCCCAGGGCGGCACGGCGGCGGGAGGCGGGACGTGATCGAACGAGCCGACGGCCTCGTCGAACACCACGATCAGCAGCGTTTTTTCCCAGGCCTCGCGGTTAGCGATCAGGCTCTCGTAGATGCTTTGCAGGAACGACTCCCCTGCCCCGAGGTTGCAAGGAGGGTGGTAGTCGCTCCCCATCTGGGTGGCGAGGCTCTGCAATCGAGTCAGATCGGTGGACTCTTCCGAGATGGTCCAGGCCGGCTCGACGAAGCTGAACCGGGGGAGCTTGCCCGCGCGCGCCTGCTCGTGAAAGGTCTTGACGCTGCCAAAGTGGTCGGCGACGCCTGGGATCTGCTGGAGGGCGGGGAAGAGCCGGTAGGTGTAACAGGACTCGAGCGCGCCCGAGGTGAGCCCGCGGAGGTAATGCTGATGGTCGGCGTCGAGATCCCCGAAGAGGTCGACGACCGCCTCGACCACCGGCCCGAGGAAGGTGTTGTCGGCCGTGAGGACCTCGGAGATCTTCTCGGGCAGCGTGCTGGTCTGCCAGAAGATCGACCAGTCGTCGTGCCCGGCGTCGTGGAGCGCATTCCAGAGGGTGCCTGTCTCGAACTGGTCGTCCCCGAGGGGATACCCCACCAGGTCTTCCAGGGCCCGGGCCCGAGGATCCTTCTCGAGAAAGCCATTGTCCGTGAGCCCGAGCGAGGTGCCGCAGAACGCAAAGGCCCGGTTCCCGTTGGTCTGCGAGGGCACCGAAGAGAACCACATGTCCGAGACCGCATAGTGCTCCGCGAGCCCGTTGATCACCGGGAGCTGCTCGGGCACATAGCTCTCCAGTACCTCCCCCGCGAGCGCGGGCAGCGCCGCCGGGTTGCCCGCGAGCACCTTCACCCGCTCGATCGCCGCCGCATAATCCCGGAGAAACCCGTTCATCGCCGGCGTCTCGCCCGGCTCGACGTCGGCTTTGCCGAAGAGCTGGACATTGACACTCTCGAACGGCTCGTTCGGCGCGACACAAGGCACGTTCATCGACGAGGCGCCCCGGACCGGGATCCCGCGAAACCCGGCGGCCTCGTTGGTGAACGCGGTGAGATCCAGGCCCTGGAGCCCCTCGAACCGGCGCCCGCCGGCGGGGACCTCGGGAATGTTGAGCGCGGGCCCACTGCCCTCCTCGGCGTGGAGCCAGCCCAGGAGGCTGTCGAAGGAGCGGTTCTCGAACATGACGAGCACGACGTGCTCGATGGCGTCCAGGGTCATGATCGGTGTCCTGATCGTCGGGGCAGCTCGGGTTGCGGGGAGGTGGCGTGGGCGAAGACCCGCCGAGGAGGACGCTACAGGATGCGAGCGGCGTCGGGGAGCAAAACGCCTTGAACGCCGCGCGCGGAGGGGGCCCGTGCGGCTCATGGTAGCCGGCGCGCTCGCGCTGCGGCATCATGGCGCGCATGTCCTCCGCAGCTCGCAGCTTCCCCGCGTTCCGCGCGACGTACGCCGATCTCGAGGCCGTGCCGGCGGACAAGGTCGCCGAGCTCATCCGCGGGACGCTGGTGGTGATGCCGCGTCCGGCAGCCCGTCACGCGCGCGCGTCGTCCGCGCTGACGATGGAGATTGGCGGGCCGTTCGATCGGGGGCGCGGCGGGCCCGGCGGGTGGGTGATCCTCGACGAGCCGGAGCTTCATTTCACGGATCCGACGGCGCCTGCCGGGGCGGAGGGCTTCGACGCGCTCGTTCCGGATCTCGCGGGATGGCGGCGCGAGCGAATGCCGGTGATCCCGGATGTCGCCGCGTTCACCCTGGCGCCGGACTGGATCTGCGAGGTGCTGAGCAAGTCGACCGAGGAGCACGACCGCGAGGTGAAGATGCCGATTTATGCCCGGGAGGGCGTGCGGCATGCGTGGCTGCTCGATCCGGGGAAGCGGGCGCTGGAGGTGTATGTGCTCGGGGACGGCGGGGCGTGGGGGGAGGCGGTTGGTTTCCGCGGAGCGGAGGGGGTGCGGGCGGTGCCGTTTGATGCGGTGGAGCTGGCGCTGGGGTCGCTCTGGGGGTAGGTGGCGGAGGGGCGATGCCTGGTACTTCCGAGCTCACGGCGAGCAACCTCATCCATTGCACGCTCACGACGTTCGACCTCGTCCCACCACCATCGCCCAGTTCCGACAGGTAGAAGGAGCCGGTGCTCGCGCCGCTGGGGAAGGCGTCGATGCCCGTGCGCTAACGTCGATCTTACGTGGCACCACCGACAACTCATCCTCGGCGGCAAGGATCTGGCCGGCTTCTCGTCATATCGCCGCGAACGCAGCATCGAGCTTGACAGACGGTCGACCAATACTGTTGGATGCAATGAGGAGGCACGGGCACTGCATCACACATATATGCCTTGACGTTTCCTCGTGACAACGACGCCCAATCACTACTGACATCGCAAGCAGCGAAGGACCCGAACCGCGATGACGCGTGATCCGTTTTTCAAGAGCATCTATGACGGTCTCGCAGGAAAGCTCGATCCTGCCGTTTTTGAGGACTGTGCCGTGGATCTTTTGCGGCAGATTCATCCAACCATCGCCCCGATTCCCGGCGGCAACGACGCTGGCATGGACGGCGCGATTGCCGATGACAAGGGCGAAGCCTACCCCCTTATCTGCACCACGGCAAAAGACGTCCTTCGGAACCTGACCAAGAGTCTTCGCTCTTACAAGAAAAATAAGCTCCCTCGGCGCATCGCGGTACTCGTCACCTCGCAAGCAATCACGCCGGCCGAACGACGACAATTGGTGGCTCGGGCGACGGAGCTTGGATTTTCGCTCACCCAGGTTTATGGTCGACTATCCATAGCCAGACTTCTATACAGGAACCCGAAATGGTGCTCCGAGTTACTCGGTCTATCCGGTGAACCGGCCGCACTTTCCACAATTCCGGTAACGGATCGCCCACTTTTGGGCATAAAGAGCGTTGGCCGCCAACGGGATCTCGCATGGCTTTCTATAACATGTGGGGATCGGCTCTTAGTCGGGCAGCCTGGCTCGGGCAAGACATTCCTGCTCCATCGCTTGGCGAGGAAGGGTGGCGGGCTGTTCGTAGTGGACCAGAACAGGCAAAGAATAGCCGAGTATATTCGCGCAGAGAGGCCATCTCTCCTGATCGTGGACGACGCTCACGTCAACCGTGACTTACTGCTCTCGATCCAGCAGATCCGAGCCGAACTCAAGGCCAATTACTCGATTTTAGCGACTTGTTGGCCTGGCGATAGCGATGACATTCGGCTGGCTTTAGGCGTCAGCAAGAAAAACATTCGAGAGCTGAGATTCCTCACGAGGGATCAGATGGTCAAGGTCGTGACTTCAGCTGGCGTTTTCGGCCCGACGCGCCTCGTTGGAGAAATCGTAAGCCAAGCCGACGGGCGCCCAGGACTCGCCGTGACGCTTGCTCATATGTGCCTCCAAGGAGACTTTCGGGAGGTTGTGCTCGCAGAAGCTCTCAGTGCTTCGATCAGCCGTACGTTCGCCCGCCTTACCGGGCAACAAACCACGGCTGTGCTCGCCACATTATCGCTCGGTGGCGAGCGGGGGATGTCTTTGGATTTAGTGGCCGAATATCTGCGC
The DNA here is from genome assembly GCA_040006075.1 of Byssovorax sp. Classification (GTDB taxonomy): domain Bacteria; phylum Myxococcota_A; class Polyangia; order Polyangiales; family Polyangiaceae; genus JANYGI01. The sequence continues at coordinate 2,247 of JBDTXR010000112.1, read as the reverse complement.
ATAGACAAGGCGAGTCTTTTTCACATTGCCACACAACTCGCGTACGGCGGAGTTCTTCGAGACGTCCGCTCCTCGACAACCAATGAATCATATTTTTCAGTCACTCCCGCCGTGCTTCGTTGCGCACTGGTGCGCGACGTCTTTTTCGGGAAAAAAGCGAGGCTCCGCATCGACGATCTGCTCAGCCAAATACCGAACAAATCCAGCGCCGCAGAGGTACTTATCGGGGCGAAAGCTCGGGGTGGAAAATCGATACCATCGAGTTTAATCGAAGGACTCTTCCCGCCCGCCATGGATCAGCATGAGCGGTTTTCTGCTCAAAGCGCTCATTGGCTCGCGGCAGAGACAATGTACGCTCATCTCGGGCGCGTAGAAACGCTATGGGCATTCGCGCGCAATCCTCGACTACTAACCGCTGCCACGAGCATACTACTAGAACACATCCCAGACATCGCGATTCCTCGGTTGTTCGAGAACGCCATAGGCGATCATCGACCGCTCAGCTCCGCACCCAACCATTCGCTTCGCCAGATTGACGACTGGATCCATCGCCATGAAGGCACGATCGCAAGCTCCATGAAGCGCAGAAAGTCGCTGTTGCGCGCAGTTCACAACTGGTTGAGTCAGGGGAGAGATACAGGCATCGGACTACATGCCGCGTGCACAACGCTCTCCCCAAGTGTCGACTTTACCGAGTCAGACGCAGGTAGCGGCAACAAGTTTTCTATCCACACGGGCTGCGTCGCTCCCGAGGAGATGTTGCAGATCGCAGATCTATGGCCCAGGGTACTAATGCTGATTCGTTCTGCAAGCATATCAAACTGGACACCCATCCTGAGCTTGATCAGGGAATGGGCCCATCCTTTTCTGCCCATGGCCAACCCACCAACCAAGACAATGCGTCCATTCGCGGTTCGAATGGTTACAGATCTTGTTCGAGTAGCAGTCGGTCACAGTGGCCTCTTTCACAAGATCAAACAACTAGCAAACAATCTCGATATCGAAATTTCTTCGGACGGAATATCGGAATTCGATATCATTTTCGGCGAAGATTGGGGCGATAACTGGAAAGAAGCTGAACAACGCAGAACAGCGAGCATCTTGTCACTCGCCCTCAAATGGGCAGCAGAAGACCCCAACATCATTGCGCAAAAATTCACGACTTTTGCACGAGAAGCACGCGAAGCGGGCATTAATCACTACAGGATAACCTCAATCTGCGCGGAGATCGCACACAGGGCGACCTCGAGAGTTCCGTGGGCTATTGCCATGTTGAACACTCAAGCAACAACGGAGATCATCAGACCGTTCTTGCTGCATGCTGCGTTCAACGCCGAACCCGGCTGGATCGAACTGGCTACCTCGTGCCTGAACCGTCGTGTAGTTCGCGAAGTCGTGGTTGAAGCGGTGCTCGTATACGACAGTTCATCGTCCGGACTCATCGATCGCATACTTGTCGAGGACGACGAGCACCTAGCTTCGTGCATACGCAACATCTACAGCTCTATCCATGAGGCACATATGGCTCGCCTCCTTGCACATCCCAACTCGGCTGTAGCGGGAGCTGCCGCTGTGCAAGAGTGGAACGCGAAGGTTGGAGAAATCGTTCGCGATTCGTTGCGAACCAATTGGCGCATTGCTATCACCGGCTCCGCGGATGTCGGTTCAGATCATACTTTCAAGGAAATTTTCCAGACCGACGCGAACCTAGCGCATGACTGGATAGTCGCGCGTGTTCAAGCAAGCGAATACAAATTCTGGTCGCATGACTACGTTATTGACGCGGCGATCGAAATGCTAAGCATTGAGCAGCGACGCAGCATTCTGCGCATGATCCGGAGGGATAGCTGGTCAACACATATCATATCCAAGATAATCACACGCGACGTTGAGCTGTATCGCCACTTCATGACCGATGCGACCGACCGCAGACTGCGCCTCATTCCATTGCGCGGAGAACCGGAGCAGCTGAGTCCGGAGATGATCCGCATTGCTTTGCAGGCTAAGCATTCGGCTCGAAGCATTATTGACACGATCCAAACCGGGCATTTTTCCTATTCCGGCAACGAGTCCGCCTATCACAAGAGATGGGAAATCGCATTTGATCAGCTGACAAAAGACGAGGATCCGCGGGTCAATCGAATTGGTCGAATTGGTCGACGTGAGGCCAAGTGCGGTCGCATTCGCGCGCTCAAACGAGAACGACAGAGAGCAGTTTACGGCCACTGGTGATGTCAAGGCGGCGCG
>JBDTXR010000111.1:0-22661 GCA_040006075.1 Byssovorax sp. | reverse complement strand
TGATCGAGAGCTTGGTCCCGATCACCTCGACGTCGCCGCTCGGGAACCAGAAGTGCGCCGTCTGCCCGTCGACGTGGGTGACGTCGGCGACGATGGTCCCCTTCTTCAGCCGCGCCGAGCGATCTTTGTCCTTCGAGAGCGCGATCTCCGAGCCGCGATCGATCGCCAGATCCGTCCCGTCGCCGAGGGTCACGTGCGCTCGCGTGCGCGCGTCGGTGCGGAGGATCGAGCCCGCGGGGATCGCCGCGCCGTCGGCGACGACGGCGCACGTGCCCGACGCGTCACAGACCTCGAGGCCGCCGGTCTTGTCGGCCGCGGCGCGCGCGACCGAGCCCACGGTGCCCGACCACGGAGCCGGCCCGATCGGCCCCTCGGTGTGCGGCCCGCGCTTGAGATAAAACGTCATCGCCGCGGCCGCGGCGAGCACGCCCGCGGCGCCCGCGAGCACCGCCGGCCTTCGCAGGAACGAGACCTTGCCCGCCGCCCTTCGCGCCGGCTCCGGGGCGCGCTCTTTCGCGGCAGGCGGCGCTGCCTTGATCGGCGCGGGCGCCGGCTCGGCCTCGATCGCCGCGTCGACCACGTCGATCGGGGCCGGGGCGGCCTCGATCGTCGGCGACACCGGCGCGGCTCCGGCCCCGCTGATCGGCGTGTGGTGCGTCGTCGCCGAGACGCTCGGCCGCGCGCTCTGCCCGATCCCGGGCTGCGTCGATCCGACCTCGCGCGGGCCCGACTTCACGGAGCGCCGGCTCTCGGCCTCTTGCTCCTCGGCCTTCGCCGCGGCGAGCGGATCGAACACCGTCGCCATCGTCTCCATCCCCGGCGTGCTCGACGACGCGTGGACCACGACGTTGCCGCTGTCGACGGTGCGCGACACGGGCTCGCGCGGCGCCGAGGCCACGGGCGCCGCGTGATCGTCGGGCCTCGCCTCGTCCAGCCGCGCGGCGAGCTTGTCGAGGAAGTCTTCGGCGGGGCGGAAATCCTTGCCCGAGCCGCCGACGAAGTCCGACGCGTGCGTGGCCTCGTGGCGGAGATCGCGGCAGGCGTCGCAGCTCGCGATGTGATCGAACAGCCGCTGCGAGGCCGTCCCGTCGAGGACCTCCGACAGTCGCTCCTCGACCTCCTGACACATGCTCGAAAATTCGGTGGTGCTCATCGCTTCACTCCTCGCCCAGGTCTGCGCGCAGCCGCGCGAGCGCGCGGCTCACGCGCTTGCGCGCCGTAGCTTCGTCCACCCCGCACGCCGTCCCGAGCTCGCGAAAGCTGAGCTCGCCCTCGAAGCGGAGGATCACCGCCTCGCGCTCGCTCGGCTTCAGCTTCGCCAGCGCCGCGCGCGCTCGCACCGCGCGCTCGCGCTCGAGCGCCAGATCGGCCGCGTCGCGCGCCCGACCGGTGTCGTGCACCAGCCGGAGCCGCTCTTGCCGCCGCGCCTTGATCTCGGCGTGGCGACCGCAGATGCGGCGCGCGATCCCGAAGATCCAGGCGCGCACGCTGCCCTCGCCGCGGTACTGCGGGAACGCGTCGAACGCGGCCAGCAGCGTCTCTTGCACCAGCTCTTCGCTCTCGGCCTGCGAGCCGGTGAAGGCCATGCACAGCTTCCCGAGCGGCAGCCCGAGGCGACGAGCGCAGAGCGCCAGCGCGTCGCGGTGCTTCCCCTCGGCGATCAACCGCTCGATCGTCGCGCCCTCGTCCGTCGCGATCGCGGTGTCCCCCGCGGGCAATCGCGCTAATTCCGGTGCCATCGGTGCCTCATCGATCGCCATGTGTCCCCGTCGCCTGGGTTCGTGACCACGATTCTTCGCCTCGCTCTTCTGCCCGGCGCCCCGCGGCTCGCCTGTGACGGACGAAGCGCGCGGAGGATCCGGTGTGGAGCGCGAAACGGGCGGAGCCCTGTCGCCCTTTCGCTCCACGCTACGCGGAGGTCGAGGCGGCAGGAAGCACCCTTATTTTGTAGGTGATCTAGAGAAAGATCGCCGATCGAGTCACATCGGGGGGCGACGCGGCTACGTGGCGAGATCGGGCAGGAGCGATCGCCGAGGCGATCACTTGCGCAGCAACGAGAACGCGTGGCCGCCGTTGCCCGTGCGGAAGTAGAGCTGGATCCACAGCAGCGCCAGCGGCTCGAGCAGGCGCGAGGCCTCGATGTTGCCGGCGTCGATCGTGGGCCACCCGAGCTCGGCGCAGAGCTCGCTCACGGTGCGCTTCGCCGTCTCGTCGTCGCCGCAGATGAACATGTCCGGCTTCCCGCTCGGGAACGTCGGGTTCACCATGTGCGGGTTGCCGACGATGTTGAAGCACTTCACCACGTTGGCCTTCGGGGCCCAGCGCTGCACCTGCTCGCCGGCCGAGTCGGTGTGACCGAGGGCGAGCGAGGGCGGTCCTTTGCCCGAGAAAACCAGGGGATTCGTCGCGTCCATCAGCGGCTTGCCCGCGAGGTTCTCCTCGCCCGCGAGGCGGAGCACGCTCTCGGTCGCCGTCCAGAGCGTGGCCAGGATCAGCGCCTCACCGAACGCGGCGGCCTCGGCGAACGTCCCCGCCGACGCGTGCGCGCCGGTCTTCGCGACCCACGCGGTCACCTTCTCGACCTTCGGATCACGCGATCCCAGCATCACGTCGTGGCCGAGCGCGGCGAACCCGCTCGCGAGGACGCGACCGACGTCGCCGGTACCCAGGACTCCAATTTTCAGCTTGCTCATGGGGGTGTCTCTCCAGAAAAGGCTTCGCCGCGCGAGGCTACGCGGCGAACCAAGGGTAGGCACAGCCCCCGAGCACACCAGCGTCGCGGGGTTCATGGAGAGTATTCACCGCGTGCATGGCGGCGCGCACCGCGCTGTGGTGCGCCTGGACCGCCGGCCTCGCGGCGCGTAGCCTGTCCGAGGAGGCCGGGCCCGCGCTTTGCACGGCGAGCCCCCGCCCCACGTCCAATGGGCCGCGCCCTGTCCCACGCCGCCCCGGAGGAGCCGTTGCCATGCCCACTCGCCCCGTCGCCCTGTATCGTCCCCGTCTCGCTCGCACTGTGAAGAGCGGGCTACTCCTCGCCGTCGCGGCGACGCTCGCGGTCGTCGCCCCCGCGACGGCGCTCGCGGACAGCGACCCGCTGGAGACCGTCGTCGGAGCCGCCGCGCCGGCAGCCCCTGCCGCGGCCGTGAAGAAGGGCGCGAAGGTCGATCCGAAGGCCGCCAAGGGCGAGGGCGCCAAGGACGCGGCCAAGCCGATGGCCCCCGAAGAGAAGGCCGCGCGGGGCGTGGTGATCATCGAGCGCGGCGGGCAAGCGCTGGCGCTCGGCGCGGTGCTCTCGGGCGACGGACGCATCCTCTCGTCGCTCTCGCCGCTCGGCTCGGGCAACGATCTCGACGTGCGCTTCGCCGACGGCACCAGCGTCCGCGTCAAGCTCGGCCACCACGATCGCACCTGGGATCTCGCGCTCCTCGTCCCGCAGAGCGGCCGCTGGAGCGAGGGGCTCATCGCCTCGGCGCGCGAGCCGGTCCGACCCGACGCGAGCATCCACGCCTTCACGCTGAACAAGGGCAAGATCAGCGAGGCGCCGATCATCCTCCGCTCGCACCGCTCGCTCCTCGGCGGCGACGACAAGCCGCTCGACAACGCCATCGAGATCGGATCGCACGTCAACCCGGTGGATCTCGGCTCCCCGGTCATCGACGAAGACGGCCGCGTCGTCGCCGTCCTCGGCCGCGGCTGCGCGCCGGTCGACAACCGCCCCTGCGCGCCGGTCGCGTTCGGCGCGCCCATCGCGTCGATCAAGTCGTTCCTGCGCAACGTGCCGTCGACGGCGGTCGCGCCCGCGGCGTGGCTCGGCATCCAGGGCGTGAGCGAGACCAGCGGCGTCGCCAAGGGCGTGCGCGTGATCTCGGTGCACCCCGACAGCCCCGCGGCCGAGGCCAGCCTCAAGGGCGGCGACAAGGGCACGAGCGATGTGATCCTCGCGGTCGACGGAACGCCCGTCACCTCGCCCGAGGCGCTGGCCGAGGCGATCCGCGCGCACGGCATCGGCGAGAAGGTGCCGCTGACGGTTTTTGGCGGAGGCAAGTACCATCAGGTGACGATCGTCCTCCGTGCGGCCCCCGATGCGAAGGCCGCCCCGCCGGCTCCCGCGAATCCGGCGGAATTGCCCGCTGCAGACGCGCCTCTTGCCCCGGCGGCCCCGCTCCCGCCCGTGAAAAAAGCGCTTCGTCGCTGATCGCGCGCTTCAACCTCCGGAAAATGAAGCCGTTCTGACGGCGAGGCTCCTCGCGGCGCCGGGCCTTCGTGGCCTCCCCGCGAGGAACCAATTGACACCCCCTCGGCCGAAACGCGAGGATTCAAGCTGCGGCGCGCCGACCGGGCCGCCCTCCTCCTCGCTGGGTGAACCTGTGGCTCAAACGTTTCGAATCGAAGTCGCCGGCGAGACGAACGTCGGGCGCAAGCGCAACCACAACGAGGACAACTTCGCGATCATGCCCGATTACGGCCTCTTCATCGTGGCCGACGGCATGGGCGGACACGCCTCGGGCGAGGTCGCGTCGAAGATGGCCGTCGACTCCATGCAGGAGTTCTTCAGCCAGACTCAGGAAGATCCTGAACGAACCTGGCCCTACAAGATGGACCGGTCGAAGGGCTACGAAGAGAACCGGCTCATCACCGGGATCAAGCTCGCCAACCTTCGCATCTACGAGACCGCGCAGCGCGAGTCGAAGAAGCGCGGCATGGGCACGACCTTCGTCAGCATCTGCACCGCCAACGACGGCGTCTACGTCGCGCACGTGGGCGACAGCCGCGTCTACCGCTTCCGCGACGGCAAGATCGAGGCGCTGACCGAAGATCACTCGCTCCTCAACGACTACATCAAGATGAAGCGGCTCACGGCGGAGGAGATCCAGAACTTCCCGCACAAGAACGTGATCGTCCGCGCGCTCGGGATGAAGGACACCGTCAAGGTCGACACGCGCTTCGAGATCCCCGCGTTGAACGACGTGTACCTGCTCTGCTCCGACGGGCTCTGCGGGCCGGTGACCGACGAGGCCATGGCGGCGGTGCTCACCGAGTACGCCGAGACCGATCTGAACATGGCCGCCGCGAAGCTGATCGAGCGCGCCAACGAGAACGGCGGCCCCGACAACGTCACCGCGGTGCTCGTGCGCTGGACGCAGTAGGGCAGCGCAGCCGGTAAACTCTGCCGCAAATTGGGGCCGGTCCGAGGCCCCATGATACGGCAGGGCGCATGGGCTTTGGCGTGAGCGCACTGGACCGGGACAGCGATTTCTCGGGCGACGAGCAGGGGGTGGTCCTGGACGACGAGCTCGGCGATCACACGCCGGAGCCGCCGCAGGAGCGACTCGGGGGCGCGAGGGCGGACTTCGTCGCGCACCTCGGTCGACGCGTCGCGGAGCTATCGAGCCTGCTCCGGCAGATCGAGGAGGCGCCCGAAGAGGCGCGACCGCGCGACGATTTGCGGCGGCGACTCCACGCGCTCTCGGCGGGCGCGCGGCTCCTGCGCTTCGCGAAGCTCGCCGAGGAGGTCGGCAGCATCGAGGGCGTGCTCCACGCGGCCGCCGATCGCGGCATCGTCGCGCCGCTCGAAATCACCGAGATCCGCAGCGTCCTCGACCGCGTCTCCGCGCTCGCGTGGGGTGAAGCGTCGGTCGGCGAGACCACGCCCGCGCCCGGTCGCGTCGCCGCGCCTCGCAGCGTCCGCGCGCGCCCGGCTGCGCCGCTCGACTCGGTCCGCGTCCCGATCGGCACCACGCCTCCCGAAGAGGTCACGCCGGCGATCCCGCTCACGGTGCTCGTCGTCGGCCCCACGCCGCTCGCCGACGCGCTCACGCCGCTCGTGGCCGATCCCAGCGTCGACATCGAGGTCGAGCGCACCTCGGACAACACCACGGCGATCGATCTCGCGCGCGCCGTCGCGCCCGACGTGATCATCCTCGACGCCGATCGCCCTGGAACGAAGGAGCTCACGCTCGCGCTCGCCGCCGATCCGCTCACCGAGCTCGTCCCGATCATCGTCGTCGGTCGCTGGTCGCGCTCCGAAGAGGCCTCGGCCTACGTCGCGCTCGGCGTCGCCCGCGCGCTGAGCAAGCCCGTCTCGCCCGAGGCCCTGCGCCGCGCCGTCGTCGAGGTCGCGAAGACCGTCGGCCTCCAGCGCGAGCCCGCGCGATCGCCGCTCGGCGAGCTCTCGCTCGACGATCTCGGGGCGCGCCTCGCCGACGAGCTGCGCCAGGGACTCGAGGGCGCCGCGCTCGCTGCGGGCCGCGGCGCGCGCTTCGATCTCGGCGAAGGCAGCGAGGTCCTCGCCGCCGTGTGGGGCGCCGTCGCGCGGATCCGCGACATCGTCACCATCCAGTCGCGCGGCGAGGTTCGCTTCGCGCCGAGCGGACCCGAGGGCGCGCTCCCGCTGGCCTCGTGGCTCGGTGGTCGTGAAGGAAATGCCGCAGAAGGAAGCCGATCCTTGCGATCGAGCGACGCGCGCGCCACCTCGGCCGTGAGCCTCGCGGGCAAGACCATCGTCGTCGCCGACGACGATCCCGCCGTCACCTGGTTCCTCGCGGGCGTCCTCCAGGCCGCGGGCGCCATCGTCCACGAAGCCCACGACGGCGCGCGCGCGCTGGAGATCGCCTTCTGCACCACGCCCGATCTCCTGATCAGCGACGTGCTCATGCCAGGCATCGACGGCTTCGCGCTGTGCCGCGCGCTCAAGCGCGACGTCGTGCTCCGCGACGTCCCGGTGATCTTGCTCTCGTGGAAAGAAGATCTGCTCCAGCGCGTGCGCGAGCTCGGCGCCGACGCCGACGGCTACCTCCGCAAAGAGCAGAGCGCCTCGTCGATCGTGCAGCGCGTCCGCGAGGTCATGCGCGGCCGTCACCGCGTCGCCGAGCGCCTCGCCTCGGGCGGCGAGATCCGCGGCCGCCTCGACGGCCTCACCACGCGCACGCTGCTCGGGCTCGTTTGCGCGCACCGACCAGCGTCGATCGTCAGCGTCCGCGACGCGGCGTTTCACTATGAAATCGAGGTCTCGGGCGGCCGCCCCGTCCGCGCCAGCCGCACCTCCGCGGACGGCACGTTCGAGCGGGGCCGCGGCGTCCTCGCCTCGCTCCTCGGCGTCGGCGCCGGTCGCTTCGTCGTCGCGCCGTCGGAGAGCACGCTGCCGCCCGAGCTCGACGGATCGCTCGACGAGCTGCTCTTGCCCTCGATCGCCTCGGCGCGCGCCGCGCAGCGCCTCCTCGGCGGCGCCTCGCTCGTCAGCATCGAGCGCGTCGACCTCGCCGAAGATCGCATGGTCGGCTACGCCGCCGCGACGCCCGAGCCCGCGCGGACGTGGCTCCGCACCATCGCCGCCGGCATCTCGCCGCGCTCGCTGATCACCTCGGGCCAGGCCGCGCCGCGCCTCCTGGAAGACGTGCTCGGCGACGCCGCCGCGCACGGCGCGATCACCGCGATCATCGGCCCCGAGGGCGAAGAGCTCTTCGAAGCCGCGGTCGAGCTCGAGATGGAAACCCTGCGCGGCTCGCGCGCAGCGCGCCCCCCCGTCGCGGCGATGCCGCTGGATCTCGGCCCCGTCGTCTACACCTCGACGCCGGCCCCGGTGGTCGCGCTCTTCGGCAACGACGACGAAGAAGACCTCGCCGCCGCGCCGCCGATCGCGCTCGCCTCGGCGCCTCACGAGGCCCTGAGCGATCCCGCGCCCGACGACGCGCGCTCGCCCACGGTGCAGCCGCTGCTCTCGCTCGGCTCGCTCACGCCGCCGCCGGTGATGCCCGCCTCCCGCGCCATCGAGCCTCGCGCCGCGCCGCTCCCGGTGATCATCCACGCCAGCGAAGAGTCCCCCTCGCGCGTCGTGCGCCGCCCCTCCGAATTCGCGCCACACGGAGCTGCCACGGAATCTCCCGCGCCCCCCAAGCCCATCACCCACAACCGCAGCTTGTGGGCGCTCTTCGCCGTCGCAGGCATCGTGTTCGCCGTCGGAGCGCGCCTCTCGCGCGATCACCAGGTGATCCCCGAGCCCGTCCCGCCGCCCGCCGCCGAGGCGCCGAAGCCCGCGGAAGCGGCCGCTCCCGAGGCGCCGAAGCCCGCGGAGACGGCCGTCCCCGAGGCCCCCAAGGGCCCCGGCGAGAGCAAGGTCAACCCGATCATGCCGACCGACTCGCCCCTTCGCGACACCGATCAAGTGCCCCCCGGCCAGGGCATGCTCGAGGTCGTGGCAGGCACGAGTGACACCATCTTCATCGACGGTCAGCAGGTCGGCAGCGGCCCGATCATCAAGCGCGCCCTCGCACCGCGCAAAGAGCCCTACGAGATCCGCGTGAAGCTGCGCGGGGAAGAGCGGGTTCGCTTCGTGATGATCAAGGAAGCTCGCCTGAGCAAGGTCCGCATCTCGCCGCCCTGGTCGCGGTGAACCGCAACGGGTTGCGGGATCCCGCAACCGTGCGCTCGGGGCAGGCCGCGAGCGCCGCAAAATAGGCGTGGTCACGCGATCTCCACGGCGGTACGCGTAGTGCTGATGGGGTCTCGTGCGGCGGAAGGCGGAGCCCAGCAGCTCCCCACGCTCGCGACGAGAGAGAACCGACCATGAGCATCGACACCTTTCCGCGCCGCCTCGGCGTGGCCACGGCCTTTTTCGCGGCGATGAGCCTCGCCTCCGGGGAAGCCTGCGCGCAGAGCGACGCCCAGCGCACGGGCGCGGCGCGGGCGCTCTTCGATCAGGCCGTGACTCAAATGGAGAGCGGCGACTACGAGGGTGCCTGTCCGAAGCTGGAAGCCTCGGTGAAGCTCGAGCCCGAGGCCCTCGGCGCCAAGCTCACGCTCGCGGCCTGCTATGAGGGCGGAGGCCAGCTCGCGAGCGCCTGGTCAACCTACCTCCAGGTCGAGGAGGCGGCGGGCAAGGCGAAGCAGACCGCCCGGCAAGTCAAGGCGCACGAGCGCGTCGAGGCCCTGAGGCCGAAGCTCGCGCAGCTCATCCTCGTGGTGCCCGAAGACGCGCAAGACTTGCCTGGTCTCACGATCGTGCGTGACGGCTTCCCGATCGAGCGCGGGCTGTGGAGCGTCCCGCTCCCGGTGGACAGAGGCTCTCACGAGATCGTGATGACGGCGACCGGTAAAAAGACGATCACGCGCACGTTCGACATCGAGCAAGACGGGCAGTCTCTCACCGTGAATCTCCCGCGCTTCCGGCGCGAGGCGCCGTCGGCTCCGGTGGTCCACGCGCCCGCGCGCGCCGAAGCGCCCACGGCTCGGTCGCGCCCGCGCGTCCACGTCGAGAGCGACGATCCCCGATCGTCGGTGGAGCTGCTCCGCGTCAACGCCGACTTTTCCAGCCGCGTGAGCCGCGTCGGCCTCACCGCGAAGGGGCCCACGTTTGGCGCGCTGACCATCGATGGCATGTCGACCAGCTCGGTCTGCGCACCGCCGTGCGACATCGAAGTGGACACCTCCGGAGGACAGCAGTTCTTCTTCGGCGGAGAGGGGGTCTCTCCTTCGTCTCGATTCCGGCTCCAGGGCAAGGGCGATCCGGTGATGTTGACGGTCTCGCCTGGCAGCAAGGACGCCAGGTTTGGCGGGATCCTCCTGCTTTGCGCCGGTATCGCCGGCATAGTGGGTGGAGGCGCGATGATCACGGTGTCGAACGGGCAATCAGGGTCGCTGACGGCGGGAGGCGGGGTGGCGCTGGGGCTCGGCGTGGTGAGCATGGGCATCAGCGTTCCGGTGTTCCGCGCGAGTCAGACGACCTTCAGCATCCTGGGCGACGGTCTGGGCGTGCAGTTCTGATCTGGCAAGCTCGCGCTCCGATAGAGAGAAAGAAGCGACCATGAGAACCCATATTTCGCAGCGCCGCCTCGGCGTTGCCACGGCCTTTTTCGCGGCGATGAGCCTCGCCTCCGGGGCCGCACGCGCGCAGACCGACGCCCAGCGCACCGGCGCGGCGCGGGCGCTCTACGATCAGGCGGTGACCGAGATGGCGACAGGCGACTACGAGAGCGCCTGTCCCCGGCTCGAAGCGTCGGTGAAGCTCGAACCCGCGGCGCTCGGCGCGAGGATCACGCTCGCCGAGTGCTACGAGGGAGGGGGCAAGCTCGCGAGCGCCTGGTCGACCTACCTCCAGATCGAAGCGGCGGCGGGCGCGGCGAAGCAGGCGGCCCGGCAAACGAAGGCCCACGATCGCATCGAGGCGCTGCGACCCAGGCTCGCGCAGATCGTCCTCACGGTGCCGGAAGAGGTCCAGTCGCAGCCTGGCCTCACGGTCCTTCTGGATGGCCTGGAGATCGAGCCGGCGACGTGGAGCGTGCCAATCCCCGTGGACAAGGGGACTCACCAGCTCGTGATGACGGCGACCGACAAGAAGAGGGTGGAGCAGACCTTCGAGGTCGATCGAGATGGGCAGTCGGTCACCGTGAAGCTCCCGCGCCTGCGGGGCGTGACGCCGCCGCCGTCGATGGGGCCCATCGTCGACCCCACCGAGCATGTCGAGCGCGCAGAGCGCTTCGAGGCGCGGGAGGCTCCCTCGCTCCCGCGGGTCCACATCGAGAGCGACAATCCGACCGCGCCAGTCCAGCTTTTCCGCGTTGACGGCGACTTTTCCGGGGTCGGACCCAGCGTTGGCTACGGGGCCAACGGTCCGACGTTTGGTACGGTCACCGTGAGCGGCACCCTGTCCAGCGCGGTGTGCAGCGCGCCTTGCAACACCGGCGTCGACAGCTCGGGAGGACGGGAGTTCTTCCTCGGCGGAGACGGTATCACTCCTTCGGACCGGTTTCAGCTCCAAGGCATGGGCGATCCAGCGACGTTGCGCGTCTCGCCTGGTAACCGCGCGGCGTGGTTCAGCGGGCTGACGTTCATGGTTCTGGGGCTGACCGGCGTGGCGTTCGGCGCGCCCCTCCTCGGCGTCGGTGCCACGAGCTCGAGCACGCATGCGGCGGGCCTGACGACCGCGGGCGGAGTGACGCTCGGGATCGGAGCGGGGTTGATGCTCATTGGCATTCCACTGTGGCGCTCTGGCCGGACGACGTTCAGCTTCCGTGGCACCGGTGTCGTCACGGAGTTTTGAGCCCGCACGAGAGGCTCAGAAGAAGCCTTCGCGCTCCTCGCCGGCTCCTCCACGAGAACCACGACGACCTTGGAGCATACCTTCGCCTTGGATCTTGCGCGCCACGAGCTCCTTGCCCGAGCCGGTCTCGCCCTCTCGCAGCACCGGGATCGACGATCGCGCTACGCGCGCCGCCGTCGCCGTCTCCGCCGAAATGGAGAGATAGGGCGTAACCCCTTGCGGGATCCCGCAACGGGTTGCGCTACGCCTCTCCATGCTTCGGGGCCGAGCCGGCGAAGGACCGGTGATCGAGCGCTGGCATGTGGGTTGCAGTTCGTGACGACATGAACAGACTCGGAATCAACAAGGTCTCTGCAACGTCGGTAGTGTTCCTCTCGCTGGCTTTTGCCCAGGCCTGCGCGGTGCCCGTCGAAGAGGAGGAGAGTGCTCCCACGGCAGAGGCCGAGAGCGATCTGATGGCGAGTCCAGGCGGGCTCTGGCCGGGGAGCCCGGCGGTGATCCCGGTGTGCTGGGAGCCCACGCAGCCGAGCCTGGTGGTGAGGACCTGGATCGAAGAGGTCGTTCAGGGCCAGTGGGGTCGCTATGGCCGCCTGACTTTCACTGGATGGGGCGAGTGCTCCGTCGGCACCCCGGGGATCCACGTGCGCGACACGGCGGCGTGGGCAGAACCCGAATGGAGGACCCTGGGTGGCTATTCCCAGTTGAAGAATGGGCTCGCCGACGGGCTGCGCATCGACAGCAGCACCACCTGCCCTGGATACGCCACCGCCGAGCACTGCATCAAGGCGCTGGCGCTCCACGAGTTCGGACACGCCCTCGGGTTCTATCACGAAGAGAATCGCCCCGAGTTTACCGGAGATCGCTGCGGAAACCCCGCGGTGTCGGGCGGCCTGGAGTACGGCGCCTACGATATCGACTCGGTCATGAGCTACAACGGCCAGGCGTCACCGACCTGCGCTTCGATCGATCCGAACGGGATCAAGACCTGGAAAGACACCCTGAGCGCCAACGACATCACGGCGGTTCAGTCGGCGTATCAACGGCGGATCCCGGGTCAGATGGTGTCGATGAGCGGTAAATGCCTCTCGGCCAACAGCTCCAACAACGGGAGCTGGCCGTTCACCTGGACCTGCGACGAGGCCGGCGGGGCGCGGGGCGATCAGGTCTGGGATCGGATCACCGGCGGCGAGATCGCGAGCGCGGGGCGCGGCGTCTGCCTCGATCTCACCAGCGGAAACACCGCCAACGGCACCCGGGTGCAAAGCTGGTCGTGCCTCGACAACGTCAATCAGCACTGGACGCTGGAGAACGTCGCCATCCGCGGCTGGGGCGGCAAATGTCTCGATTTGCCCGGCGGTAACCTGGTGAGCGGACAGAAGCTGCAAATGTACTCGTGCCTGGGCGACTGGACCGATCGCACCCAGTGCCCCACCACGGGAGCGTGCCTGGGGCGCTCGAACGACAAGAACCTCTCGAACGCTAACCAGAAGTGGTCGCTGACCGACAGCGGCGAGATCCGATTCGGTGGCCTGACCTCGAGCTGGTGCGTCACGGCCGCGTCGATGACCAACGGATCCAACCCCACGATCGCCGCCTGCAACGGCAGCACCACTCAGAAGTTCGACCTCACCGCCGGGCAAATCACCCTCCGCAACAACAGCGCGAAGTGCCTCGACGTCCAGGGCCCGCTCGCGAGCCAGTATCTCGCCGGGGTGGGCGGACCGATCAACGGAGGCGTCCCCCAGGTCTTCGACTGCATGAGCCAGCAGCTCAACCAGACGTGGTGGGTCACCGGGCCGGTGCAGTACGGGACGAGCGGGAAGATCATTCGCCGGGCGATCGAGACCGACGGCTATTCCCCGAGCCTCTTCACGCGCTCCTCGCCCCTGCCCGCCTCGGACAAGTGGGACTATCACTGGTAGATCAAAGCCAGGTTGGGCCATCGGGGGACCGGTGGCCCTCGGTGCTCAGAAGAAGCCTTCGCGCTCGGGCGGCGCCGCGGTCGCGGGCGGCGGTGAGGGCGCGGCGGACGCGGGGGGCGCGAGGGCAGCGGGCCGGACGCGGGGTTGCGGCGGGACCTTGGCCGTCGCCATGACGGGCGCGCTCGCGACGGCCGGAGCCGCCGAGACAGGCACTCTCACCGTCGAGGTGGCTTCGAGCGTCGTCGGGAGTGGCGCGCTGTCCAGGGCGCGCGCGCTCGGCGCGGCGGGCGCCGGGGCTGTCGGCGGTGACGCGGTCGGGCGCGCCGCGATCAAGGCCACCACGACGAGGCCTGCGGCGAGGCCGACGACGATTGGCCACGTCAACGTCGCTCGTGCCGGAGCTGCGGCGCTGCCGGTGACCACGACGCTGGTCGGGCCGGTGCGCCGCGCGCTCGTTGCTCCATCGCCCGTGGGTCCTGATAGTTTTTCGGTATCACCCCCGTCGGCCGCTGCGCCGGCGGCCTCGATCGGCGCCTCGGCCGGGGACCAGGCCTTTGGCAGATCGATCCGCAGCGCCGCGGCGAGCGCGGTGATCGCCGCCGTCGCGCGATCGAACCGATCCGCCGCGCGCACCGCCGTCGCCTTGAGGAACCAGGCGTCGAACGCCGGCGAGAGCGTCACCCCGCGGCTCTCGGCGCGCGCGCTCGCGGGCTCTTCCACGCCCCGGATCACGCGCGCGAAGAAGGGGATCAACGCGCCGCACTCGTCGAGATCGCGCGCCCAGTACGGCTCGCCCACGAGGAGCGCGAAGGCGATCTGGGCGAGGGCGTAGAGATCGGCGCGCGGGCCGATGGAGTGGCGGCCTTCGAGCTGCTCGGGGGCCATGTACAGCGGCGTCCCGATCGATCGCGTCGTCGGCCCCGCGAGGCTCCGCGCGAGCACCTTGGCGATGCCGAAGTCGAGGATCTTGAGGCACGGCGAGCCGTCGTCGCGCCGGGTGATGAAGAGGTTCTCGGGCTTGAGATCCCGATGAACGATGCTCGCCGCGTGCGTCCGATCGAGGGCCATCGCCGCCTGGAAGAGGTAGGCCACGACCTCGTCCGCGGGCAGCCGGCCGCGGCGCTTGAGCATGCGCCCCAGCTCCTCGCCGCGGAGCAGATCCATCACCAAGAACGGCGTCCCCGTGCGCGCGTCGACGCCGGCATCGGACGTCCGCACCACGTGCTCACTCTCCACGCCCCCGGTGACGCGCGCCTCCTGCGCGAAGCGCGCGCGCATGTCGTCGTCGGAGAGCAGCTCCGGCTGCATCACCTTCAGCGCGCGCGGCGCCGCGGTGGTCCGATCGAGCACCTCGTAGACCGCGCCCATCCCCCCGGCCTTGAGGCAGCGCACGATCTCGTAACGCTCGTGAAACACGGCGCCCGGCGCGAGGATCGCGACCTCCGGATCGCTCACGCCTCGTCGCCCGCCGCGTACGTCTTCTTGATCCCGTAGCCCTTGAGCTTGTGCTGGAGCGTTCGCAGCGGGAGCGAGAGCAGCGCCGCGGCCTCGGTCTGGTTGCCCGCGGTCTCGCGCAGCGCGGCCACGAGCGTGTCGCGCTCGAAGCGCTCCATCCGCTCCTTGAGGCTCCCGGTGTGCGCTGGATCTGCGGGCGCCGCTGCCGTCGTCGGCTTCGCCGCGCGCGCGCCGATCCGCGCCGGCAGATCGCGCGGCGTCAGCGTGTCGCCGTCGGCGATCACCACGGCGCGCTCGATCGCGTTGCGCAGCTCGCGCACGTTGCCCGGCCATGCGTAGCGATCGAGCAGCGCGAGCGCGTCGGGATCGAGGCGCATCGACCCGCGCCCCGCCGCCTTCTCGGCCCGCGCGAGGAACCTCTGCGCGAGCCGCGCGATCTCTTCACGCCGCTCGCGCAGCGGCGGGACCGCCAGGATGATCGCGCCGAGCCGGTAGTAAAGATCGAGCCGGAATGCGCCGGCCTCGCTCATCGCCTCGAGATCGCGGTGCGTCGCGGCGATCACCCGCACGTCGACCTCGATCTCCCGCGTCGAGCCGACGCGCGTGATCCGCTTCGTCTCCAGCACGCGGAGCAGCGCGGCCTGCGCCGCGGCCGGCAGCTCGCCGACCTCGTCGAGCAGCACGGTGCCGCCGTCCGCCGCTTCGAACACGCCCTTGTGCTGCTGGAGCGCGCCGGTGAACGCGCCGCGCTCGTGGCCGAAGAGCGTGCTCTCCACGAGCTGCGCGGGGATCGCGCCGCAGTTCACGCACACGAGCGGCCTCCCGCGCCGCGGACCCTCGGCGTGGATCCGCCGCGCCACGAGCTCTTTCCCCGAGCCCGTCTCGCCCTGGAGCAGCACCGGGATCGACGATCGCGCCACGCGCGCGGCCGTCTCCGCCAGCGCGCGCATCGCGGGGCTCGCGACGAGGAGCTCGTCGTCGTCGCGCGAGGACGATCGCGCCTCGGGCTCCACGGTCCGCAGCGCGGCGCTCGCGGCGGCGCGCAGCGGATCCGACGCGCTCGCGCTCACCACGACCTCGAGCGCCGCCGACAGCAACGCCTCGGCAGAAGCTCCCGACCCGGGAAATGAAGCGATTCCGCACCCGAGGAACGGCTCGTCGTCGGCCGCCGCGACCAGCGATCGACCGAGCGCCAGCGCCTCTTCGGGCGTGGCTTCGGGGAGCAGCACCTCGATCATCGCGGCCCCGTAGAGGCCGATCCGATCGACCGGCCTCAGGAGCTGACGCACGCGCACGCACCAGCGCGGGAAGCTCGCGAGATCCCCGTCCATCGCGCGGATCATCAGCACCGCGAGCGGCCGGCGAAAGAAGCGCGCTCGCGCGATCTCGGCGTCGACGCCCGCGACGAACGCGTCGTGCCCTTCGAGCCCGCGCGGCGTCGCGTCGTCGCCGGTGAACACGTGGACCGCGACGGCGATGGTCCCGAGCATCACCTGATCGCCGGGCTTGATCGACGCGCGCTCGACGCGCTCGCCGCCGATCCTCGTGCCGTTGGTGGAGCCCAGATCCTCGACGGCGACAGCCTCGGCGGCGATCAGCGTGAAGCGCGCGTGGCTCCGCGAGAGGCACCGATCGGCGACGACCACGTCGGCGGGGGCCTCGCGCCCCACGACCACCGCCGCGCCGGGGACCAGCGACACCACCTCCACGCCGTCGCGGTGATGGACCAGCAACACCACCTGCCGCCGCGGCGCGCGCGTCGGCGCCATCCGCTCGCCCTCGTTCGTGGGGAGCGGAGCGGTGCGCGTGCCGCCTGGCGTGCTGGGGTTGACCATCCTCTGGATCTCGACGGCATCGTAACCCAGACCCCGGAGAACCCGCGGTCGACGACGAGCCCGGCTCCAGACCGGACAGCGCGCGCCGTCTGTCGATCGCCTCCCGCGTCGACTCGCACCGACTGGTCACACTCCGCCTCCGTCGCGCGATGGAGGCCCCATGCACCTCCTCCGCGCGCTCGTCCTCGCCGCCGCCCTGACGCTGGCCTCCACGGCCGCCGCCGACCCGCTCACCACCCTCGCTCCAGCGATTGCCACCGACGTCCAGGCGGGCCGCCCGCTGGTGCTCTACGTCGTCGTCCCGCTGTGCTCGAACGAGCAGATCAACTGTGGATCGGCGATCGCCGGCCGCGCCGCCGGCCTCGAGCACAACGTGTACTGGGGAGCATCGTTTGGAGCCAGACATTTCTTCGACCGCCCCGGGAGCGGCTGGGAGCAAGTCGAGGTCTCCCGTCGAGGTCAAGTGTTCCTGGAGCGGATCGTGTACCGCCGGAGGGTCCCGGGCGCGCCCTGGGGTCGTGAGGCGCCGGTCGAGCAGCTCGTGGTCATTCAGGCCATCCATGGTGACGCTATCGACACCGCCGTCGACCACCTCTACGCCACGGCCACCTCGGGGGGCCAGGTCTCGTTCATGGACGGGAAAACCCAGCGAAACGAGCGCGTCCAGATCGTCGGCTACGCCGGCCACAACCGCATGATGGATGGGAAAACGCTCCCGGATCCGGCCCCCGGCGCGCGCTCCCCGATCCCTTCGTTCGTGCTCGCCTGCAAATCGGAGCCGTATTTCTCTCCGCAGCTCACCAGCGCCGGGTCGACTCCGCTGGTGATGACAGCCACGCTCATGGCGCCCGAAGCGTACCTGATCGACGCGATCGCCCGCGGGATCGGCGACAACGCGCCTCCCGCGGAGCTGCGGTCGCGCGCCGTCGCGGCCTATGCAAAATGGCAGAACCTCACGCCTCGCCAGGCGTCGAGCGTCTTCGCGCTGCGGCGCTGAGCCCGGTCACGCGCCGCGCGCCAGCGCAGCCCGCGCTCGCCGCTTCTCATGGCACTCTCGTGCGAGCGCCACGTCGTCGAGGAACCACCCGAGCTCGCTCATCAACAGCGCTTGCGGCCCGTCGACCAGGGCGGTCCGCGGGGCAGGGTGGAAGTCGATCAGCACCATGTTCGCGCCCGCCACCACGCCTTGCGCGGTGACGTGCATCGTGTCGGAGATCCCCTCCGGCGAGCGCTCGCGCGAGCCGACCGAGTGCGAAGGATCGATGCAAACAGGCATCCTCGTCAGGCGCCGGACCACCGGGACGTGGGCGAAATCGACCATGTTCCGGTGCGGATCCCCCATGTTGGTCTTCATCCCGCGCAGACAGAAGACCACGCTGGAGTTGCCCTCGCTGGCCAGGTACTCCGCGGCGTTGAGCGACTCGTTCAGGGTGATCCCGAACCCGCGCTTGAACAGCACCGGGAAGCGCGACTGCCGGCCAACGGCCTTGAGGAGCTCGAAGTTCTGGGTGTTTCGAGTGCCAATCTGGAGCATCACCCCGGTCGGATTGCCAGTCTTCTCCAGGCACTCGGCGATCTCCTCGATGTGGCTCTCGTGGGTGATCTCCATGGCGATCACCTTGATTCCATTCTTCCCGGCGATCTCGAAGACCCAGGGAAGACAGCCCTTTCCGTGCCCCTGAAACGAGTATGGGTTCGTCCGCGGCTTGTAGGCGCCCATCCGGGTGCAGGTCTGTCCGTGGCGAGCGAGGGCCTCGACCATCTCTCTCACGTGCTCGGGAGTGTCCACGGCGCAGAGCCCGGCGAAGACATGAAGCGTGTCCTGACTGAAGGTGACTCCGTTGTACTCGAAGCCGGTGACGCGCTGCTCGTCGCTGTGGCGGCCCAGGATCCGGTACTCTTCGGACACGCGGACCACGCGATCGACGCCCGGGAGCAGGGCGATGTCCTCGGCCGAGAGGGCCTTGGTATTCCCGATCAGGTACACCTCGGTCAGGGTCTTCAGCGCGCCTCGGACGGCGTGGACCCGGGCCTCGATGCCGGGGAGGGCCGCCAGCGCGTCGAGCGTCGGGCGTTGCTCTTCGGGGTTCGCGGACGAGCGGAGGATGACAATCATGTTCCGCCGAGCATACGCCACCGGAGGCGCGCGCGCCGTCGTCGCTCTCGCGCGCGCGTCTCCGCCCGGGCTGTGGTATTGGGGGGCCTCCCGAAGGACCCGACATGGAAACCAACCTCGCAAATCAGCGGATTCTCCTCACCGGCGGCAACGGCTTCCTCGGGGTCGCGGTCGCGGCGCAGCTCCGCGCGCGCGGCGCCACGGACATCGTCGTGCCCCGCTCCGCGCAGCACGATCTGACCGACGCCGCGGCCACGCGCGCGCTCTTCGCCGAGTCGAAGCCCGACCTCGTGGTCCACCTCGCGGCCAAGGTCGGCGGCATCGGCGCGAACCGCAAGCACCCCGGAACCTTCTTCCGCGACAACATGGCCATGGGCCTGAACGTGCTCGAAGAGGCGCGCCGCGCGAGCACCCCGAAGGTGGTGATCGCCGGCACCATCTGCGCCTACCCGAAGTTCGCGCCGGTCCCGTTTCGCGAAGACGACCTCTGGAACGGCTACCCCGAGGAGACCAACGCGCCCTACGGCATCGCGAAAAAGGCCCTGCTCGTCATGGCCCAGGCCTACCGGCAAGAGTTCGGATCGAACTTCGTCATGGTCTTCCCGGTCAACCTCTATGGCCCCCACGACAACTTCGATCTCGAGGACTCGCACGTGATCCCGGCGATGATCCGCAAGTTCGTCGAGGCCTCACTTCGAGGCGATTCCTCGGTCGATCTCTGGGGCGACGGCTCGCCCACGCGCGAGTTTCTCTACGTCGACGACGCGGCGGAGGGCATCGCGCTCGCGGCGCAGCGCTACGACGATCCCGACCCGGTGAACCTCGGCGCGGGCTTCGAGATCTCCATGAAGACGCTCGCCGAGAAGGTCGCCGCGGCCACCGGCTACACCGGCGCGCTGCGCTGGGACGCGAGCCGCCCCAACGGGCAGCCGCGCCGGATGCTCGACGTCTCGCGCGCCAGGGAGCGCTTCGGCTTCGCGTCGACCACCTCGCTCGACGCCGGCCTCGCGAAGACCATCGCCTGGTATCGCGAGAACCGCCGCGCGCTGCTCGATCGCGAATCCGCGAAATCCGCGTCTTCTTCCTCTTCTCACTGATTCTCACTGACATCAACGCTTGGACTACGAACGCCGAGGGATCAGCATGGTGAGCACGCAGCAGGCCGGGAACGCTCCGAAGGAAGTGGCAGCGGAGCTCTCCGAGTTCGAGCTCCGGGAGCTCGAGCGGCGGCGCTCGCGGGTCGCCGTCTACGACGCGATCGCCGAGGGGCGCGCCCACTGGATCGAGCAGAACCATTACTATGCTGAAGAGGTCCAGCGCCTCGTCGGCAGCCTGGTCCTGCCGAAGAGCCGGATCCTCGAGATCGGCTGCGGCCTGGGCGATCTCCTGGCCTCGCTCGGCGGCGCGCGCAGCGTCGGCGTCGACATCTCGTCGCGCATGGTCGAGCTGGCGCGCATCCGCCATCCAGGCCTGGATTTCCGCGTCGGCGACGTCGAGCGCGACAGCATGCCCGAGGGCCCGTTCGACGCGATCATCTTCAGCGACGCGGTCGGCCACCTCGACGACATCCAGCGGGCCTTCGAGCAGGTCCGTTCGCTCCTCGCCCCCACCGGGCGGATGATCGTCACCTATTACAACTTCGTCTGGGAGCCGATCCTCAAGGCCGCCGAAATGGTGGGCCGCAAGACCCCCTGGCCCGACCAGAACTGGCTCTCGATGCAGGACATCGGCAACCTTCTCCACCTCTCCGGGTACGAGGTCGTGCGCCACGGGACAGACATCCTCGTCCCTACCCACGTGCCAATCGTCTCGCAGCTCGCCAACCGCATCGGCGCCCAGATCCCGGTGCTCCGCGAGACGGCGCTGGTCGACTACTTCGTCGCTCGCGGCGTGGAAGAGCCCATGATCTCGCCGCTCCCCGGCGTCTCGGTCATCTGCCCGACCCGCAACGAGAAGGGGAACATCCACGAGGCCATCCGCCGCACCCCGATGATGGGCCCGCGCACGGAGTTGATCTTCGTCGACGGCAACTCCAATGACGGCACCGTGGAAGAGATCCAGGCCGCGATCGCCGCCTACAAGGGTCCTCTCGAATTGAGCCTCGTGTTCCAGGGCGACGGCAAGGGCAAGGGCGACGCGGTCCGCAAGGGCTACGCCGCCGCCAAATGCGAGGTGCTGATGATCCTCGACTCCGACCTCACCGTGCCTCCGGAAGACTTGCCCAAGTTCTACAAGGCCCTGGTCACCGGCAAGGGCGAGTTCATCAACGGCGTTCGTCTGGTGTACCCGATGGAAGGGCAGGCCATGCGCTTCCTCAACCTGCTCGGCAACAAGTTCTTCTCTCTGGCCCTCTCCTGGGTCCTCGAGCAGCCGATCAAGGACTCTCTCTGCGGCACCAAGGTGCTCTACCGCCGCGACTACGACCGGATCGCCGACAACCGCGCCTTCTTCGGCGAGTTCGACCCCTTCGGCGATTTCGACCTCCTCTTCGGCGCCGCGCGCCTCAACATGAAGATCGTCGACCTCCCGGTCCGCTACCGCGCCCGCACCTACGGGGACACCAAGATCAGCCGCTTCGCCCACGGATGGCTCCTGCTCAAGATGACGGCCTTCGGCTTCAAGAAGCTGCGGATGGGGCTCTGAGATGGTCAAGGTTCGCGATCTCACCGTCGACTCGCCGCTCCGCGACGCGTACAAGGCGGCGACTCCGGTCCACTACGCCTGGCAGACCGAGGGGGCCTATGTCGCCGACCGCGAGCGCGAGCTGGTGCGCGCCGCGTTCTTCCCGCTCCAGGGTCGGTTACTGGATCTCGGCTGCGGCGAGGGGGCCACTCTCTACCACCTGGGCGAGCCCGAGGGCGCCACGGGCGTCGATCTCTTCGAAGAGAAGATCGCCTTTGCCCGGACGCGCCTCCCGAAGTGCAAGTTCATCGCGGCTTCGGCCCTGGATCTGCCGTTCGAGAAGGGCAGCTTCGATCACATCATCGTTCGCGACGTGATCCACCACATCCCCGAGCCCGAGCGGCTGATGGCCGAGATCGCCCGCGTCATCGCCCCCGGCGGCCGCGTCGACGTGCTCGAGCCCTGTCGGTACAACCCGCTCATCGCCGCGCACGCCCTCGCCATCCCGGTCGAGCGCGGCGAGCTGCGCTCGACCGAGGGCTACCTCGCGGGCTTGCTTTACAGCCATTTCGACGTGCGCGACACCACGAGGCACCAGGGTTTCCCCATCCACCGGATCGTCTTCCACCCTGATCTGGGCAAGCCCGGATGGGCGAACAACCCCGTGGTGAGCGGCCTCGTCGGCGGCGTGGAGAAGCTGGCCGAGAAGCTCTTGCCCGAGCTGATGTGGGCTTATCTGCATCTCCGCGCCTTCGCCCGCTGACGCGTCGCGCCGTTTGAGCTACGCTGCTCAGCATGGAGCCCTCTTCGCCCACGCTGGTCAGCGAGTCCGACGTCATGGCGGAGATCCAGCGCCAGTTCGGCGCCGGCGCCGAAGCGGGCCTGAAGATCCGCGTCTACGGTGCTCCCGAAGGCGGCGAGGCTTCCGCCGAAGCCTTTCGCGAGATGCTCGCCTCGCTCCAGATGTACGACGATCGCTACCGCGTCGGCGGCACCGATCAGGTGATGGTCGACCCGCCGACCCGCGCGGCGCTCACCCGCGGCCTCTCGGTCCTGGGCCGCGTCGAGCACCAGAAGCGCGTCCTCGACCACATCCTCACCACCTTTGGCCGCCGCCTCATCGATCCTCTGGCGCGTATCCTCGACACCACGCCGGAGGGTGCCTTGACCGTCCGACTCGGCACCGCGCGCGACCTGCTGCTCGCTCAAATCGCCGATCTCAAGCTCACCCCCGAGTCCCAGCACATCCTCACGACCGACATCAACAAGCTGCTGACGCCGGAGTACCTGGCCATGGTCGCCGAGCATGAAGAGCGCGTGCAAAGGCCCCAGGTCAAGGCCCTGGCGCAGCAAATCCTCCGCTTGCTCGGCGCCACCTTCCACCGCGCCATGGGCCGCTGGCCCGATCACGCCGAGCAAATCGCCGCTGGCATGGCCCGCCGCTTCCCGCCGAAAGTCCGCCTCCAAGACGTGCCCGGCCTGCTCCGAACCCAGGTAACCCAGGGCGTCGAAGAGTTCCTGTGGGTCGAGACCAGCACCGAGATCGAAGGCGCCTTGGGCCCCCTCTTCGCCTCCCACCGAGGCCTGATCGCCGTCCCCCCGCCCAGGCTCGACCGCAGCGTCTACCGCGAGTTCGCCGAAGCGTGCTGGACCATCATCGTCGAGCACTGCTGATC
>JBDTXR010000110.1:0-22716 GCA_040006075.1 Byssovorax sp. | reverse complement strand
GCGACGCGCTCGCGCATCTGCTTGCGCATCTCGATCTCGACGGCGGTCTCGTTCATCAGGCCGGGGCTCGGCATCTGCCGCCGCTTGGCCTCGGCCTCCTCGGGCGTGAGGCGGTGGAGCAGGTCGGCGCGGATCTGATCGATGCGCACGTCGGCGCGCTCGGCGCGGGCCAGCCGCTGCGACTCGCTCATCTCGAGATCCATGAAGGCCGAGAGCCCCTTGCGGATCTCGGGCAGCAGCCCCCTCGGATCCTCGCCGGCCTGGATGTGCTCGAAGTGCATGTCGAACACCTGCTCGGCGCGCCGCTCGAACTCGCGATCCGAGAGGCTGTCCTTGACCGACACCAGGAGGCCGCGGAGCCGCACCTCGAGCTCGGCGAACTCGGCGTGCACCCCCGAGATCACCTTGCGATCCAGGGCTTCCACGTCGGTGTTGAGGTAGTGGAGCACCGCCTCCTTCAGCCGCTCCAGCCCGTGCACCGGCGTGGTCGAGCCGTAGAAATCCATGAGCTGCTTGGCCACCGGGTGCGCCATCTCGGGCCCCTGGTGGACCCAGATCTTGGAGTACGGGAACACCCGCTCCACGCCCTGCTCGCGGAAGTTGCGCGCCGCGAGCGACCAGTGCCAGTTGCCGTTCTCGTCGGGCCGATCGAAGAGATCCACCTTGGTGAGGACCACGAAGATCCGATCCTTGAGCGAAATGCTCCGGTCGGCCGACTGCACCGTGCGCAGCAGCTCGATCTCGTTCCGCACCAGCGACGGGCGGGTCACGTCCTTCACGAAGATCGTGACGTCGACCTCGTTCGTCAGCGCGTCCTCGGTGTCGCGCCGCGCCTTGTCCGAGGGCGCGTCGATGCCGGGGAGATCCATCAGCACCACGCCGGGCATCGCGCCCTCGACCGGGATCATCACCGCGACCAGCTTCACGGCGCGCACGCCGGGGTACGGCCGGTTCCCGTTGCGCGTGTCCTTGAGCGCGATGAACGGGCGGATCTTCTCGGCGAGCTCGTCGAGGCTCGTGGCCACGATCTTCTGCGGCTCTTTCCCGAGCCGCGATTTGATGTCAGACAGACCCGCCGCGATATCGTTGAGCTCGGCGAGGGAGGTCTGCTCGCGGCGCCCGGCGCGATCCGGATCGTCGACCTCGAAGCCCTCGCGGGCCTTGAACGCCGCCTTCATCCGCAGGATCTCCGAGGCGTTCAGCCCCTGCCAGCGCTCGACGCTGCCCGGCTCGAGCGCGTCGAAGTAGCTGGCGATCCGCTGCTTGAACTCGCCCTCGGCGTAGTAGGTGACCACGGCCTCGAACTGCCCGGCCTCGCCCGGCTCGACCACCGTGGTGCTCCAGGTGCAGCGCTCGGCCTCGCTCGGGAGCAGCTTCTCGCTCTTCAGCCACGCCGAGAGAAACGCGCTCTTGCCCTGCTTTTCCAGGCCGACGACGCCGATCTTGACCACGCCCTTGGCGAGGCGCTTCTCGCGATCGAGGCTGCGCGCGCGCAGATCCTCGAAGCGCCCGCGGAGCTCGCGGAGCTGCCGGGCGTTGTCGCTCTCGGCCTGGAAATAGCTCGCGAACCGATCGGTGAGCTGGCGATAGCGGAGGATCTTGTCTGCGACCTGGCGCAGCTCGGCAGCGTTCGCTTTACGGCCTTCGGGGCTCCACATGGCGCGCTACCGTAATCGACGGGCGGCCGTTCTGGCCATCCCGAACCGATCAAGCGCGCGCCGACGTCGCGCTCGCCAGGAGCAGCTCCGTCACGCGGCGGAGGAAGCCGTAGTCGAGCGTCGCCGGGAGATCGCCGGATCCGTGGTAGCCCGGGTTCCGGAACTCGGCGGTATCGGTCCAGAGCACGGAGGGAATACCCGCCTTCCAGAAGGGCGAGTGATCGCTCCGGTGCAGCACCGGCAGCAGCCGATCGACACCCCAGTAGGTCTTCAATCCGACCACGCGGAGATCGGGTATCTGGTGCTCGGCGGTGCGCACCAGCTCGTTCACCATCCGGTTCGAGCCGGCGCTGCCGAGCAGGCCGAGGAAGTCACCGACGTCGGGCATCGGGATCGGCACGCGCACCGGTCGGCGCTGGGATCCGCGCTCGTGCGAGCAGAACCCGATCATCTCGAGGACGTGAGCGCGCTCGACCACGAGGCGCCCCGAGGGGAGGTAGCTGTCGACGAAATCTCGGCTCCCGAGCATCCCGTCTTCTTCGCAGTTGAAGGCCACGAATCCCACGTTGGGGCGCTTCGCTGGATCGAGGCCGAGGGCCCGCGCCGCGGCGAGGAGAGCGGCTATCCCGCTTCCGTTGTCGTCGGCGCCCGGCGTCGTCGGGACGCTGTCGTAGTGCGCGCAGATCAGGGTGCACGGGCCGGGATCGCGGGGATGAGCGATCACGTTGCGATAGGGCCCCTGGATCTCGACGCGGTAGCCGTGGCCCTCCAGCAGCTCGGCGAGGCGATCCGCGATCCGCCGGTTCGCCCGCGGCTGCGCCTGGAAATGCCGAGGCTCCGAGAGCCACCCCACGTGCTCCCGCAGCTCCGCTTCGTCGACGCCGAGGCGCACGCGCCCCGGCAAGAGCTTGTCGTTCTGCCTCGTCTGGACCACCAGCATCCGCGCGCCTCCCGGCTTGACTTACAGCGTAAGCTTATGGTGTAAGTCGGTGTGCAGTCAAGAAGCAATGCCACCCCCCGCCCCGCCCGCGGCTCGCTCTCGCGCGACCTCATCCTCCAGACCGCCCTCCGGATCGCCGACGAGAGCGGGCTCGAAGCGCTGAGCATGCGCCGGCTCGGCCAGGAGCTGGGCGTCGAGGCGATGTCGCTCTACAACCACGTTCCGAACAAGGCCGCGCTGCTCGATGGCATGGTCGAGGTGATCCTGGACGAGATGCCCGCTCCCGGTTACGGAGGCTCCTTGACGGAGCGCCTCGCCGAGACAGCCTGGGCCTTCCGCCACGCCCTCCAGGTCCACGAGGGCGCGCTCCCGCTCTTCATCAGCCGTCCGGCGGTGACGAAGGGCGCTTTGCGCCACGTGGAAGCCGCGCTGGGCTTGCTCCGCGAAGCCGGATTCCAGCCGGACGAGGCCATCAGCGCCCTCAACGTGCTGGTCACCTTCGTCGTCGGTCACACGCTGTCCCGGCAGTCCAGGACTCCCGCCGACGAGCACGAACACTCGAGGCCGCTCTACGAAGAGCTCGCAGGCGACGAGTTTCCCAACCTCAACGAGGCCGTGACCCAGCTCGCGACCCACAACGAAGACGACGAGTTCGCCTTCGGCCTCGACGCGCTCCTGATCGGGCTCCGCAAGAAGGCGAAGCCCGTACGACCGACGGCCCGGTGAACAGCTCCGGCTCCCCCTCGGCGACAAGTAGAGCGCCCGCCCTTCCCGGGCTACCTTGCGCGACATCGATCGCGATACGCTGGACCGATGACGCCGCTCCACCTCACCGCGAACGAGAAGGTGACCGACCTCGACACTCCGATCGCCTCGGCGGCGATCCTGCCCGGCGCGCTGCTGCTCGGGGTGCTGCTCACCGGGCCCGCGCGGCTCGCGCTGGTGCCGCTCGGCGGGGGGAGCGCGCACGTGGTCGAGCTGGGCCTCGAGTCGCCGCAGGAGATCGCGCTGCTCGCGCCCGACGCCGCGCTGGTGCGCACCGCCGACGGCGCGGTGTGGGCGCTCGCGAACCTCACCGGCGAGGCGCGCCCCAAGGTGATCGCGCGCGACATCCGATCGCTGCACGCGCGGCCGGCGGGCGTGCACGCGCTCGGCATCGGCGTCGACGGGAGCGCGACGGCGTTCTCGATCACGCGCGGCGCGGTCAGCGCGCGGACGTTCACCGCGCGCGGCGGCGCGCTCCGCGCGGCCGACGTCGACGAGCACGTGACCTACGTAATCGCCGAGGGCGAGGCCGGAGGCGTGTTCCGGATCCACCCCGGCGCGACGCCGGAGCTCGGCACCAGCGCGCGCGCCGACCTGCCGATCGAGGCCGCGGGCCTCGATCGCCTGCGCGGCGGCGCGGCCCTCGCCGCGGTGTTCAAGCGAGGCGAAGCGGGCCTCGCGGTGATCACCGGCGGCCCGCGCCGCTTCGACGCCAAGCTCGTTCAGGTCGGCGGCAACGTCGCCGACGCCGCGGTGATCGGATCGAGCCTCGCGGTGGTGTTCCTCGACGGTCGCGCCGCGCTCTACGACGAGGCCGCGATCGCCGCGGCGGCCGCGTCCGCGGTGATCGCCCCCGTGAGCGAGATCGCGCTCGGGACCCGCGGGCGACCGCGCGTGCTCGTGGCCTCGTTGATCAAGGGCGCGCGCGCTCTCTGCGTGGGGACGACGTCGGGCGAGCTCCTCTCGATCACCCTGAGCGCCGCGGAGGCGATCGCGCCCGAACCGCAAATTGAAGCCCCCGCGACGATCGAGGCCGCGCCGATCGAGATCGAGGCCGCGCCGCCGATCGAGATCGAGGCCGCGCCGATCGAGCTCGAGGCCGCGCCGATCGAGGAGAAAACACCGACAATCGAAGCCGAAACGCCGCCGGCCGAGGCCGAGGCCGCGCCGCCGATCGCCGAGGTGATCGCCTTCGAGAGCCTGGCGGCCGAGCCGGTGATCGGAGAGGCCGAGCCCCCGATCGCCGAGGCCGAGCCCGCGCCGTTCGCCGAGCCGGCGCCCGATTTCGCGGCGAAGATCGCCGAATTCGAAGCCCAGCTCGCGGGCCTGCGCGAGGCGCTCGCGACGGTGGAGGCCGCGGGCGCGCGCGAGCGGCTCGACGCGGCCGAGGATCGCGCCCGCCTGATCCGCACCCACGAGGACGCGCGCGAGAACGATCGCGCCGAGGCCGCGCAGGACAAGGCCCGCGCGCTCGCCGAGCTCGAGGCGACGCGCTGGAAAGATCGCGCCGACGCCGCCGAGGACAAGGCCCGCGCGCTCGCCGAGAGCGAGGCCGCGCGCGAGAAAGATCGCGCCGACGCCGCCGAAGACAAGGCCCGCGCGCTCGCCGAGGCGGCGGAGCGCGCCGGGCGCGAGCTCGCGGCGGTGGTGCGCGCCGAGCGCGAGGAGGGCGAGCTCGCGCTCTCCGATCGCGGCCGCTCGCTCGAGGCCGCCAAGGCCCTCGCGATCCGCACGCTCGAGGAAGAGCACGCCGCGGCGCTGGCGCGCGTCGAGCAGTCGCACGAGCTCGCGCTGGCCTCGCGCGACGAGGCGACCACCGCGCTGAAGCTGCGCCTCGAAGAAGAGCACCGCGCGCTCGCCGCCGAGCTCGACGCGACGACCAGGCACCTCGGCGCCGAGCTCGAGCGCGCGCTGGCGAGCGAGGCCGAGACCGCGGCCCGCGCGCGTCACCTCGCGAGCGAGCACGCCGAGGCTCTCACGCTGCGCGGCGAGGTCGAGCGCCTGCGCGCGGAGTCCACGCGCCACAAGGCCGAGCTCGCCGCGCGCAAGCTGGAGATCGATCAGCTCGAGGACGCGGTGAGCCGCGAGCGCGAGCGCGCGATCACCGCCGAGCGCGCCGGCGAGGGCGTGATCAACGTCGAGCGCGCCCGGGAGAAGCTCGGCGGCGTGCTCGATCGCGTCCGCAGCGAGCTGGCCAAGCGCCGTTAATCGCTAGCCCGTCGCCACGACCACCCGGGGGAGCACGAGCGAGCCCTCGGTGCCGCTCCGGCGCGCGCCGGGGATCAAGCACTCGACCACGTTCCCCTCCTCGGCCGGCTGCGAGACGCTGCTGGCTTTATCCATCGCCGTCGCCGTGAACCGCGTCCCCGGAGCAGGGATCAGCAGCTCGCAGCCGGCCGCGGCGGCGATCCCCGGGAGCGCCGCGCGCTCGCGCTCGAGCAGAGGCGCCTGGACCACGCTCCGGCCGCGCTCCTTCAGCGTCAACGAGAGCACGATCTCCAGCCCTCGCCCCTTGAGCGCGGCGTACGTGGCCGGATCGGCCGCGATCTCCCGGCCCAGCGCGCTCTTCAAGGCCTCTCCCAGCAAGCTGCCGTCGAGCCCCGCGCAGGCCGTGACGAAGCGGTCCTCCGCGGCGAACTGCTCGCTCAGCGCGCGCGCCGTCTCGCCGGCCTCGCGCGCCGCCCCTTCGAGCGTGGTAGCCCGGGCGCGGGCCGCGGCGAGATCGCGCGAGAGCACCTGGACCTCGGCGCGGAGAGTGGCAATCTCGGACCGCTGGTCCCCGGCCTCGACCCGGAGCAGATCCAGCTCGACCCTCGCTGCGGCGAGCTCTTTTCCGAGCGCGTCGACCTCCCGCGCTCGCAGGACCGACAGGGTCTCTTCCTGGGCGCGCGCCATCGCCTCGTAGCGGGCCACGACCGCGTCGATCTCGGCGCGGAGCGCGGCCGCGAACGTCAGGGCGGAGGAGGGTTCACTCATGAGCTCACCGCATGTACTTGGCGAGGTTGACGGTGGCGACGAGCGGCTCTTGCCCCTCGCGCTGGAGCGCCAGGGTCACCTCTTCGGGCGAGGTGACGCAGGCATAGAGTCGGCCGATGACCCCCGGCGGGAGCCCGGTGGGCACGAGCGAGATCCGGGGATCGTTCGACGTCATCTGGCCAGGAACGTACTCGCGGGTGACCCGGAGCGGCGTCTTGGCGTCCCACCGGCCGAGATCGATGAAATGCGGGCCGAAACTGGCCGGATCCCCCACCTGCGTCCCCATCGGGACCAGGGCCTTGAACTTGGGCGGGAACCCCCGCAAATCGCCGAGGAAATAGCTGAACCCCTGGGTCCGCCGCACCAGGTGCACCTCGTGATTGGCAATCTTCAGGGCGCCGAGCGCCACCGCCGTCTTCGGCGTCACGCCGACGATGGTCGCCCCGCGATCGGTGCGCTGCGGCGTCTCGTAGAGCACCACCTGCTGAAACGGACCGTCGCTGTCGGGGCGCCAGACCTTGAGCCCGGGGATCCCCAGCTCCTCGGCCAGGGCCTTCTCGACGAACTCGCTCCGCGAGGAGTTGCCGGCCAGCAAGATCACCACGCCTTGCTCGCGCCAGTCGCCTGGTTGCGCCGGAGCCGCCGGAGCCGCCGGATCGCCCGCCGCGGCGTCGCCCGACCACGGCGCGATCGCCAGCATGCT
The DNA here is from genome assembly GCA_040006075.1 of Byssovorax sp. Classification (GTDB taxonomy): domain Bacteria; phylum Myxococcota_A; class Polyangia; order Polyangiales; family Polyangiaceae; genus JANYGI01. The sequence goes on along the minus strand of JBDTXR010000110.1, from coordinate 15,674 downwards.
CTTCATCAGCTTCACGCCGTCGCGGATCCGCGTCTCCAGGTGGGCCTTGAGCCGCACGTGGAGCCCGGGCAGATCGGTCTTCAGCGACTCGAGCTGGATCTCGCTCCCGTCGAGGCGAGCGGCGGTGAGCTCCTCGGCCCGCAAGGGCTCGTGGGTCGGCCCGAACTTCACCGCTTCCAGGCCGAGATCGCGCTCGAAGCGAAAGCGGTTCTGCCGCGCCGCGAGGCTGCGCTTGTAGAGGTGAGGCTTGTTGGCGAGCTGGTTCGGAGGCACGGTCTGGGGGCGCATCATCGGCACCTCCTTGTCCTCCATCTCGGGAAGGTGCTTGTCGTGCTGGTGGGTGAGCCAGACCAGCTCGTGGGTCAGGTAGTCGCCGCCCAGGTGATCGTCGCCGCTGACCTGGAGCGTCTCGATCACCGTCGCGCTGCCGAACTCTTCCTGCTCGGCCTCGGTCGCGGGGCGGAAGCGCCCACAGGCCACGTCGAGGGTGCCTCCGCCGAAGTCGAACACCGCAAAGCGCATCTCGCCGAATTTGGCGATCAAGGGCTCGAGCACCGGGTGCGCCGCCAGCTCGGGGCAGACCTCGGCGGCGAAGGCCTCGGGCTCGGTGGCGCTCATGGCCACGGTGATCTCGTCGGCGGGGATCCCCTCGGGGATGCTGAGCAGGATCCCGTTCTTGATCTCTTCCTCGAGGAGCTTGCGTGCCTTCTCGTCGAACTTGGCCGGGTGAGTGAGCCAGTAATGGAGATACACATCCTGGCCAGGGCGGTTGATCGCCCGGCCGAGCAGGTAAGCGTAGGTGCGGACCAGCACCCGGACCCGGGCCTCGTCGAGGAGGAAATCCCGCTGGCGCTCGCGATCGCGGAGCTGCGGGGACTGATCGAGGTTGACCACCCGCTCGGGCAGACTCTTGAGCTCGCCGAGCACCGCGCTGGGCACGTCGGCCAGGGCGTCGTGCGCCGCGTGGCTGCCGCGGACGACGCGGAGCAGGTTGGGAAAGCGGGTGACGTCGTTGACCCGCCCCATCTCGCTCCAGAGGCGCTCGTGATCCTCGATCAGCAAATAGGTGGGATTCTCGGCCGATTTCGCGGCGTGGGTGCTCGAGCTGCCCAGCCGCATCAGCGAGCGATAGCCCTTCTGGTAGAGCGCTGCGACGGTGGCTGTGGTCCCGAAATCGATCCCGACCGCGGAGAGGCGCTGGAACGATTTCAGGAGCGGCCGAGGATCGCGGAGGCGGAGCGGGAGCGCGGCGAACCAGGCGCAGATCGCCGCGTGCTCGCCGAACGTGACCGCGTGCTCGACCCCGAGATCGAGCGGGAAATCCTTCCCTTCCTGGGGGATCGAGCCGAGATCCGGGTGCGACGTGTCGAGCAGGAGCTCGGTGTAGGTGCGGCGCCCGCCGGCGCGGCGGGTGGGATCCTCGAAGACCACGTCGGTGGCGTCGAAGGCCTTCTGGAAGCCGTGGGTCACCTGGGTGGGGCGCGCGTCGAGCGAGTAGGCGTCTCCCTCGTTCTTGGCCCAGTCCGCGAAGAGGCGGAGTCGCCATTTCCCGGTGCCCGTCCACAGGCCTTCTTCCGGGTTCTGGAGATCGAAGAGACGGCGCTCGGGCGCGTCGAAGAGGACCGAGTCGGTGGACTCGAGCAGATCGAGCGCGGCGATGTGCGGCCCGTGCCCGTTGATGCCAATCAGGGTGAGCTTCACCAGCCCGACCCGGCGGCCCACCGCGGTGGAGCCGGCCGGCGCGATCAGCACCGCCAGCGCCAGCGGCGCGCCTGCAAACGACGAGAGCGCCCGCAAGGGCACCACGATCTCGAACGAGAACGGCGTGAGCGGCCCTCCGATCGCCCCGAGCGAGGCCTGCGCCGGAGAGCCCAGCGAAGCGCCGCCGCCCTCGAGCGACGCGGTGAACGCGCCGTCGCAGAGGCCGGTCGCCCGCACCAGGAGCTCGGCGCCCGGGATCCACCCCTCGAACATCGGGAGCACCGGATCGGTCGAGGCGGACACGATCCCCGGCGGCCGGATCTCCATCCGCACGCCGTTGGGCGTGGCGCGCCGGATCAGCAGGGTCAGATCGTCAATCCGGATCCGGGGCGAGGTCGCGGCGCGGCTCGGTGTCGGGCTCGCGCTTGGTTTCGAGGCGTTGACGTTGTGGTCCATGAGGCTCAAGCGAACAGCGTGGCGGGGGATTTCACCTGGACGAGGATCACGGTGATGTTGTCGCGGCCGCCCACCGCGTTGGCCTCGGCCACGAGGTCCGAGGCCGACTTGTCGAGGTTGTTCTTGTCGGCGACCAGGATCTCGCGCATCCGCTCGAGCTCCACCATCTTCGAGAGGCCGTCGGAGCAGAGCAGGTAGAGATCGTTCGGGAGCGGGCGGGCGATGATCACGTCGACCTTCACGGCCGGAGCGATGCCGACCGCGCGCTCGAGCCGATCGGCGAGCGGCCCGGTGATCCCGCTCGCGCCCATGGTGTGATCGGTCGTGACCTGGCGGAGCTCGCCGTCGCGGAGGCGGTAGCAGCGGCTGTCGCCGACGTGGCCAATGTAGAGGCGCTGCTTGTTGGGCGAGAAGCGCGCGGCGACGACCGTGGTGCCCATGCCCTCGAGATCGGCCTCGACCTTGGCGCGCGCGAAGATGGCCTCGTTGGCCATCTGCACGGCGAGCGCGAGCTCGCTCCCGCGACGGGGCACGTTGGCGTAGCGCTCGCCCGCGAAGGTGTTGGCCTTGAAGGCCGCGGCGATGGTATCGACGGCGATCTTGCTGGCGATCTCGCCGCCGGCGTGGCCGCCCATGCCGTCGGCGACGACGAAGAGGTTGTGATCGTCGAGGATCACGTAGCTGTCTTCGTTCTTCTTGCGGCGCTGCCCGGTGTCGGTGTGGCCCGCCGCGCTCACCAGGATCAGCGCCTCGATCCGCGTGGGCTCGTCTTCGGCGGCGTCTTGATCGTAGACGATCGGGACGGCCTCGGGGCCGGGCTGCGGGAAGTCGTCGTCGTCTTCGAAGGCCGACATCGGCAGGGTGGGCATCGCCCCGCCCACGAGCGGGCCGAGCGTCACGATCGTGATGTCGTCGTCCTCGTCGTCGCCGCTCAGGAGCGGGATGTCGCCCGGGGCCGCGCCGGCTCCCGATCGCTTGGAGATCGGTGTTTCGCGCCCGGTTTGCATCGGGCGCGTCCGCCTCGCCGTCGTCGTCGTGACGGCTGCGCGCTCGGACCGCGTGGGCGCCGGCGAGGGCGGAGCGCCCTTCGCGGTGGCGTCCACCGGTCTCAGCCGGAACACGACGACGAGGGTCACGTAGGCGAACAGGAACGCAGCGGCGGCCAGGGTCCAGGGCATGGGCTCACTCGAACTTCATGCGGCTCCGCGCGCCCGGGGACGACGGATCGATGAGGTCTCTTTCGAGACTTGTACACCGTCCCGGGTCAGCGCGAACAGGGCCGCGTGCCCCCGGCGCGCGACGAGCCGGGCGCGAGCCCCTTTGTGCTACACCCGGGGCCGAGGTCGAGAGAGACATGAGCTTCGGGCGAAACCCCCACATCATCAAGGCCCAGGCGGCCGAGCAGAAGGCCCGGGACGCGGGCGACGACGGCACGCGCGAGCGCCACTGGCGCGAGGCCGCGCACCTGTGGGAGCGCGCCGTGAAGGGCGAGACCGACGCCAAGCGACGGGCCGAGTACAGCCGCAACGCCGAGCGCGCCCGGGCCATCGCCGACGGCGGCGAAGAGAACCCGAGCGAAGACGACGAGATCGCCGGGCCCGATCCGAAGACGCTCAACTGATCTGCCCTCTCGGCCCTCGTCCCCTCCCGGGTGGCGGACCGCGGGCAAATACGTCAACCGAGTTGTCGAGCTGGATCGCGATCTGCGGGAATTCCCGCTGATCGCGAGGGCACGCCGCTTGCGAAGCCGGCGAGCCAAAGGCGGGCAACCCTCATGAATCGATTGCTTCGAGTCCAGCGCGGACTCGTCCGGATAGCACATCTCGCGATCGCCACAGGCCTCGTCGTCGGAGCCGGCGCGATCGCCGGCTGCGGCAGCGTCGTCACTCCGCCGATCGACACCCCGCCGCCCCCGCCGGACATCGTGGCTTTCGCGTCGTCGACCGTCAACAAGCTCGATCTCCTGCTGATGATCGACAACTCGCGATCGATGGCCGACAAGCAGAAGATCCTGGCGTTCGCGGTGCCCGATCTCGTCGGCGCGCTGGTCAATCCGAGGTGCGTCGACGCCTCGGGTAAGCCCACCGCGGCCCAGCCGAGCGAGCCGATCGCGGCCTGTCCGCCGGGCGCTCATCGGGTGATCGCTCCGATGATCGACATCCACATTGGAATCATCACCTCGAGCCTCGGCGGGCACGGCGCGGACACTTGCTCTGTGGCCGACGACACGCAGTCTTGCCCCGGTGGGCCCAACCCCTCGAACAACGATGCAGGGCACCTCGTCGCCCGCACCGGCGCCTGCATGAAGGGGACGCTTCCCACGTACGCCGACAAGGGGTTCCTCGCCTGGGATCCGGCGCAGAGGCTCTCTCCTCCGGGAGAAGAACACCTGGGCAGCCTCTCCGTCAGCGGGATAGGCGAGACCACCACCGCGACGCCGGGGCTCCTGCCCTCGCTGAAGGATCTGGTCGGCGGCGTGGGGCAGCAGGGGTGTGGGTTCACGTCGCAGCTCGAGAGCTGGTATCGATTCCTCGTCGATCCCGAGCCGTACCAGACCATCTCGGTGGTGAACGGCAAGGCCACGCCCCAGGGCACCGATACCGCGCTGTTGAAGCAGCGCGCCGACTTCCTCCGGCCGGGCTCGCTCCTGTCCATCGTCATGCTCTCGGACTCCAACGACTGCTCGATCAGGGAATCCGGGCAGTTTTACTACGCCGCCCAGCAGGAGACGCCGGGCATGCCGGCGAAGGCCTTCCACCTCCCCCGCGCGCGCCAGGAGTGCGCGACGAACCCCGACGATCCGTGCTGCAAATCGTGCGGTCAGGCCGCGCCCAGCTGCCCTGTCGACGCCGCCTGCGCCGCGAGCCCGACGCTGAGCGCCGACGAGGATCCGATTAACCTCCGCTGCTTCGACCAGAAGCGACGGTTCGGTATCGACTTCCTCTATCCAATCGAGCGCTACCGGAGCGCGCTCCACGACCGGATGATTGCCAATCGGGAAGGCGAGATGGTGCCGAACCCGATCTTCAGCGATCTCACCCCGGGCGACGGCGAGGACTGGATCCGCGATCCCAGCCTGGTGTTTCTCACCGGCATCGTCGGTGTTCCCTGGCAAGATCTCGCCCGCGATCCGGCCGATCCCGCGAAGGGCAACCTCAGCGCAGAAGAGATGATGGTGGTCGACGCCTCGGGCGCCACAGCCTGGGACAAGATCCTCGGCGATCCGGCGCAGCACAAGCTGCCCACGGATCCGCACATGATCGAGTCGGTGAAGCCGCGCGCGGGGCTCCCGGGCCCTGGATCCGCGCCGGACGCCGATCCCATCAGCGGACACGAGTACACGGCCATCGACGATCCCCAGTATGCGTGCGTGTTCAAGCTCCCGGCGCCGCGCGACTGCTCGGCCATCGACGCGTACGGCTGTGATTGTGGCCCCGGGAACGACAGCCCGGTCTGCGATCCGGGCACCCCGACGACGCAGGTCAGCGCCCGAGCCTTTCCTGGCCTGCGCGAGCTCGCGACGCTGAAATCGCTGGGATCCCAGGGGATCGTGGGCTCGCTGTGCCCGTCGCAGATCACCGACGTGAGCCGCGCCGACTACGGCTATCGCCTCGCGGCGAACGCGATCATCGACCGGCTCAAGGTCGAGGTCAGTGGTCAGTGCCTCCCCCGGCAGCTCACGCCCGACGCGCAGGGCCGCGTGGACTGCACGGTGATCGAGGGGCGCGTCGCGAGCCCGGACTGCCAGTGCGATTCGAAGCGAGCGCGGCGCCCGGTACCGGCCGCCGATCAAGCCATCCTCACGGCGGTCAAGAGCTCTATGGACGCCAAGCTCGGCTCGCTCGACTGCTTCTGCGAGATAGTCCAGGCCGGAGATGCGGTGAGCAGCTCGCCGGAGGAGCTCGCGGCATGCCTCGGGGACGCGTCCCCCACGCCGATCGTCAACGGCGGCAAGGACGCCGGCCAGGTGGCCACCGGCTGGTGCTACATCGATCCGGCGACGAGCCCGCAGTCGAGCCCGGAGATCGTGAAGAACTGCCCTGAAAACGACCAGCGGCTCCTCCGCTTCGCCGGTGACACGCTCTGGGGCATCAACGCAAATCTCTTCATCTCTTGCCCCGGAGAATAACCGAGTCACGCCGCCACACCTGGGGCGAGCACGCGCCCGGAGCCGCGTCGCGGTCCGACGATCCGGCGCACGAATGGGCGCCATTTGCAGGCTTTCTCGTGGCATATCCGTTGCGATGGGCCGATCCATGGACCTCAGCGTCAAGCCCAGCCGGTTGATGAGCGCCCGCCGAGAGACCAACCTCGATGGCACGATCCCGAAGACCTGGCTCGAGGCGTACGGCCCGCCGCTCTTGCTCATCGTCGCGAGCGTGCTCTTCCTCGACGGCTGCCAGGCCATCAAAGGCATCTTCGAGGCGGGCATCGGCGTGGGCATGGTCGTGGTCATCGCCATCGTGGCGATCGTTGGCTTCATCGCCGCGATGGTGATGCGAAAGAAGTAGCCGCTCGGCGCGGGCCGATCGCGGTCCGGGATGTACAGATCCGCGGGATTGCCGTATAACACGGCGCGTTAGCCGGGCGTCTCCTTGCCCGGCCGACGCGAGGTACGTCCGACCGTGAATCAATCCGCGCCCCCGTCCGCCCAGGGCCTCTACGATCCGCGCCACGAGCACGACGCGTGCGGCCTCGGCTTCATCGCCCACATCAAGGGGCAGAAGAGCCGCGAGATCGTCACGCAGGGCCTGCAGATCCTCACGAACCTCACCCACCGCGGCGCGACCGGTGCCGATCCGCTCCAGGGCGACGGGGCCGGCGTGCTCCTCCAGATCCCGCATCCGTTCTTCGTGCGCGAGTGCGCGCAGCGCGGGATCGAGCTGCCCGAGCCCGGAGAGTACGGCGTCGGGATGGTGTTCCTTCCACGCGATCCCGGCGCGCGCGCGGCGTGTCAGCACGAGATCGAGCGGGCCGTCCTCGCCGAAGGGCAAGAGCTGCTCGGCTGGCGCGACGTCCCCGTCGACAACCGCGGGCTCGGCGAGGGGCCCAGGGCCAGCGAGCCGGTGATCCGCCAGGTGTTCGTCGGACGTGGCCTGTCCACGCCGGACGTCGACGCCTTCGAGCGCAAGCTCTACATCATCCGCAAGCGCTCCGGCCACGCCATCCGCGCCCTCGGCCTCACCCGGGGAAGCGAGCTTTACGTGCCCTCGTTCTCGGCGCGGACCATCGTTTACAAAGGCATGCTCCTCGCCCACCAGGTCGGCGAGTTTTACCTCGATCTCCAGGATCCCACGCTCACCTCGGCCCTGGCGCTGGTCCATCAGCGCTTCTCGACCAACACCTTTCCCACCTGGGATCTGGCGCACCCGTTCCGGCTCATCGCCCACAACGGCGAGATCAACACCCTGCGCGGGAACGTGAACTGGATCCGCGCCCGGCAGCAGAACATCGCCTCCAAGCTGCTGGGCGAGGGCCTCTACAAGATCTGGCCGCTGATCTACGACGGCCAGTCGGACTCGGCCTCGTTCGACAACGCGCTCGAATTGCTCTATTTCGGCGGCTACTCGCTGGCTCACGCCATGATGCTGATGATCCCCGAGGCCTGGGCCGACAACCCGCTCATGGACGAGAAGCGGAGGGCCTTTTACGAGTACCACGCTGCCTTGATGGAGCCCTGGGACGGCCCGGCGGCCATGGCCTTCACCGACGGCCTCCAGATCGGCGCTACGCTCGATCGCAACGGCCTCCGCCCCGCGCGCTACATCATCACCGACGATGATCACGTGATCCTGGCCTCCGAAGCCGGCGTGCTCGACATCCCCGAGCGCAAGATCATCAAGAAGTGGCGATTGCAGCCCGGGAAGATGCTTTTGGTCGATCTCGTCGAGGGCCGGATCATCGGGGATCCCGAGCTCAAGGACAAGCTCGCCAAGCACCGGCCTTACCAGAAGTGGCTGGCCAAGACCCAGCTCCGGCTCGAAGACATCCCGATGCCGGACTACGTGCCCGAGCCCGACAGCGACAAGGTGCTCGATCGACAGCAGGCCTTTGGCTACACCCAGGAAGACCTGAAGCTGGTGATGGCGCCGATGGCCGCGACCGGGCAAGAGGCCATTGGATCGATGGGTGACGACACGCCGCTCGCGGTGCTCTCGGCCCGCCCCAGGCCGCTCTACGCGTACTTTCGCCAGCTCTTCGCCCAGGTCACCAACCCGCCGATCGATCCCATCCGCGAAGAGACGGTGATGTCGCTGGTCTCGTTCATCGGCCCTCGCCCCAACATCCTCGGCCTCGACGAGAGCGGGCCGAACATGCGGTTGGAGGTGAGCCAGCCGATCCTCACGTTCGAGGACATGGAGAAGCTCCGCCGGGCCGCGGAGCTCACCCACGGGTACTTCCACTCGGTGGTGTTTTCCATGTGCTATCCGGCCGCCTGGGGCGCGAGCGGGATGGAAGCGGCCCTGGCCAAGCTCTGCGCCGACGCCGAGGACGTGGTCCGCGGCGGGGGCGTCAACATCATCATCCTCAGCGATCGCGAGGTCGATAAAGACCACATCGCGATACCGGCCCTGCTCGCGACCAGCGATGTCCATCAGCACCTGGTGCGGGCCGGATTGCGCACCCGGACTGGCCTGGTCGTCGACACCGGATCGGCGCGCGAGGTCCACCATTTCGCCCTGCTCGCGGGCTACGGCGCCGAGGCCATTCACCCCAACCTGGCCTTTGCCACGCTGGCCAAGCTCGGCGATCTGCTCCCCAACGGCGTCCCGCACCAGGAGGCCTGCACCCGCTACATCAAGGCCATCTCCAAGGGGTTGCTCAAGGTCATGTCCAAGATGGGCATCTCGACCTACCAGTCGTACTGCGGAGCGCAGATCTTCGAGGCGATCGGGCTCGCGCGGGGCTTCGTCGACAAGTACTTCACCGGGACCGGCAGCGTGGTCGAGGGCGTGGGGCTGATGGAGATCGCCGAGGAGACGGCGCGCCTCCACCACGTGGCCTACAGCGATGCTCCGCTCTACCGCGACGCCCTCGATCCCGGCGGCGACTACGCCATGCGGACCCGCGGCGAGGCCCACATGTGGACGCCCGACTCGATCTCCAAGCTCCAGCATGCGACCCGCACCAACAGCTTTGCCACCTACAAGGAGTACGCCCGGCTGATCAACGATCAGAGCGAGCGGCTGATGACGCTGCGGGGCCTGTTCGTGATCAAGGCCGCGAAGCACCCGATCCCGATCGACGAGGTCGAGCCGGCGAAGGAGATCGTCAAGCGCTTCGCCACCGGGGCGATGTCCCTGGGATCGATCTCGCACGAGGCGCACAGCACGCTGGCGATTGCCATGAACCGGATGGGGGGCAAATCCAACACCGGCGAGGGCGGCGAGGATCCGATCCGCTATCTGCCGCTCGAGAACGGCGACTCGATGCGATCGGCGATCAAGCAGGTCGCCGCGGGGCGATTCGGGGTGACGGCGGAGTACCTGGTCAACGCCGACGTGCTCCAGATCAAGATGGCTCAGGGCGCCAAGCCGGGCGAAGGGGGGCAATTGCCCGGGCACAAGGTCTCCGAGTACATCGCGAAGATCCGCCACGCCGTGCCGGGCGTGGGGCTGATCTCGCCGCCGCCGCACCACGATATCTACTCGATCGAGGATCTGGCCCAGCTCATTCACGATCTCAAGAACGTGAACCCGAAGGCCAGCATCAGCGTCAAGCTGGTCTCGGAGATTGGCGTGGGTACCATCGCCGCCGGCGTGGCCAAGGCGCACGCCGATCACGTCACGATCTCGGGCCACGACGGCGGCACCGGCGCTTCGCCGCTCTCGTCGATCAAGTACGCTGGGAGCCCCTGGGAGATTGGCCTCGCCGAGGCCCAGCAAACGCTGGTGCTCAACCGCCTCCGCGGCCGGATCGCGGTGCAGGCCGACGGTCAGATGAAGACTGGACGCGACGTGGTGGTGGCCGCGCTCCTCGGCGCCGACGAGGTGGGCTTCGCCACCGCACCGCTGGTGGTCGAGGGCTGCATCATGATGCGCAAATGCCACCTCAACACCTGCCCGGTCGGCATCGCCACGCAGGATCCGGTGCTCACGAAGCGTTTTGCCGGGCAGCCCGAGCACGTGATCAACTTCTTCTTCTTCGTGGCCGAAGAGGTGAGAGAGCACCTGGCGAGCATGGGATTCCGCACCTTCGCCGAGATGATTGGCCGCTCGGACCTGCTCGACATGGCGACCGGGATCGATCGCTGGAAGGCCCGCGGGCTCGACTATTCACGGCTGCTCCACCGGCCCGACATGGGGCCGGACGTCGCCGTCCGCTGGTCCGAGACCCAGGATCACGGGCTCACGCGCGCGCTCGATCATCGCCTGATCGCCGAGGCGCAGCCGGCGCTGGTGAACCAGGTACCGGTGGTGTTCGAGGTCCAGCTCCGCAACACCAACCGGGCTGTCGGCGCCATGCTCTCGGGCGAGGTCGCGCGGCGCTACGGTCACGCCGGGCTCCCCGACGACAGCATCAAGATCAAGGCCCGGGGCACCGCGGGGCAGAGCTTTGGCGCCTTCCTGGCGCACGGGGTGACCCTGGAGCTGGAGGGGCAGGCCAACGACTATGTCGGCAAAGGCCTCTCGGGCGGTCGGATCATCGTCTTTCCCCCGCGGGAGTGCCCGATCGCCCCCGAGGAGAACATCATCGTCGGCAATACGGTGCTCTACGGGGCGATCAGCGGCGAGGTCTTCCTCCGCGGCGTGGCAGGAGAGCGCTTTGCGGTGCGCAACTCGGGCGCGACGGCGGTGGTGGAGGGCGTCGGCGATCACGGCTGCGAGTACATGACCGGAGGCACGGTGGTGGTGCTGGGCAAGGCCGGCCGCAACTTCGCCGCGGGCATGAGCGGCGGAGTCGCCTACGTGCTCGACACCACCGGCGACTTCAAGCTCCGCTGCAACAAGGCCATGGTCGCGCTGGAGCCGGTGCTGGCCGAGGGCGATCAACCAACGGCGATAAGGCACCTCGGCCGCGCCGACGACGAGCTGCTACGGAGCCTGATCGAGCGGCACCTGTTCACCACCGGGAGCTCCCTCGGCCGGACGATTCTCGACGATTTCGCCACTTTTCGCGCGCGGTTCGTCAAGGTGATGCCTCATGAATACCGCCGAGCGCTCGGCGAGATGGAGCAACGAGCGGCGGCGGCAAAGCCGGCCCCCGCTCCGGAGACGGCGGTGCAGCATGGGTAAAGTCACTGGCTTCCTGGAGTTTGCCCGCGAGGAGCCCGACCACCTCGCGGTGGCCGAGCGCATCCATCTCTACAAGGAGTTCTCGCTCCCGATGGCCGACGCCGACGTGAGCCGGCAGGGCGCCCGCTGCATGGATTGCGGGATCCCGTTCTGCCAGAGCGGCTGTCCGGTCAACAACATCATCCCGGACTGGAACGATCTCGTGTACCGCGATCAGTTCCGGAGCGCCCTCGAAGTGCTGCACTCGACCAACAACTTCCCGGAGTTCACCGGCCGGGTCTGCCCCGCCCCGTGCGAGGCCGCCTGCACGCTCAACATCAACAGCGACGCCGTGAGCATCAAGTCGATCGAGCACGCCATCGTCGACAAGGGCTGGGCCGAAGGCTGGATCGTCCCCCAGCCGCCCGCGAAGAAGACCGGCAAGCGCGTCGCCGTGGTGGGCTCCGGCCCGGCCGGAATGGCCTGCTCGCAGCAGCTCGCGCGGGCCGGACACGCCGTGACGCTGTTCGAGAAGAACGATCGGATCGGTGGCTTGCTGAGATACGGTATCCCCGATTTCAAGATGGAGAAGCACCACATCGATCGCCGCGTGGAGCAGATGGGCGCCGAAGGCGTGGAGTTTCGCACCGGCGTCCACATCGGCGGACCCGAGCACCCGGCGACGCGGCTCCTGGAGGAGTTCGACGCCGTGGTTTTGTCGGGAGGGGCGGAGCACGCACGCGAGCTTGACGTGCCGGGGCGGGAGCTGAGCGGCATTCATCCGGCGATGAGCTACTTGCCGCAGCAGAACCAGCGGAACGCCGGCGATGCGGTGATCGGGGACGAGATCAGCGCGGCCGGCAAGCACGTTGTCGTGCTTGGAGGCGGCGATACGGGATCGGACTGCATCGGCACGGCGATCCGGCAAGGAGCCAAGTCGGTCACCAACTTCGAGCTGATGCCGCAGCCTCCGGATCACGAGAACAAGGCGCTGACGTGGCCTAACTGGCCGATGAAGCTCAGGATTTCGAGCTCGCACGAGGAGGGTTGCGAGCGCGATTTCGCGATCGCCACCAAGGGCTTTGGCGGCGTCGACGGGCGCGTGAGCGTGCTCCACGCCGTGCGGCTCGACTGGAAGAAGGATGAGAGTGGGAGCTGGAAGACCGAGGAGATCGCGGGCTCGGAGATCGCGGTCCCGGCGGAGCTGGTGCTGCTGGCGATGGGGTATCTGCATCCCGTGAAGGCCGGGATGCTGGAGCAGCTCGGGGTGACGCTCGACCACCGAGGGAACGTGAAGGCGGATACGCTCGGGTATCGGACGTCCAACGAGAAGGTGTTTGCCGCGGGGGATATGCGACGCGGGCAGTCGCTGGTGGTCTGGGCGATCCGGGAGGGGCGGCAGGCCGCGCGGGCGGTGGATGCCTATTTGATGGGGAGGTCGGATTTGCCGCGGTGACTCGAAGATCGATGTCGCCCATCAAAACCCCGGAGCATGGATGTCCGTCCACCGCTCCGGCCGCTGGATGCCTTGCCGCTCCATGAACCGATCGGCCCCGGCGATCATCGCCCGTCCGGTCTCCCCGCCCACCAGCTCACCCAGGCGGCGCCTGGCGACCTCGGCGTGAAGAGCCATATCCGCAGCGTCGAACTCCACGCTCGCCAGCTCCAGCGGGCCGCGCGCTTCATGGCTCTTCCCGCGCGCCGCCAGGATTGACGCCGACAACAGCGCCGCGGCGGGCCGGGCGCACGGGGTCTCTTCGCTTCGAAGGCGGGAGACGGCGCGATCGGCGTCTTTCAGGAGGCGGCTGCGATCGGCGCGCGGGCCGCTCACCGCGGCGGCGACAGCCACGGTCCCGCGGAGCAAGGTCATGAAGATCCGGTGGAACTGCACGCGGAGGATGTTTGATTTCTCCAGCGCGGGCCACGCGGCCTCCAGGCACGCCCGGGCGGCGGGCGCGCGCCCGGCGTAGAGCTCGTATTGCGCCTCGGCGTACAGGGCCCAGAAATGCATGATGTGGAATCCGCCCACCGACCATCGACCGATGGCCTCGCGCATCTCCTTGCTCGCAGAGCGCACGTCGTCGGCGGCGATGGGCGCGTACCAGGTGTGCATTCGCGCGTAGGTGGCGGCAAAGAGATCTCCGCGCTCCAGGGCCTCGTGCACGTGGGTCGGGACGAAGGCGGTGAGCTCGGCGAGGCGGCCCATCCACAGGAGGGAGACCTCCGAGCACACGATGCCTCCCTCGATCTCCCAGGCGACTCCGCTGCATCGCGTTCGAAGGATGGTGTTGGCCTGATCGGCGAGGGTGACCGTCGCCTTCCAGCGGCCGAGGCACATCTCGGCGGCGGCGCTGCAGCTCCCGGCCACGCCGAGCAGGTAGGGATCGCGCAGGCGCTCGGCGATGGCCCGCGCCTCGTCGAGCGCGCGCCGCGCCCGCGCGTAGCCCGACGCGCCCGGCGTGCAGAGGTTGATCCCGTAGAACGAGAGGCCGAGCGACACCCGGCGCGCGTCGCCGGCCTCGAGCGAGAGCGTGAGCTGCTGCGCGAGAAAGCCCAGGCCGCGCACCGGATCCACCAGCGTGAGGCCCTTGCCGGCGGCGTAGCACGCGTCGATGCGCGCGAGCGTCGCGGCCGGGATCGCCTCGATTCGCCGCTCCGCGAAGCGCGTGCCGCGCAGGCGCAGGCGGGCGAGGCGGGCGAGCAGCGTCACCGTCGCGCCCGCCGAGGTCTCGGGGAACTCGACGTCGACCGAGGCGAGCACGTCGCGGAGCACGCGGACCCCGCGATCGATGTGGCCGCTCCCGAGGAGCTGCTCCGCGGCGCGGCGACGGAGCTCGAGCGACGCCGACGACGACGCGCCCTCGGCCGCCGCGAGGAACACCGGCGCGGCCTCGGCGCCGAGCCCGGCGTGGACGAGCGCGTCGCCGAGCTTGATTTGAAGGGCGCGCGTGGCCACCACGTCGCCCCGGAGCTCCCAGCCCAGGGCCAGGCGGTAGAGCCGCGCCGCGCGCTCGAAGGCCAGCGCCGACGCCGCGCGATCGGCCGCGAGCACCGCGAAATGACCGGCGCGCGCGAGATCGCCCGCGCCCTCGAAGTGCACCGCGAGCACCTCGGGATCGGCTTGCCCCGCAGCCTCGAGCGCGCTGGCCAGCGCGAGGTGATGCGCGCGCAGCCGCGCCGGATCGAGGGCGAGGCCGCCCAGGACCGCCTCGCGGATCCGATCGTGGTAGACCTCGGCGACGTCGAGCGCCTTCGCGCCCTGCGATCGCACCAGGCGCGCCGATCGCAGCGCGCGCAGCGCCGCCGGATCGCGCGCGTCGAGGCGCGCCGCGACCGCGGCGATCCCCTGCGCTACCGGCCGCGCGGCCACCGCGTAGATCTCGAGCAGCCGCCGCGCCTCGGCCGAGAGCGCCGCGATCCGATCGAGGATCAGGCCGTCGAGCGATACGCCGGCCAGCGCCACCGTGGAGAGCGAGGCGCCCTCGCCGTCGTCGGCGGCGCGCGCGCTGCCCGGGCTCACGCGCCCGCGCAGCGCTGTGCCCACGAGCTCCGCGAGGAAGAGCGGGCTCCCCAGCGACTCGGCGGCGATCACCGCGGCCAGCGCGGGCGACGCGCGCGACGCGCCGCGCGGATCGGGATCGGAATCGAGGAGCGCGAGCGCCAGGCTCACCGCGTCTTCGCGCGCGAGCGGACCGACGCGGATCGCCCGGATTTCCCCGAGATCCTGCGTCGACGCGTCGGGCCCGCGCAGCTCGCCGAAGAACGGGCTCGCCTGCTCGCCCTCGCTGCGAAAGCTCCCGACCAGCAGCAGCGGCGGGGGATCGGGCGGCGACAGCAGGCTGACCAGGAGCCGCGCGCTGTCGACGTCGCCCCACTGCAAATCGTCGAGGTGGAGCACCAGCGGCCGCTGGCTCGCGATCCGTCGCAGCAGCTCTTTCAGCGCGCCGAACGCGCGCCGACGCTCCTCGATCCGGTTCGAGGTCGGATCGTGACGGAGCGTCGCCTCGTCGATCCCTTCCACGCCGAACAGCACCGGGAAGATCCGCCCGAGCTCGTCGGCGTCGCGCGGCAAGAGCTCCGCCGCCTCGACGGGCGAGCGCGCGGCGAGCCAGCTCCCGAGCGCGTCGATCAGGCTGTCCCAGGCCTTGTAGGGCACGCTCTCGCGCTCGTAGCAGCGCCCCGAGAGCACCACCGCCTCCTCGCGCTGCCAGAGCGCGTCGAGGAAATGCTCGACCAGCGCCGACTTTCCCATGCCCGAGGGCCCGCTCACGTAGGCCGTCACCGGGCGCCCCTGGCGCGAGG
>JBDTXR010000109.1:0-22812 GCA_040006075.1 Byssovorax sp. | reverse complement strand
CGATGCCCTTGCCGCCCTTGCCGATGACCATGCCGGGGCGCGCCGTATAGACGATGACCTTGGCACGGTTGGCGGCGCGCTCGATCTCCACGCTCGCGATGTTCGCGTTGTAGAGGTACGCCTTGATGGCGCGCTTGATCCGGATGTCCTGGTGCAGCCACTTCTGGTAGGCCGCGCCATCTTCGTACCACTTGCTGCTCCACGTCTTGATGACGCCAAGACGGAAGCCATACGGGTGGGTCTTTTGTCCCATGTCGAAATCCTCTACTTACGCTCGTCGAGTTCGATCACGATGTGGGAGACACCCTTGGTGACCCGGGTCGCGCGCCCCATGGCGCGGGGGCGCCAGCGGCGATTGAACTTGTTGGGGGCCTTGTCGACGGCCGCCTTGCTGATGAAGAGCGCGTCGATGTCTGCTCCGTCCTGGCGAGCGTTGGCGACCGCGCTCTCGATCACCTTCTTCAGAACGGGGGCGCCGCTCTTCAGGGTGAACTGGAGCAGCTGGATGGCCTCCGCCGCGTCGCGACCGCGCACGAGATCGGCGATCATGCGCGCCTTTCGCGGGGCGATTCGCGAGAACATCGCGCTTGCTTTGCTTCTCATTCGAGACACCTCTGGGCGCGACCTTCGGGAGTGAACGGCGCGCGAACCTTCTTCGGATGAACTTCGGCCGGCTCACCTGCGAGGGCAGGCCATCCGGTCCCGCCGTCGTTCGCCTCGGATTCGCCGCCCGGCAACTCGAATCGACGCTGGGTCGATTTTTTGCTGCTGGAACCACCCCGCGTCACCGGGGGGTGTCCCACGGCGGCCGAGGTGGCGAGCGGCGATCGGGGCGCCGTTACGGCGTCGCGATCGTCCGGGGTGGTCTTGCGACCGGACCCGGATCAAGCGGAGGGCGCTTTCTACAGGTGCCCCCCGACCTACGCAAGAGAGATCGTCAGCCCGTACGACAATTCCTGCGAGGAGATGCCGGATCGCATCGGATGTCCAGGCAAAGTTGGACGGGCGTACAGCGGTATTTCCAGCGGCAATGGAATGAAGAACGTGCTTCGGCCTTCGTCGAAGGGGGAGCGAGGCGGCGCGATGCGACTCGACGGTGTACCGTCAGCCGCAGGTTTCTTTCCGTCGGAGGTGGCGATTCATGCTTGCTCGTAAAAACTACATTTTCCTCTCTACCCAGGCCTTCATCGCGATCGGTCTCCTGGCCGGCTGCGTCGTCACGACGGGGCCGACCGGCTCGGGCGGAGGGTCCAGCGACACCACGGGGCACACGGCGGCGACCACGACGAGCAGCGCCGGCACCGGCGGCAGCGGCGTGGGCGGCGGCGCGACCAGCGGCACCGGCACCGGCGGCGGCGCCTGCGTGGGCGAGACCGGCACCGCGGTGATCGCCGACTGCGAGAAGCTCAACATCGCCCCCGCGTCCGGCGCTTCGTCGAGCTGCGGCCCCAACCTGGACGAGGCGCCCCCCGGCTACGGCCTGTGCAAGCGCGGGTTCGATCTCTTCAACCCCGGCGCCAACAGCAACCTCGTCGACTGCCTCGCGACCATCGGCGTGCAGGACGAATGCAACATCCCGCCGCTCCAGGCGTGCGTCGACAAGACGTTCAAGGAAGAGTGCGTGATCGCCACGATCGGGACGTCGTGCGACGGGATCAAGACGACCTGCGGAGCCGATCCGTTCGACTCCGCGAAGTGCGCGACGGACCTCAACCCGTTCAGCGACAAGGGCCTCGCCGAGATGGAGATGTGCATCAACATGACGGACCCGGCCGTGGCCTGCCAGAAGGCGTACGACGACTGCTACACGCAGGTGCTCACCTTCTGAAGGCGCGGTGATCGAAGGCGGCGCGGGCCATCTTCGAGGCGCACGAGAGCAGAGGCTCGCCCGGTCCGGGGGCGGGCCTCTTTTCGTTGCAGGTCGTCGCATGAATCGTGATCGCAGCGGTCGCCGACGCCGACAATCTGCGGGGTTCCCGGGGACGACTTGCGGCGATTTTTCACCGTGATCACGCCCGCATCGGGGTGCTCTCAGCGCAGGGCCCCGCAGGAACCTTCCCAAACGCGGGCCATTCTGAGATATTCGTGATCGTCGGCCTTCCCTTGCGCAACCGCTGGCGCGTTCGTCTCAGGCGCAAGGGGATGCTGAGGGACCCGCACTCTCTTCTTTTCGGCACTCTCGCGCTGGTTTCTTTTTTCGACAATGCTGCGGCGCCGGGATGCCGTGGCGGCTGGAGGTTTCGTGATGGCTCGCTCGCTTCTCAACCACTCCGTGCTGATCGCTCTCGGGCTCGGGCTCGCCGGCGCGATCGGCTGCTCCGGCGGCGGCACGTCGGGCACCGGCACCACCGGCTCGGGCGGCTCCGGCGGTTCGGGCTCCACCACGTCGGCCGCGACCGCAACGTCGACCGCGACGTCGAGCGCGAGCACGACCGCCAGCGCCAGCTCGAGCGCGAGCACCTCGGGGGGCACCGGCGGCGCGGGCACCACCTCCGCCGGCACCGGCGGCATGGGCACCGGCGGCATGGGCACCGGCGGCGCCGCGACCAGCAGCAGCGCTGGCACCGGCGGCGATCCGAACGACCTCGACAACGACGGCGACGGCTGGAGCGTGAACGAGGGCGACTGCTGCGACACCCCGGGCAACTGCGACACCCCGTCGCTCGTCAACCCGGGCGCGTTCGAGTACCTGGGCAACGGCGTTGACGACGACTGCGATCCGTCAACGCTCGACAACGTCGTCCCCATGGACTGCGCGCCGCCCGCGCTCACGACGCCGACCAGCAGCGACGACCTGATCAAGGCGATGGACCTCTGCCAGACCACGACCGTGGCCGCGCCGAAGCCCATGAAGAAATGGGGCGTGATCAAGACGGATCTGCTCCTCGCCGACGGCACCAAGGTCGTGGTCCCGAACGATCTCCAGGTCGGCGTCCTCGGCAAGTACGGCACCAACGTCACCCCGCGAAAGGGGCCGACGATGGCGGCGATCTCGTCGGGTACCGCGCGCGCCGTCGGAGATCCGGGCTACGTGCACCCGCAGAACGGCGTGCTCATGGGCCAGATCGGCAACTACAACTCGACCACCCAGGTCGGCGTGCCGGCCCCGTGGCTCGCGGCGCACAACGGCGTCGTGCCCTCGCCCGGCAACTGCCCGGTGTGCAGCGGCGCCACCTGCTCGCAGGCCTTCGACAGCGTCAATCTCCGGGCGCAGATCCGCGTCCCCACCAACGCGAAGTCGTTCTCGTACAGCTTCAAGTTCTACACGGCAGAGTACCCCGAGTTCGTCTGCCAGCAGTTCAACGACTTCTTCATCACCCTGCTGACGTCGGCCTGGACGCCGGCCCCGGTGAAGGCGTGCGTCATGGGCTCGGACTGCGAGAGCGGCACCTGCACCGCCGGGATGTGCGTGAAGGCGGCGCCGCTGCCGGCCGACGCCAACATCGCGTTCGACGCGGCGAAGAACGCCGTGTCCGTCAACAATGGCTTCTTCGAAGTCTGCTTCCCGGCCGTCAACGCCCCTCCGGGCGCCTGCCCGAGCGGCACCGCCGATCTCGTCGGCAACGGCATGGGCGGTTGGGGCAACAACCTGAAGGACGGCGGCGGTACGGAGTGGCTGATCAACGACGCTCCGGTGGTTCCGGGCGAGACGATGACGATCCAGTTCATCACCTGGGACGCCGGCGATCACAACGTCGACTCGCTCGTACTGCTCGACAAGTTCCGCTGGAACGTGACGCCCTCGCTGCCTGGAGTGCACAAGTAGGGTCGTCTGCTTCGCGCCGAGGCCGCCGGTGAGTTCACCGCCCGGCCTCAGCGCGTATCCGTAGAGATGAGATGGCACGGCGGGCGCGGCTCGCTTTCTTGGTGAGAGGAAAATACGTCATGACCAAGGGAACGCGTAGTCTCGGCCGGGCAGCAGCGCTTCTGGCGCCGATGCTCCTGGCGACGTTCGCTGCCGCGTGCAGCGGCGGGGGAACCAGCAGCTCGGGGAGCCCCACCAGCACCAGCAGCGGCATGGGTGGCAACGGCGCCGGCGGCGACAAGAGCACATCGTCAACGATGTCCACGAGCGGTACCAACGGTACCACCGGCAGCGGCGGGACGGGCGGTGTCGCCAACCCCAAGTGCACGGCCAACGCCGACTGCGCCAACGATCCCAAGGGCAAGGTCTGCGACACCGTCTCGGGCACCTGTGTGGAGTGCACGCCCACGAGCGACGGCTGCGCGCAGGGCCTGTTCTGCGACGCGACCACGAACACGTGCAAGGTCGGCTGCACCGACAACACCGACTGCGCGACGCCGGGGAACACCGACCTGCTCTGCGACCTGACGACCAACACCTGCGCGGGGTGCATCGCCGACGCCGACTGTCCGCTCGGCTCGGTCTGCTTCGCGGCGACCAAGACCTGCACCGCCGGCTGCACCGACACCCAGGCTTGCCAGGCTGGCCTCCAGTGCTGCGGCGGGACGTGCTTCGACCTCTCCACGGCCACGAACCACTGCGGCTCCTGCGCCAACAGCTGTGTCGTCCCGGATCACGCGGCCGTCACCTGCGTCGGCAGCATGTGCGGTATGGGCGCGTGCGACATGGGCTTCGCCAACTGCGATAACCTGCCCGACAACGGCTGCGAGCAGAACACGCTCCAGGACGGCGCCTGCACCTGCGTGCCGGGCACGACCCAGTCGTGTTACCAGGGCGCCCCCGGGACGATGGGAGTCGGCCCCTGCAAGGGTGGCACCCAGACCTGCAACGCCAACGGCACCTCGTGGACCCCGTGCGGCGGCGGCCAGGTGCTGCCGAAGTCGGAGATCTGCGCCAACGGCGTGGACGACGACTGCGACGGCGTCGTCGACAACGTGCCTGACGTCGACGGCGACGGCTGGACGGCGTGCAACGGCGACTGCAACGACAGCAACGCTCTGGTGAACCCGGGCGCGTTCGAGGTCGTGGGCAATGGCATCGACGACGACTGCGATCCTGCGTCGTCCGACGTCAACCCCGCTCCCACCTGCAGCACGGTGAAGAAGTCCTCGGGCGTCAACGCGCTCGACGTCGCGAAGGCCATGGACCTTTGCCAGACGACGACGGCCAACCCGCCGCTCGCCACGAAGAAGTGGGGCCTCATCACCCAGACTCAGCTCCTCGCCAACGGCGCCGTACCCAACGCGACCGACCTGGCCAACATCCAGAACTTCCAGTCCGAGGTGATCCTCACCTACGGCAACATCATCAAGCCGCACAAGGGCGCGACGATGGCCGGCGTGTCGACTGGAGCCATGCGCGTCCCCGCTGACGGGGCCCAGTTCGTGAACCCGGTCGGGGGGAGCTCGTACCTGTCCACCATCCCGTTCACGCCTCTTCCGGCGGCGCCCCTCGGCACGTACATGGCGGCGCACAGCAACAACCTCCTTCCGGGCAAGTGCGGAAACAATCCTTGCACGCTCCTCTCCCCGGCTCAGGACAGCGCCAACGACTCGGTCGACGTGCAGCTCAAGATCCGGGTGCCCACCAACGCCAAGTCGCTCTCGTACGACTTCCGCTTCTTCTCGGGTGAGTACCAGACGTTCCAGTGCACGGCCTACAACGACTACTACCTGGCCATGCTGACGTCGGGCGCCCCCGGGATCCCGGTCGATCACAACATCTCGTTCGACACGCTCGGCAACGCCGTCTCGGTCAACAACGGCTTCTTCGACGTGTGCGGTGGTAACGGGAAGAACTGCGGCAACTGCCCCTCCGGGATCGCCGAGCTCGCCGGCACGGGCATGGACACCGCCAACGGCGGCGGGACGACCTGGCTGACGACCGACGCTCCGGTGGTGTCCGGCGAGACGATCACCCTCGATCTCGTGATCTTCGACGTCGGCGACCACGCCTACGACTCGCTGGTCCTGCTCGACAACTTCCGCTGGGGCCTCAACACGACGTCGGTCACCACGCACATGTGATGGCGCGAGCCCGAGCCCGATGACATAACGAGACGCCGGAGATAGCTCCGGCGTCTCGTTGGCTTTCAACGTATCGATTCTTGGTGATGAGAGGAACACAAGTCATGTCCAAGGGAACGCGCAGCGTCGGCCGATGGGCCGCCATGATCGCGCCCGTGCTCGCCGCGGTCATCGCGGCCTCCTGCGGCGGCGGCGGCACCACCACCAGCACCGCGACCGGCGGGAAGAGCACCGGGACCACGGGCAGCGGCGGCGGCGGCGGCGCCAACGTCGGCGGCAGCGGCGGCGCGACCAGCTCCACCGGCAGCAGCGCGAGCACCGGTATCGTCGATCCCTCGTGCGTGATGGACGCCGACTGCGTCAACGATCCCAAGGGCAAGGTCTGCGATCCACAAACGGGCCAGTGCGTGGCCTGCCTCCCCACCAACGACGTCTGCGCCAAGAGCGAGTTCTGCGATCCGGCGACCAACACCTGCAAGCCCGGCTGCTCGAACGACGCCGACTGCGACAGCGGCGGCCCGGTGATGCTCCACTGCGATCTCACCACCAACAGCTGCGCCGGCTGCCTCAACGACTCCGACTGTCCGCCCGGCAACGTCTGCGCTCCCAACCAGGTCTGCGTCCCCGGCTGCTCTCCCATGCAGCCCTGCGCCGCCGGCCAGAAGTGCTGCGGGACGTCGTGCTACGACACCACGAAGAACGTCAACAACTGCGGTGACTGCGACATCAAGTGCCCGGTCCCGGCCAACGCGGTCCCGGTCTGCGTGGGCAGCATCTGCGGCATGGGCACGTGTGACCCGGCCTACGCCAACTGCAACGGTCAAACCAACGACGGCTGCGAGCAGAACATCCTCCAGGAAGGGCCCTGCGCGTGCGCGCCGGGCACGACCCAGACCTGCTACCAGGGCGGCCCCGGAACCGTCGGCGTCGGCGCCTGCAAGGCCGGCACGCAGACCTGCGCCGCCAACGGCACCGCGTGGGGCCCGTGCACGGCCCAGGTCCTCCCCAAGCCCGAGATCTGCGGCAACCAGACCGACGACGACTGCGACGGGATCGTCGACAACGTCTCCGACGCCGACGGCGACGGCTGGACGACGTGCAACGGCGACTGCTGCGACAGCCCCGGACCCGGCTGCCCGAGCCCCGCGCAGATCAACCCCGGCGCCTTCGAGGTCGTGGGCAACGGTGTTGACGACGATTGCGATCCGTCAACATCGGACATCAACCCGGCCACCGCCTGCGCCCCCGCGGCGAAGTTCGCCACGGTCACCTCGCTCGACGTCGCCCAGGCGATGGACATCTGCCAGACCACCACGGCCAACGCGCCTCTCCCGACGAAGAAGTGGGGCCTGATCAGCTCGCAGCAGATCCTGCCCAACAACGTGGTTCCCACCGCGGCCGAGCTGGCGAACATCCAGAACAACCAGACTGCCCTGCTCACCGATTACGGCGCGGTCATCGTCCCCCACAAGGGCCCGACGATGGCCGGCATCTCCTCGGGCTACATGCGCGATCAGACCGATCCGCTGCCCACGGGCCAGGCGCAGTTCACGCCGCCCAACGGTGGTAAGGCCTTCACCGCGGCGGTGTCGTTCACTCCGATCCCGTCGCCGCTCTCCCCGCTCGGATTCTACCTGAGCAAGCACGCCGGCGGCCTCCCGGCCTCGGTGGGCTGCAACGTCAACGGCTGCCCCGCAGGCAGCGGCGCCAACGATCCTGCCAGCGTCCAGCTCAAGATCCGCGTGCCCACCAACGCCAACTCGTTCTCGTACGATTTCCGCTTCTTCTCGGCCGAGTTCCAGTCGTTCCAGTGCACGACCTTCAACGACTTCTACCTGGCGATCCTCACCTCGCAGGCCCCCGGGATCCCGGCCGATCACAACATCTCGTTCGACAGCCTGAAGAACGCGGTGTCGGTCAACAACGGCTTCTTCCAGGTCTGCGTGCCCAAGGGCGGAGCGTGCGGAGCGTGCCCGTTCGGGAACTCCGAGCTGGCCCTGACTGGCATGCAGCTCAACAACACCGGCGGCGGGACGACGTGGCTCACCACCGACGCTCCCGTCCTTCCCGGGGAGACGATCACCCTTGATCTCATGATCTTCGACGTCTCCGATCATCTCCTCGACTCGCTCACGCTGCTCGACAACTTCCGCTGGAACGTCCAGACGGCCGTGGTCGGTACGCACATGTAGCGCGCGGCGCAGGCCCCGCCGGGCCTGAGGGTGATGGTCAATCGGCCGAGACGCCGGGGCAACGATGCTCCGGCGTCTCGATTTTGTACGGGATTCGCTTGCGCCGCGACGACGCAGCGTGCGAAATTAGGTGTCCACCGACGTCGAGAGCGGTGTGATCGGGAGCGATTACCTCATGAATTTACGTCAGGGCTTGCTCGTTACGGTTTGCGTGGCGTCCTCGAGCTGCGCCGCGGTGCTGGGCCTCGACGACTTCAAGGAAGGGGGCGCCGGAGGCGCGACGTCGAGCTCGAGCGTGGCCTCTACCGGCGGCTCAATCGCGTCGTCGACCACCACCACCACGACTTCGTCATCGTCGACGACAGGCGCTGGAGGAGGCTGTCCCTCCGGACAGATGGACTGTGACGGATCGTGCGTGACTCTCGCGACCGATCCTCTCAACTGCGGCAAGTGCAACAAGGCCTGCGATCCGCTGCATCCCGGGGCATCCGCGTGCGTGGGCTCGATATGCCAGGTCTGCGCTGCCGGGATGGCCGACTGCGACGGGCTCGGCATCAACGCGTGTGAGTCGGATCTCAGCTCGGACAAGAAGAACTGCGGAGTGTGCGGGCACGTGTGCGCTGGATCGTGCGGCAGCGGGCATTGCGAGCCCGCGGTGCTCGCGGCCACGCAGCCCTTCGTGAACAGCATGATCCTCCAAGGCGGTCAGCTGTACCTCGGCACGAACAAGGGCACTCTCGTCGCCGTTGCAGTCGACGGCTCCGGAGTGAAGGACATCGCGTCAGGTCAGGGCGTGTTCACCTATCTGGCGCTCGATGCCAAGTATGGATACTGGTTCATCAGCGTGGGCGCCAATCTCGGCATCGCGCGCGGCCTGCTCAGCGGCGGGAACGTGGTGGATAATGTCGTAACCCTACCCGCGGGCACGTTCGAGAGCGGCCTGGCCGTCGATGTCAACGGCGTCTACGTTACCGATTCCATGGCGAACAAGGTAGTGGAGTACAATTTCGTGACCACCGCGCTGCAAGACATCGCCGTATCGCAGCCGTTCGCCTCGACGCCAATCGTCGTCGGCACCGATCTAGTGTGGTCCAACTTCACGCCGGGGGCCATCATGAAGAAGGCGCTTCCTGTCGGGGGTCCCGCAGTTCTCTGCGGAAACAGCGGCGCCAACCAGATGATCGCCTCGTCGAAAGAGCTGTTCTTCAACGGCATCGGCGGCCTCTCCACGGTCCCGATCAACGGCGCCAATTCCAACACGTGCCCGACCGTGCTCAGCAACTCTGCATCCGCGACCTCGCTCGCGACGGACGGCGTGACGCTCTACTGGACTGACAACGTCGACGGCACGATCAAGAGCATTCCTGTCGGCGGTGGGATGGTCACCACGGTGGGCTCCACCGGTGGTACGGCGATTGGCTTGGCCGTGGACGACAAGTATCTCTACTGGCAGTTCAAGCAGAATCTCGACATCATGAAGCTCGAGAAAAATCCGTAGTGCTTGTCCGGGTATGCGCGCAGACATGCGCGCACGCGCACGTGAGCAGATGTGTGCATGACCAGATCGTGAAGCTTATTCGGTTGCATTCACTCCCGATCGAGGCGACCCTCTCCCCCGGTGGAACGAACAACCTTCGTCATCCCCTTCTTCTTCGCCCTCGCCGCGCTCGGGTCTCTCGGGTGCGCGGGTGGTGAGCTGAATCGGGGCTCTCTGGTCGCCCAGGCGCCTTCCGGCGCTGGGTTCCGAGCCACACTCCTCGCCGCGCGCGCCCGCCCCAAGGAAGCCGTTTCTCGCGCAGAAGGCGCCGCGTTCTTCGCGTTACGCGTCGCCCCGGCGAACCTCCTCGGCACCGCGCTCGGGGCCCAGGCCGCCGCGATTTTGCCGGCCGCGGGTACCTTGCTCGCCCCCTCGTCCGCGCCGAGCGCCGCCGACGCGCTCCTCCGCGCCGTCGATCGTTGCCCGGCCGACATGGCGCTGGTCGACGGCCGCGTCTGCGTCGACAAATGGGAAGGATCGATCGTCGAGATCGTGCCTGGCGGGCCCGAGCGGCTCTGGTCCCCCTACGTCCCCATCGACGGGCACGAAAGCAGCGTCCGCGCCGTCTCGCGGCCCGGCGTCATTCCCCAGGGCTACATCAGCGGCAAGCAGGCCGAGGGGGTCTGTCGCGCGTCGGGCAAGCGCCTTTGCGCCAGCGGCGAGTGGCAGAATGCCTGTCGCGGCCCGGAGCACACCCAGTTCCCCTACGGCGACACGCGCCGCGCCGGCGTCTGCAACGACGATATCCGCCCGGTCCACCCCGTCCCCGAGGCCGGCGTTCTCCTCGGCATCACCGGGGGCCACCTCTGGAGCGAGGGGATGAATCAGGCGATCATCAACCAGCTCCCCGACACTCTGCTCCCCACGGGCGAGCGCGCCGAGTGCACCAACGGCTACGGCGTCTTCGACATGGTCGGCAACCTCCACGAGTGGGTCGACGAGCCCGACGGCACCTTCCGCGGCGGCTATTACATGGACACGAGCCACAACGGTGAAGGCTGCTCCTATGCCACGACGGCTCACGATTTCACCTACCACGATTACTCGACCGGGTTCCGCTGCTGCATGGATCCTGATGGCGTCGAGTGAAACGCGGCCGATGAGAAGGCTCATCCCGCTCGCGTTGATTTCTCTCGCCGCCCTCGTTCTTTCTGGCTGCGGAAAAAAGAAGGACGACGAGCCCGTCGCCGTCGGACCTGCCCCGGGCGCGGCCTCGTCGGACGAGCTCTCGGTCGGGATTGGCCCTGCGCGCGGCCTGAACGAGCGCCTCGCGCCGACGTCCACGAAGTGGCGCCGCGTCATTCCACTCGACGAAAAGAGCGCGGTGCTCGTCGGCGACGTCGCGGCCGACGCCATCACGCTGGTCACCAGCGACGCCGGAAAAACGTGGAGGCCGCTGCGGGCCGGGCGCGAGTCCTGGTCGAACGTCAGCGCGGCGCTCGACGGCACCGTGGTCGTGGGCGCGGGCGGCCGCGACGGCGCGACGGTGACCGGGACCAGCACCGTGGAGGCTGCGCGCATCTCGTTTGGCACCCTCGAGGCCAGCGAGCTCAACGCGCCGTCCCCGCTCTTTCCCGATATCAAGGGCCCTGCCAAAGGCATCTTGCTCAACGACAGCGCCCTTCCTGCGGTCCTGTCGCCCGACCTCGCGGCCCTGATCGCCGACGAGTCGCCGAAGCACACCGTGGTGTTCTTCGCCGGGAAGCCCGGGGCCGAAGCCGTCGCGAAGATCCCGCTCCCGCCTGCCGAAAAGTTCATCCCCGCGCCCTTCGGGAGGCCTCCTGTCCTCCTCTCGATCAAGGGGAAAGACCTGCTCTCGCGGCCCTTCCCGCTCCCGGGCAAGCCGCTCGAGAAACCCCAGAAAATTGCCGGGATCTTCCCCACCAAGACCACCTGGGCCGAGCTCGCCGCGCCGACGATGTGCGAGGCCGGGGCGTGGTCGTTCCAGATCGTCAAGCAAGCTCCTGCCAAGCTGCTCGTCGTCGGCGTCTCGGCCGCAAAGACCACCGTGTTTGCCTTGCCCGAGCAGACGATCCCCACAACCCACCTCGGCTGTGGAGCCGATCACGTCGTGGTCGAGGGCGGCGATAACCTCACCAAGGCGCCGATCCTGATCCGCTGCGATCTCGCCGGGAAATGCGATGCTCCGCAGAACGGCGCCTTCCGCCTCTGGCCCGAGCCGCACGCGCACGAGATCTGGAGCGCCACCGCCGAGAAGGGCGTCATTGGCGTGCTCACCGCCCGCGCCGGGGAGCGCTGGGGCCTTTATCTGGGCCAGTCGCCCGACGGCGGCGTCTGGGAGCGCGCCCGCGTCATCGGCGAGGGCACCGGCGACCGAGGCCGGATCGAGCTCGGCGCGATGATGTCCTTTGGAAAGCGCCTGGTCCTGCTCCTCTCCGCCGGAGTCACCGGCACCTCCCGCCGAGGCTGGTTCCTGATTGCCTCGGACGACGGCGGCGCCAACTGGGGCGTCCCTTGATAGTGAGGTAGCTGGGGCTACTTGGTGGCCTTGGGGCGCTTGCTACGAGGGGGCTTCTTCACCGGGACGGGGCCCGAGGCCGAGGTTCTGGCGGCGAGGCTCGCGGCTTCGGCCACCTTCGCGTCGCCGGCGTAGCGGGCAAAGCGACGATCGCCGCCCTGGAAAATGCGCTTTTCCAGCTTCAGCTCCTTCAGCGCGATGGCGGCGCGGGGCTGGGGAATGCCCGCCGCCCTGGCCACCTCGCTGGCGCTGACGCCGGTGCTGGCCGTGACGACGCGCTCGACGCTCTCGCGCGTCTCTTTGCGATCGGAGGACACCGAGGCAACGCGGCGAGGCTTCCTGGCCTTCGGCTTCTCCGGCGCGGCGAAACGCTTGCTCTTCGGCTCGGGCGACGGCGCAGGCTCAGGGGCAGGGGCAGCCTCGACGACGCGAGGCGCCCGGGCGCGCCGCCGCCGGCTCTCGTGGCTCAGATCGCGGAACGGGGCCATGCCCAGTCGATTCTTCACCAGCTCGAGAATCGCCTCGTCGGGCATCCTGCGCACCAGTTCGATGATCTGAGCCGAAAAAGCGTCCGTGGCCATGTCTTCTCCCTCGTCGAACCCGGCTCGACGGTGTGGTTGCGGTAACCCCGAATATGCGGGGGCGAGGTGAGCGGTCAAGCGAATAAGATGCCTCCCGCCCTTGCGCCAGCGGCATTTCCAGCAACAGGCCGAATCGGAGACGGCCTGCTCCGGGGGTCGGGAAGATGAAATGGAAGCGTTCAGGCGTGGGGCCTTTTGGGCTAACCGCTCTCCATTACAAGGTTTTTTGGGTGTGCCCGCAACGGCGCCGAGAGCGAGTGTGCCGGAGTGTGCACCCCCGTTTGAGGGACGCGCCCGCGGGATCGGCGCGGACACCAATCGCCCGCCCGCGGAAGCCGGCGTCGTTGACTTGGGGCGGCCAGACGAACAGGATGCGCGCCGCATGGCTGTCGTCCGCGTCGCTCTGGTGTCGGTAATCCTCCTTGTTTCTGCGATCGGGTGCGATAACAAGCCCGATCTCCCGGGCAAGGGCCCGCCCCCGCTGCCGCCGCGCCCGGCCCCGGCCGCCGCGGCGACGTCGGCGTCCGCGAGCGCGCGGCCGTCCGCGTCAATCGCTCTTCCTGCCGCCGGCGACAGCGCCTTCGCCGGCACCTGGGAGGGCACCTACGACGCGAAGAAGGGGGCTGTCGTCCTGCCCGAGCGCGTCAAGGACAAGACCCGCGGGGACGACGACGGCAAGCTCATGTCGGGCGCCGGCAAGATCGAGCTCACCGTGTCGCCCGAGGGCGACGTGCGCGGCAAGGCGACTGGCGCGCTCGGCGAGGCCCACCTGACAGGCAAGCTCGACGAGGGAGGCAGCTTCCTCCGCGTCTCGTGGTATCCCGAGGACGCCACCCGACCCCACGCCATGACCGGCGTGCTCTATGGCCCCGTGAAAGACGGGGTGATCACCGCGATGATCCGCGTGGCCGGCCCGGACGCGGTGCTGGTGCGCGAGTCCAGGGTCGACCTCAAGAAGCGGTAGCGTCAGCGAGGCTGCCCGAGGGACGTCCACACCTTCGCTTCGATGAAGATCCGCACCAGATCGGCGTCGATGTGCTGGTCTTTCACCTCGAAGCCCAGGATGTCCAGGGCCTTCTCGAGCGGGACCGCCTTCTTGTAGGGTCGGTCGCTCGCGGTCAGGGCGTCGAAGATGTCGCTCACGCTCATCATCTTCGATTGCAAGGGGATCTCCTCGGCGCGGAGGCGGTTGGGATACCCGGTGCCATTGAGCCGCTCGTGGTGGCTGCCGGCGATGACGGCGACGCGGCGGAACTGCTTTCCCCAGGGGATCTGCGCCAGGAACTCGAACGTGTGGGAGACGTGGCTCCGGATCTCGTCGATCTCGGCGGTGGTGAGCGAGCCGCGCGCGATGGAGAGACTGGCCACCTCACCGGTCGTGAGGAGCGGGTGAGTCGCCCCGTGGACATCGCAGTAGGTCTCGCGCGAGATGGCCTCGATCCGCTCGAACTGGCCGCCCTTGAGGATGGTGGGCTCGTTGGCGACGCTGACGAGCGAGAAGGCGCTGTCGAGCTCGATCCGCCGGGCGATCATCTCCTGATCGAGGGCCTCCAGATCGGAGGCCTTGCCGCCGTGCTCGAGCAAGAGCACCTTGCGCGTGAGGATGTCGACCTCGAGCGAGCGCACCGCCAGCTCGAAGCGAGATTGGATGATCTGGAGCTCGTGCGGATAGAGCTTCTTGGCCTTGAGCAAGATCTCCTCGC
Source organism: Byssovorax sp. (assembly GCA_040006075.1). Classification (GTDB taxonomy): domain Bacteria; phylum Myxococcota_A; class Polyangia; order Polyangiales; family Polyangiaceae; genus JANYGI01. The sequence continues at coordinate 8,368 of JBDTXR010000109.1, read as the reverse complement.
GGACGCCGATCTTGCCGAAATCGTGGAGGAGCGAGGCATACTCCAGCTCGCGGATGTCGTCCTTGGTCCAGGTGACGTTCTGGTAGACCGCGCTGCCCGAGAGGGGGAGCGCGCGGGCCAGGCCGATGGTGAGATCGGCGACGCGGCGCGAGTGGCCGCTGGTGGTGGGATCGCGCTGCTCGATCGCCTCGACGCTGGCGCGGACGAAGCCCTCGAGCATGTGCTGGATCTCGGCGTAGAGAATGGCATTCTCGAGCGAGATCCCGGCCTGCGAGGCCAGCGTGGTCAAGAGCTCTTCGCTCCGGGTGTCGAAGGGGATCACCTGCTCGTCGACGTCGTCGGGGGTGAGCAGCTTCTTCTTGGGATCGCGCTTCTTGTTGATGAGCTGGAGGACGCCGACCACGTCGCCCTTGCGCGAGAGGAGCGGGGCGCACAGCATCGATTGGCTGCGATACCCCATCTTCTTGTCGAAGGAGCGGTCGAATCCATAGGGCGCGTCGGCCGCCATCTCGTAGACGCTGGGGATGCTGAGCGAGGTCTTGTGGAGGGCCACGTAGCCCGACATCGATCGGGCGCTGACGGGGATGGTGAACTCGCGCGAGTCGAAGACCACCGAGTCGTTCTGGGAGAGCTTGAAGCGGAGGGTGCGGCGCGCCGGATCGGGATCGTCGCCCTCGACCACGTAGATGCTGCCGGCGTCGGCCCCGGTGATGAAGCGGCTCTTCTCGAGGATGAGGCCGAGGAGCTTGTCAATCTCGCGCTCGGTGGTGATGGCCTTGGCGATCTCGATCAGCTCGCCCAGCTCGTAGCGGTAGCGGTTCAACCATTTCCCGCGGCTCTCGGAGCGCGAGCGCGCCTCCAGCAATTCGAGCGAGTTGTGGACGGCGACGAAGAGCTCGTCCGCGCCGGGGCGCTCGGGGGCGATGGCGCCGAGGCCGCGATTCAAGGCCTGATCGAGGTCGGGCTCCGAGGGGCGGCCGAGGAGGATCAGCATCGCCTGCCCCTCGGCGAAGCTCGCGGTGAAGGGGCGGAGGACCTCGCGCGCGTGGTCCCAGACCGCGGCGGGCGCGATGAGCACGATCAGAGCGTCCTTGCGGACGGTGACGAGGAGCGGGTGCGGGCGCGTGACGACGGCGGCGAGGCGCGCGTCGGTGGCGAGTCGGCCGGTGACGTTGGCGATGGTGGCGAGCATGCCGTCGGGCGGCCCGTCCGTCGGATCCAGGGGGATGTTCAAGGTTCGCCTCGCTCAGCAGTTTCCGGGCGCCCCTGCTCACGACAGCGGCCTGCGAGCCCGGCTTGACCGAAGTTCTCGCGCGTGCGACCGTCCGCCGCGTCTGTCACCTGAGCGACTTTTTCACGTAACAGAGGCTTCATGAGGGTCCGCGATAACGCCGAGGGAAATCTCGATGGGGAGCCGAGCTGCCGGCAGCCGGCGCCGACCACGAAGGTCGGGGGCCGGCGCAGCGCGACGACCCGCGGGATCCTCGATCCCGCCCCTTTTATAGGAGCACGACGAATGAGAATACCCCTATCGGTGCTGTTTGGTGCGACGGTCCTCCTGGGGAGCGCCATCGCCGCAGCTCAGCCGGCGCCTCCGCCCCCCCCGCTCCCGCCTCCTCCTCCGCCCGCGCCGCCGATGGTGGCGCCCGACGCGCCTCCACATTTGGATGCGTCCGTACGAACTGACGCGCCTCCTCCGCCGCCCGCGCCCGGCGCTCCGTCGGTGATGATCGACGCGCCTCCGCCGCCTCCGCTGCCGCCGGCGTTCCCGGCCGAGACCGGAGGGCACGCGGGCGACAGCGGTCCTGCGCTCGCGGGGTGGCATGGGGCCTTTTACCTTCGCGACGCGAAAGACTACTTCCGCATCTACCCGAAGCTCCGCATCAACTTCGACTTCAACACCTACTTTGGCCCCGGCGTCAGCGCCGTCGCCGCGGTCGATGGGGGCAATGCGCTGAAGACCCGCTTCTTCCTGCGCCGCCTCGAATTCGAGCTCGGCGGCGAGTTCCTGAAGAAGTGGACCTTCAACGGCGGCTTCGAGATCACCCAGCCGATCTCCAACGCCAACGGCAAGACCGAGACGGCCGCGGGCAAGGCCGGCGCCGATCCCACGGCCGACAGCGCGCGATTCGCCGCGGTCCAGGCCCCCACGCCGGGCATCCAGGCCGCCGACGTGTGGATCAACTACACCGTGGCTCCGTGGATGAACTTCATGTTTGGCCAGTACAACGCGCCGTTCTCCATGGAGAACCGCACCAGCAACAAGACGACGCCGTTCGTCGAGCGCAACGTGGCCATCCGCGGCTTCGTCCGCCCCTCGAACAAGGAGATGGGCGTCACCGTCTGGGGCGAGCTCTTGGACAAGCAGCTCAACTACGAGATCGGCGTCTTCGGCGGCGACGGGCAGAATCGCCCGCAGGTCGACGGCAACGTCGACGTCATGGGCCGGATCTTCGTGCGCCCGCTCTCGCCGAGCAAAGAGGTCACGTCCAAGCTCCAGGTCGGCCTCTCGCTCTACCACGGTGATCGCGACCCCCACTACGTGGGGTACGACTACAGCCCGATCACCACCGGTCAGGGATTCGCCCTCTGGAACCCGACCTACAAAGACTCTCTCGGTCGCCAGATCCACGTGGTCCCGTCGGCCGGACAGAACGCCATTGGCGGCGAGCTCCGCGTCCCCGTGTCGATCTTCGATCTCCGCGGCGAGGCCTATTACGTGTCGAACCACACCCGCGAAGCGGTGGAGGGCTTTCAGCTCACCAACACCGAGCGCCTCGGCAAGGTGACGGGCGTGGGCTGGTATGCGCAGGTGTCGATGTGGCCCTTCGGGGACGCGTTCGTGACCGGCGATCCAGGCTTGGTGCGCCCGACGCGCATCGACTTCACCAAGGAGCCCGAGCGCCCCAAGAAGGGCCTCGAGGTGCTCTTGCTGGTGGCCGGCGTCAACGCGGCATACGACGGCGGCGCCCGCGGCGGCAGCACCTACGACAGCAAGACGCCGGGCAACCCCAGCGGCAAGACGGCCACGGACATCAACGTGTACCAGTACGGCGTGGGCCTCAACTACTGGCATACGTCGTACGTGCGGGTCTCGGTCGATTACTCGATCTACCACACGCCCGGCAGCGGCTCGACGGACAACCTCGCTCAGGTCCCTGGCAACCTGGGGAAAGATCCGATCAAGGGCGCGAATATGATCCACGAGCTCGGGACCCGCCTCGGCATCGCATTCTAGTCCATCGCTCGATCAGGCGCGGCGCAGAGCTCGCCGCGCCTGATCCCGCTCAAGGTTCAAAGCACGCAACCGTTCTTTCCTGGACACGCGCCGGGCGCTTCGCCTCCGCGCCGTTCCCGGGACGGATGACGTGAACGCCAAGACCATCGAATTCTTTCGCGATCGAGATCTGATGATCTTTCTCTCGTGCCGCCGGCAGCCGAGCGCGCGCGAGTGGGACGAGTACGCGGGCGCCGTCCGCGCGACGATGACCTCGCCCCAGCCGCTCTCCGGCGTGCTCGTGCTCAGCGAGGGCGGCGGCCCCGACGCCAAGCAGCGAGCGCAGGTGGTCAAGGCCTTCGGGCCGACCCCGGTCCCGCTGGCGATCTGCAGCACCTCGATGATGGAGCGAGGCGTCGTCACGGCCATGTCGTGGATTTACCGCGCCAGGACCGCCAGCTTCCACTTCGACGACCTCGCGGGCGCGCTCCGGCACCTGGCGATCGGGGAGGCCCGCTGGTCGTCGCAGCGCCAGAAGATCCGCGCGGCGCAGCGCCTGCTCGGGTGGCGCGCCGTGGCTGCGCTCTGAATCCCGGCCCGGCGTGACCACAACTTGGCCCCCTCCGGCGGCGCGGGTTACCCCCGTCCTCAATGCGACAGTGGATCGCCATCGGTGCCGCCGCCGGCCTTGTAGCCGTCACTCTGCCTTTCCTTCGAAAGCAGGATGACAAGATCACCGATCTCCTCTCCAGGAAGAAGGAAGCCTCGGGACAAGCCGTCGTCACGCGTGAAGTGACGCCGCCTCCTCTCACGGATCTGGACCTCACCAAGATCGACGATCGCGGCAACGTCGCGACGGCCCCGGCCCACGGGGATCGCAAGGCCGAGCTCACGATCTCCACGAAATACCAGCGCGCCGCGCTGGGTTTCCTGCGCTCGGGGCACGTGCCCGAAGGCGCCGTGGTGATGACCGACATCAAGACCGGCAAGGTGCTCACGTGGGCCAGCTACGTCGAGGAAGGACCGCAGCGCGACATCGCCGCCGAGGCCACCGCGCCGACGGCGAGCGTGTTCAAGATCATCACCGCGACAGCCCTGGTCGAGTCGGGCCTGGGGCCGAGCACCAAGCAGTGCTATTCGGGCGGCGAGCACCGCCTCAAGGCCAGCGACCTCGTCGACGACAAGCGCCGTGACAAATGGTGCGCGACCATGGCTCAGGCCATGGGCCGCAGCCTCAACACCGTGTTTGCCCGGCTCGCCGCGCGCAACCTCGATCGCGACAAGCTCGGCGCCGTCGCCGCCCGCTACGGATGGAATCAAGACGTGCCCTTCGACGTGAAGATCGCCCCGGCCACGCTCACCTTCCCCGACGACGATCTCGGCTTCGCCCAGACCGCCGCGGGCTTCTGGAACTCGACCCTATCGCCCTTCCAGGGGGCCAACCTCGCGACCACCGTGGCCAACGGAGGCGAGATGATCCGCCTCTCGCTCGTGGCCGACGTGAAGGACGAGGCCGGCGAGATCTACAAGGGCTCTTCCTCGCGCCAGGTGGTGAGGCGCGTGATCGAGGAGAACGTCGCCAGCCAGATCGTCACGATGATGGAGAACACCGTGGAGAGCGGGACCAGCTATCGATCGTTCCACGACAAGGCCGGCAAGCCCTATTTGCCCGACATCCGCGTGGCCGGGAAGACTGGCACTCTGACGAAGCCCACCGCCGAGGGCCCGTTCTACACCTGGTTCGTGGGCTTCGCCCCCAGCCGCAAGCCCGAGGTGGCCATCTCGGTCCTCGTGGCCAACCGCGCCAAGTGGCGGACCAAGGCCACCTACGTGGCCTGCGACATGCTCCGCGTCTACTTCGCCGACAAGGGCGCGGTGGGCGTGAAAGATCCTTCGGATCACGAGGTCACCGCGAAGCGCTGAGCGTCGCGCTGTGCGAGCTCAGCGCTCGGTGCGGGGCACGTCGCGCGGCTCGAAGCAGGCGCGGCAGCGGGCCTCGTAGCTCTCGGCGCCGCCCACGAGCACCGTCGACGCCTCGATGCTGAGGCGCTGTGACCGGCTCGCGGGCCCGCCGCACACCGTGCACACGGCGTGGACCTTGGTGACCTCTTCGGCGATGGCCATGAGGTCCGGCATCGGCGGGAACGGGCGGCCGAGGTAGTCTTGATCGAGGCCCGCGGCGATGACGCGGATCCCGCGGTTGGCGAGGCGCTCGCAGACCTCGACGATGCCGCGATCGAAGAACTGCGCCTCGTCGATGGCCACGACCTGGGTGCCTTCGAGGACCCGCTCTTCGAGGCTCTGGCTGGTGGCGACGGCGACGGCGTCGACCGCGACGGCCTGGTGGCTGACGATGCGCGAGGGATCGTAGCGATCGTCGATGCGGGGCTTGAAGGCCTGGACCCGCTGCCGCGCGAAGAGGGCGCGCTTGAGGCGGCGGATCAGCTCCTCGGTCTTCCCGCTGAACATCGACCCGGTGATGACCTCGACGCTGCCCGACGAGCGGAGCAACGGAGGGACCGGCGGGAGATCGGAGTTGCGCACGGCCGGGGACACTTGCCCGTCCGCGGGCGAGCAGGCAAGCCTCACGTGCACGCTGCCCCGCGATCCAGGGTCGGAATGCAATGAAAAAGAATGGCCATCGCCGGATGGGTTGAGCGAGGCCGCGAACAGCGCCCATGTGCCCGAAATCACGTGAGCGCGTGCGCTGCGAGATTTCCCGTGATCGGTAGGTTGTGCGGGGTTGTGCTCTTCGCGGACGCGCGTGCTAGCATCGCGGTTGTGCAGGTTGTGCTCCGCAAAATAGGCCGAGGATCCCGCGCAGTGATCGGCCGGCTGGTTCGTGCACCGCGGAAAGGCTCGGTCGTCGTGATCGAGTTCTCGGACGGCATGCACGAGTACGTCACCACGCCGGTCAAGCGCGTGCTCCGGCTCGCGGGGCGCGAGGTCTTCTACATCGAGACCGTGAACTCTCGCTACCGACTCGAGGTGCGTGGGCGCGAAGTCGCCCCCCTCGACGGCGCAGTAGGCGGCGGCAGCGGCACGCCGTAACCCTTCAGATCACGACAAATCCACGCGTTTCGCGTGCGATCTACAGGAAATGTCCTGTAGTCCTTGCCCTTTGCCGATCATTTCGGCAGAGTTGCCGACCCTTTCTCAGGAGAACCGCTCAAAATGGGCAAGCTCGACAGCCGCCACTCGATGAAAATGAAGCGCCGCGAGGCGCAGGCCAAGAAGAAGCTGCGCGAGATGCGCCCTCTTCAGAAGAAGGCCCTCGCCGCGAAGGTGGCCGCCGCGGCCGCCGCGCCCGCGAAGAAGACCCGCGCTGCCAAGCCCGCAGCGGAGTAGGTCGCGCTTCCACATAGCCCGGAGCGGGCGCGTCGAATCGCGCTGCGCCCACCGAGATTTCCAGGAGCTTCAGCGAGCAGTACGCGCTGAAGCTTTTGCGTTTGTGGCCGTGCGATCGCGAGGCTCTTACTCTTCGTTCTCGTAGATCACGCGCGTCTGGTAGCGCGGGCGCTCGGGGAGCTTGGGCGTCGCGACGCTCGCTGCGGGGTCGCTCGGGGTGGTCTTCGCCTTTTCGTTTTCGCCGAGGAGGCCGTCGTCGCCCTTGGCTTCTTCGGAGGCCATCGTCCAGATGTTGCGGGTCTCGGTCCAGCGCTGCACGAGGCTCGTGGTGCGCGTGGTGGACTCGTCGGCGCGCTGCCAGGTGAGGGTGACGACGACCTCGCCGTCGCCGTCTTTCTTCACCTGGATGCCGTTGAAGTCGATGTCGACGATGCGCGCGTTGCGCATCCAGCCGGCGTGCTCCTTCTGGAACTGCGCGCGCGACTTCATCGCCACGTGCTCGAGCGCGACATCCATGCGGCCGAAGCGGCTCGCGTTGTTCATGTCGTACGCGGTGTCGGCCAGCTTCTGCGTGCCGCTCGTGGGGGCGATGCAGCCGGCGAGGCCGAGGAGCGCGAGGGCGAGGGCGGCGGTCTTCATCCTGGCCACCGCTAGCGAAGCGGCGCGCAAACGGCCAAGTTTCTCGTCAAAAAGCGCTGGACGCGATGAAGTACGCCTGGCCACCGGGGATGGCCTCGGCGCTGAAGCCGTGGGCGTAGCCGACCCGAAACTGCACGTTGAGCTGGTAGCCGATGGTCGTCGAGAGCCAGACCTCGGCGCCGACGGAGGTGTGGAGCTGCGGCGAGTAGAGGATGGATCCGCTGTGAAACAAGGCCAATCGGTGAAAGTTGAAGTCGTCGAAGGCGCCGCCGTAGTCCCAGAACAGGTTGCCGTCGAGGCGGCGGAGGTAGACTGGCAGCGTGGAGATCCCGTGGTCGGGGTTCCAGATCGGGAGGCGGTACTCGACGTTCTGGAGGAAGTAGCTCGAGCCCGAGTACGCGCGGGGAGGGTAGCCGCGCAGGGCGAACGAGCCGTTGAACGCGCCGGAGAGGATCGTCGACGGGAGGGCGTTGTTGTCGAGGTCGTAGCCGCCGACGGAGTAGTTGCCGCCGCGCGGGTAGTTGCCCGCCGAGACGGCGCCCGAGCTGCGGATCGCCATCGTCTGGTGTCCGGGCCAGGGCATGCTCAGGTAGCCGACGATCTGCGCGCTCGCGCCGCGCGAGGTGTACGTGGAGCCGGTCGCGACGCCGCCGTAGTCGAGGCCGATGTTGAACGTGATCCCGCGAGCGCTGCCGGCCGTGTCGAGGCTGCCTTCGGCGTTCGAGTAGGTGTAGCCGAGGTGGAGGACGTCGATGTTGCCGCTCGACGGCTTGCCGGGGACGGCGGAGTCGGGATCGGTGTGCGGGTCGAAGGGCAGCGCGCCGTGGAAGTTCGCGACGCTGAACGAGAGGCCGAGGCGATGGCTCGCGAACTCTTCTTGCAAGCCGTAGGAGATGCCCGCCGTTAGGCCGTTGGTCGTCTCGTCGAAGGGGGTGTCGGTGTCGTTCTGTTTGTACGTTCGCGGCGCGACCTGGTGGAAGGCGCGGAGGCTGAGATCGACGGGTAAACGGCCGTAGGTGTACGTCGCCGAGAGGTTCGGCGAGGGCGCCTTCGGGTCGAGCAAGAGCGTGAGATCGATGCCGTGGTTGCCGACGACGTCGCTGCCGCTGGCGGTGATCTCCAGCGCGTTGGTGCTGTAGCTGCCGGGCTTGTAGTTGAGCAGGT
>JBDTXR010000108.1:0-23042 GCA_040006075.1 Byssovorax sp. | reverse complement strand
GGAGAGTGGCAGTCTACTTCGCCAGCTTCATCACGGCGCCGTCGCCCGCGTTGCTTCCCAGGTTGGTCCAGTAGATGGTCGTCCCGTCCACCGCGACGCCCGAGGGGAAGCTCTGGCCCGTGGCGAGCGTGGTCGCACCGCCGCCGCCGATCGGCGCGGACATGACGCTCCCGCCGGCGACTGACGTGGTCCAGTACACGTTGGTCGCGTCGACCGCGATGTGCGACGCGCCGGACAGGCTGTCGGCGATGAGGATCGTGGCCCCGCCGGCCTTCGGGACCGCCATCACCGAGCCGTCGCCGGTGCCGGTGAGGCCCATGTTCGTCCAGTACACGCTGGTGGCGTCGGTGGTAATCGAGAACGGGAAGGACTGGCCGCTGGCGAGGACGACGGGGCTGGAGCCGCCGAGGGAGCCCTGCTTCACCGTCCCGGGGTAGGAGCCGTCGGTCCAGTACGCGCTGTCGGCGTCGGTGGTGACGCCCGGAGGCGCGCCCTGGTTCCCCGCGAAGAGCTTGGTGAGGCTGCCGTCGACCGCCGCCTTGGTCACGTCGCCGGTGTACTGATTGGCGAAGTAGACGAAGCCGTTGCCCGCCGGGCCGACGGCGATGCTGCACGGCCGCCCCTGACTCGCGGCCAGGGTCAGGCGGGCTCCCCCGTCGACAGGCACGCTGTAGACGCCGCCCGCGGTGTCGTATTCGGTGGCATAGACGCTGATTCCATCGGTCGCGATGGCCCACGCGGTGCTCACCATCGCGAGCATGGTGACGCTGCCACCGGCCTGGGGCACCGACGATACGGTGCCAGCGTTGGTGTCGGTCCAGTAGATGTTCTTGGCGTCGATGGCGATTTCTCGCGCGCTCGCGAGCGACCCCACCACCACCACCGGCTGACACTGACTCGCGACGCAGGCGCCGCCCTGGCACGAGTGGTCGCACGCGCCGCAGTTGGCGCCGTCGCTGGCGAGGTCGGCGCAGCCGCTCGGACACGCGACCTCGGTACCGGTGCACACGACGCCGGTGCCCGCTGTGGCGGCGTCGGTCGTGGTGCTCGCGCCGCCGACGCTGCCGGTGCTCGCCGACCCGCCGCCGCTCGACGTCGAGGAAGCGTTGGTCCCGGTGGTCGTCGCGCCCGCGCCGCCGTCGCCTCCGGCGCCGCCGGGGCGCACCACCGGCGCGCAGGCGAACATCGTCGAGCCTCCGCAGAGAGTTGCAGTCAGGACGCCCAGAAACGTCAAGGTAGTGCTTTTCACGCGTGGAGTATCGCACGCAGAAAGAGCTGAAAGGAAGCGCGGTGACCGGCTATGCGTCAACTTTCATGGCCACGCCGGCAGCCCGCGTGTCACGGCTTCTTCTGCGCATAGAGAAAGTCGAGCACGCTCGGGGCGAAGCTCGGGGAGAGCGTGGGGAAATGCGCCCCACCTTTCACCGTCCAGAGCTGGACGCTGGCGCCGCCGTTGCAGCCCAGGTACGCGGCGATCGAGGTCTCGTTCCCCGGCAGGCTGGCGTCGAGATCCAGCGGCGCGGCCGAGCTGTCCGCGGCGGCACACCCGTCGATCTTCGCCCAGTCGGACGCCGTCGTCGGCGCCGAGGGGAAGGCGTTGCCGCCGATGAGCCCGCCGCCATAGGCGATGACGGCGTCCGACGTCCCGTGGATCTCGAGCACGCTCACCGGGGTTTTCCCGGGGCATTTCGTGGGGTCCTGGTACATCGCCCCTTCGAGGCTGACGACCGCGGCGAGCTGGTCCCCGTGATCGCAGGCCATGCGGTGAGCCATGAACCCACCGGCCGAGTGACCCACGATGTAGACGCGCTTGGCGTCGACGTTGTAAGCCGCCTCCACGTCGGTGATCAGCCCGCTCAGGTACGCCGAGTCATCGACCTTGGCGCCGTAGTAATCGCAGCAGGCGTCGGTAGCGTTCCAGTACTCGCTGGTGGTGGCGTCCTTGACGCCGTCGGGAGCGGCGTAGAGAAAGCCGCGCTTGTCGGACTCCACGAGGAGGTTGAGATAGGCCTCCTCGGATCCGCTGGTGACGCCGTAGCCATGGAGCATGATCACCAGGGGAGCGGCCTTGTCGCACGCGTAGGTGGGCGGCACGTGCAGCTTCACCGGGCGCTCGGCGCCGCCGAACGTGGTGGTCGCGCACGCGGGCAGGGGGCCGCCCGTCCCGCTGGTGCCGCTCGCGCTGCTGCTGCTCGCCGCGGCGTCCCCGCCGGTGCTCGCGGACGACGCGGAGCTGCTTCCGCCGCCGTTTCCGCCGGTCCCGACGAGCGGATCGGGGCCGGTCTCGCAGGCCCCGAGCCCGGCAGCGGCGACGAGGAGGGCTGCAGAAGCGGCGAGGGAAGCGCGGGTTTTGGCGACGAGGAGCTTCATTCAGAGCCTTTCCCGGCGCACCGGGGCGATCGACGAGGCCCGGCGAGAGAGGCCCGCTCGCACTCTACGCCAGATCGAAGCGCCGCCGTGAGAGCTCGCGCAGCACCCGCAAGAGCGCTACCGGGTTCCCGGCCAGCGTCGAGTTGACGATCAGCGATCGAGGCGCCCCGTTGCGCCGGTACACCGGCAAGAGCCGCTGTTGCAGCGCGCGGAGGTGGATCCAGTGCACCTTCGGGAAGAGGTGGTGGGTGAGGTGGGTCGCGCAGGTCTGGTGGTTGATCGCCGAGAACAGCTCTTCCCGCCGCGTCGCGGGATCGAGGTAGGTGGCAAAGCGAAAGGGATGATGCGAGTCGCCGGGGATGTGGTCAGTCAGGTTCATCACCAGGCTGGCAAACGAGCCGACCAGGACCACGAACGGGACGAAGTAGAGCAGCGTGTCTCGCCAGTCGACCGCGACGAGCGCGAGGAACCAGCCGAGGAACGCCCAGCGGATCACGAGGATCTCCCGGAGGTGCTCGGGCCGGCGCGCCGCGAGCGCGACCACCGGCGGCGCCATCGCTCGCCAGGGCACCAGCACCCGCAGCCCGTCGAGCGACTCGACCAGCAGATAGCGCGCGAACGACCGCCCCCGCTGCTCGGGCCCGAACACCCGCTCGTCGTTGTCGGGTCGGCTGTAGGCGCGGTGATGATCGTTGTGGATCGCCCTGATTTCCAGGGGATTGAAGAGCACGAGCACCCCGCTCGCGCGCCAGAGCCGGTTGGCGAAGGTGCCTTGAAACAGCGGCCAGTGGTTGGCGTAATGGGTGATGTTGTCGAGCGAAAGGCTCGCGTAGATCGACCAGGGGATCAGCAGCGCGAGCTTGAGGAAGGCGGGGCGGACGGCGTAGATCAGCGCGTAGGTGACGGCGAGGATCGAAAGCCACTCGATGGCGAGGCGCAGGCCGGCGAGGCGCGCGCGGCGTTGCGCGGTGGGATCGTCGCGGAGCTCGGCCTCGAAATCGCGGGCGATCCCGCGCGCTTCCTGGGCGACGGCCTCGGTCGGTGCAGCCTCGGACATCGGGCGACCCTACCAGCTCGAACGGGACCATCGCAACCGACCCGGACCGCGACGACCCGCGCTCCCGAAGCAATCCGGGCGCCCCGCCGCCGCTCCGTGTACGCTCTCGCCCCCATGAAGCGCCGCGCCTGGCTCCTCGCCGCCCTCGTGCTCCTCGCCTGCGCCGCGTTCCTGATGCGGCGCGGGGAAAGCAAGGAGAAGCCGGCCCCGGTGGCCCACGTCGACTTCCCCCACTACGCGCGGCCCGAGGAGCACAAGCGCAACCAGGAGCGGCGCACGCTCCCGCCTCCGCCGGTCAAGGACGACACCAAGGAAGGGTATCGCCAGAAGCGCGATCCGGTGATGACGGCGCTCCCCACCACGAAGGGGAAATCGGCGATGGTCTTCGAGGCGGCGGCGCTGAAGGACTCGCCGATTGGCCGCCTCTGGCTCGATTGCATGCTCAGCGATCGCGACGCGCGCGAGCTCGATCAGTTCAAGAAAGAGCACGGCGTCGACATGCTCAACGACGTGGACCGGGTCGCGGTCTCGTCGCAGAAGGTGATGATCCTGGAGGGGAATTTCGCCGGGGTCCACTGGGACAAGCCCGGTCAGGTCAAGCGTGCTTATGGCACCAAGGGCACGATCTACGCGACCGGCGACGGCGAGATCGGCGAGAAGGCCATTGGCACCTGGGGCGATGGGATGCAGATCGTGGGCGATGTGAAGGAGATCGAGGCCGCCATCGATCGCCTCGAAGATCGCACCCCGCCCGAGCCGCCGCTGATCCCCGAGTGGTCGGCCTACGGGGACGCCTACGGAGTGCTCTCGGCCGACGATTTCGCCAAGATCCTTCCCACGAGCCAGCGCGACATCGCCGAGCGCCTCCGCGGCGCCCTGGAGCAGGTCGAGCTCCACGTCGATGCTTCGGACGACGTGGCCATCGTCGCCGACGCGACCGGGCCGACCGCCACCGACGTCAACGATCTCGGCAAGACGCTGGGAGCGGCGCTGTCCCTCGGCCGGCTCAAGGCCCAGTCCGACGGCGACGAGAAGCTGGCCGAGCTGATGGAGCTGGCGCGCGTCTCGCCGCGCGACGGGCGCTTCTCGATGGAGCTGGCCTTGCCGATGCCGCTGATCCAGCGCGAAATGGGCCCCTGCAAGAAGCGCAAGGATCCCGCGTCCGGCCCTTCGCCGGGCCCGAGCGCCCCGCCGAAGCGCGGCGATTGACCCCGAGAAGAGAGGCACTCATGGCCAGCGTCGATGTTTCTTCCGAGATCGTGATCGCTCGCCCGCGCGCCGAGGTGGCGGCCTACGCGGGCAACCCGGACAACGCCCCGAGCTGGTACGTGAACATCAAGTCGGTGGAGTGGAAGACGACCCCGCCGCTCTCGGTGGGCTCGCAGATCGCCTTCGTGGCCCGCTTCCTCGGGCGGCGATTGGCCTACACCTACGAGATCACCGAGCTTCGCCCCGGCGAGAAGCTGGTGATGCGCACCGCCGAGGGGCCTTTCCCCATGGAGACTGTCTACACGTGGGAGTCGGTCGGAGAGGCCGAGACGCGGATGACGCTCCGCAACCACGGCTCCCCGTCGGGCTTCTCCTCGCTGGCCGCGCCCTTCATGTCGTTCGCGATGCGCCGGGCCAACCGGAAGGATCTCGAGCTCTTGAAGCAGCGGCTCGAGCATGCCTGACGAGGCGGCGCCCCCGTTCGAGCTGCCCGGCGAGGAGGCGATCTCGCCGGAGATCCTCGGGCGACGGATCTGCGACTTCGACCTCAAGATCGAGGGGCGCCCGCTGGAGAAGGTGATCGCTCGCTTCCGGGACGAGCTGCGCGAGCGCGGGATCACCCGGCTCTCACCGGTCTTCTATCTCACCGACGAGTGGGGCGTCCCCGAGGGCACGGTGGCCATCGGGATGCCGTTCTATCTGGCCGACGAGGGGTTGATGAGCGTGCAGAGGCACCGTCGCAAAGGCCTGGTCGAGGGCGAGAGCGACGAGGATATCCTGCGCTATCTCCGCCACGAGATGGGGCACGTCGTCAACTACGCCTATCGCCTCCACGCGACCGCGGAGTGGACCCGGCTCTTCGGATCGATGGCGCGACCGTACCCCGACACCTATCCAATCGTCCCGTTCAGCCCTGATTTCGTGCGCCATCTCCCGGGCGGCTACGCGCAGAAGCACCCTGACGAGGACTGGGCCGAGACCTTCGCCGTGTGGATGACTCCCGGCCTCGACTTTCGCGAGCGCCACGCCGACTCGCCCGGCGCGCTCGCCAAGATCGAGTATTGCGCGGCGACCCTGGCCGCGCTGCGCGACGTGGACCCCGAGATCACCAGCACCGAGATCGACTACGATACCCGGGAGATCCGGGCCACGGTGCAGGAGCACTACCAGGAGATCGAGCCGGTCGAGGCCAGGATCCCGCGCAGCCTCGACGGCGATCTCCTGCTCCTCTTCGCGCCGAGGGGGCCCGCGCCCACGGGGCCAGCTCCCCGCTCCGGCGACGCAGCGGCCCTGTTGAAGCGTCACCGCGCCTTCCTGGCGAGCTCGGTGTACCGGTGGACCGGCGTCGATCCCTCGCTGGTGCTCCCGCTGGTGAGCCACTTCGCGCAGCGCGCCGCGGCGCTCCAGATCCAGTATCCGCGCGGAGAGCGGGACGAGATCCTGGTCGAGCTCTCGGGCTTGCTGACCGCGCTGGCGATGAACTACCAGCTCAAGGGCAAGTTCATCGCGACCTGAGCCTCGCCGTCATTTCCAGGGGGCTTTGAGATCGGTCGGTGACCACCGCGGCCGGCGCTTGCGATACCGTGTCTCGTGCTCGTGCCAGGCGAGGGACTCGCGCCGGAGCGTGGCGTCCTTGTCGCGCGCCGCGGCGTCGCCGTCGAGCGCTTTCCACAGGATCGGGTGGACGCGGTGGCGGTGCTGCTCCATCGGATCCCCCTGCTTCTGTCGGGGATCCATCGACGCGGCGCTCTCGACGCGCTCCACGAAGCCCAGGATGGCCTCGCGGGCGATCTCCGCCCGCGCGCCGCCGCCGAGGGCCTTCCATGCGGCCCAGAGCAGCGCCTCGGGCTCCACGAAATCGGTCTTCATCCGGCCGCGCGAGGCCTCGAGGTTGGCGCGCCGCGCCTTCTTTTTCAGGGTGGAGAGCGCCCTGGGCGCGCGCTGCGCCAGCACGGCCTCGGCGTCGCAGAGGAGCTGATCCTGCGCCAGCGAGGAGCGCACCGTGACGCGCGGGTTCGCCATCAACCACGCTGCGTGGTTCGCGTCGAGCAGGATGGCCGACACGAAGTCTGCGGCCGTCGTCGAGGCCATGTGCGCGCGCTGCTCCCACGAGGCGTCGTGGTAGAGCATCGAGGCCTCGAGCGGCGCGTCGAGCTCGGGGATGGACTCCGGATCGAGCACCGCGCCCCGCTTCACGTGGAGCTCGCCCGCGATCTGGAGTCGGTTGAGGTTGCCTTCACTATACCGCATGATCTGATCGGGCCGATACCCCTCCTCGTCCGGATGCTGCGATTGCCAGTAGCCGGGGTGCACGTTCTGCCCGCGCCAGCGGGTGGCGCGGCCGAAGGCGAAATTGGTCTGGAAGACGGCGCGCGCGTCGCCGACGGGGCCGTGACGGGGATCCACGAGGTCGGGTGGAGGGTTCTCGGCGGGCGAAAAGCCATGATCGAGGAGCGCGTTCTCGACGGTGGGCGCGCCCCTGGCCGCCGGGTGGAACCTTCCGCTCCAGTACGCGGCGAGGAGCCGATTGAAGGCTTCGAACCGCGCCCGCGTCGCGCGAAAGGCCCTGTCGTCGCAGTTGGGGTAATCGCAGATCCAGGTGGAGAGCTCGGGGTGATCGAGCTTGGTCGCGATGTCGTCGGCGAGCAAGCTGCCCTGGAGCCACGTCTTGGCCGAGAACGAGAACTGCCCCCCTCCGTGGCCGATGGAGGGCCGGAGCCCGTGCTCCCGAGGCACGTCCCAGACCACGAGCTGGAGGAAGCGCACGAAGCGCGCGTCGCGCAGCCAGGTGAGCGGTACTGGCTTGATGTTGAACTCGAAGGTCTCGGGATCGATCCCGAAGCAGATCTCGAAGGCCTCCTCGTCGCCGCGCTCGGCCGTGAAGCGCAGGCTCACCCGCTCGACCTTCCACGGATCGCGGTCGCGCTTGCGCTCGACGTGTCCGAACAGGCACGCAGGATCGCGCCGCTCGCGGAGCTCGTTGTACCGGTCCTCCATCGCGCGTCCGACGCGACGGAGCTTTCCCAGCATGTACCCGTCCTCGAAATAGGCGTCCTCGCCGCCGGGGCGCGCGGACATCTTCGCCCATTTCTCCACCGCCTTGCGGTTCGAGAACGTGGGCTCGAGGCCGACCCAGGCGTCCTCGAAGCTCTGGAACTCTGGCACCTTGCAGCGGCGGAGGGATTCGAAGAGGGGCTCGCGGCTCATCGCGACGGAGAGTGCGCCGCGCGGGCGCGGAAAGCCACGATCCCCTTCGCTCGGCGATGACGGGGCACGTTTCGGGCGCTGGCCTCGGGGTCGATCAGGTTGTGCTCGCCCGGGGCGAGCCACGATTTGATCGCGGGGAGATTCCGGATCACGCCGGAGCGCGCTCGGGGCGCTGGATAGAACGCCAGAGGGGGATGGCGCGCGTCACGGCCTCGACTCTCGCTCCGGGATCTCGATCTCCATCTTGCTGTTGCGGAGAGGAGGAGAATTTAGCCGCAAGGGCAAAAGGGTCGCAAGGGGGTCGGAGAAACCGTTTCTTTCCGGGACTTGCCGGTGGGAGGTGGGTTCGGTCCTCGTCCGGGGGTGGTTTCGGCTACGCTCTCGGGGTGACCCACCTGATCAATGCAACAGCGCGCGTGCGGGACGTGATCGTCATCGGAGCCTCCGCGGGAGGGATCCAGGCCGTAATCGCGCTCCTTTCCCGGTTTCCCGAAGGTCTTCACGCCATCGTGGGGGTGGTCATTCATCGGGGCAATCACACGCAGGCCGACTGGTCGAGCATGCTCGGGAGGAAGTCGTCGATCCGGGTGATCGAGCCCGTGGATGGGGCCCCCCTGACGTACGGAGTCGTTCACGTCGCGCCGCCCGATTGCCACATGAGGTTCGTCGACGGGCACATCGCGCTCGATCGCGGAGCGAAGCAGCACTTCACGCGGCCGGCCGTGGATCCGCTCTTCACCTCCGCGTCCGTGGAGTTCGGTCCGCGCGTCGTCGGCGTCGTCCTCTCCGGATCGGGCGACGACGGGCTGCAAGGCCTCCTCGACATCAAGGCCGCAGGCGGGCTCTCCCTGGCGCAAAACCCCCTTCAGGCCGAGCACGCTTCGATGCCCGAGCACGCGATCGTGTACGATCACGTGGACGCGGTGCTCTCGGTCGAGCAGATCGGCGACGCGCTGGTGCTGCTGGCGAAGAGCGGCTCGGTCTCCGTTCCTGGACCGAAAGCGCGCTGAGGCTCTGCACCTGTAGCACCTGGTGAGGCCGCCTGACACCCGATTGAGCTGTCGCTCGACGAGAGGGCTTTGCGCTCTCGCGTAGTGAGCGAAAGGAGGGGGCTCAGAACAGCTTTGGAACCCTCAGCCCGCAGCCGACGCCGACCTCGTGCGTCAGCTTCGCGGCCTTCAGATCCCGGGTGTCGGCCTCGACATGGACCTTGATTCCCACGCTTCCATCCAGGGCGATCCGCGCCACGTCGCCCGCCAGGATCCCGGCGAGATCACCCCAGCTCGACGCTACCGCCGAGCGGGCCACGTCGGAGCACGCGAGGGAGCCCCTGAAATCGAGCGTGGTCAGCGCGTAGGCCTCGCGCCGCTCGATGGTCCCGCCGCCCTTCAATTTGAGGGCGCCGGCGGTCACGACCGCTTCGCTCAGGGTGATCTTCCGGTGATCCTCGGTGACGGCGAGCCTCGTGGCGAACGTGGTGCGATCGCCGAACACGATCCCTCCGAGCTCGCGCGGGTGCGGGGGGACCCAGCCGGTGAGGGTGAACGACGCCGTCCCGTCGACGGCGCCGCGGCCCGCGTGGGTGCCGAGGCTGATCGTGACCGAGCCCTCGGCGACGGCGCCGGGCGCGGGGAGCGCGAGGCCGAGCGGCGCGCCGAGGCTCTCGAGCTTCGTCGGTCGGAGGGTGAGCAGCGCCGTCGCCGGCTGCTCGCTCGGGTGGAGCTCGAGGTGGATCGGCGCGTCGGCGATCGCCTCGTTTCCAAGGCCGATGGTGATCGTCGCGGCCGCGGCGGCCCAGGCCGCGCCGGCCGCGCCGAGGGGCTGGCCGGCGACGGTGACGCTCGGCGTGTGGAACGCGGCGTCGGTCCCGTTGGTCGTCAGCGTGCCGCCCTGGAGCCCGAGCCACGCGGGGCTCGCGGGCGCGTCGGACCAGGTGATCGCCACGGCCGTGGCCTCGCCGGGGATGCGGTAGAGATCGGGGTGGCCGTTGATCCACGCGCCGAGATCCAGCAGCAAATCGGCTGCGGATCGCTCGACCGTGACGTGCGCGCCGGCGGTGACGATGCGCTGCGCGCGCGAGCCGTCGAGGTCGACCACCACCTCGTCCACGTCGGCGTGGAGGCCGGGGACGCCCTCGAGATCGACGTGGGCCCCGCGGAGCACCGCGCCGAGGAAGAAGCCGTGGATCTGGATCGAGTCGTAGCTGACGACGAAGCCGAGGCGCTGGGTCTCGCGGGCGACCAGGTGGCGCAGCAGCGGCTCGTAGCCGAAATACGCGCCCACCGATCCGGCGGCGACGAGGCCCGCGACGACGCCGAGCCCGACGCCAGAGCGGCTTCGTTTCGGCTTGATTTCAGGCGGGACGCCGCTTTCTGGATCGGCGCTCGGCTCGACTTCGAAAGGGGTCGGGGGCACGGAGCTCATCGGTGGGCGAGGAGCCTAGCAGCGGAGCCGCTGCAGACAGCGCTCGAACGTGGGCCCCTCGACCGCGGGGATCAACGCGTCGCGCGACGTCCGCCGCTCCGTCAGTTCAGGAGGCCGCGGTTCGGCGCGGGGCGCGGGCGAGGCCTTGGCCGCTGCGAGCTCATCGGGCCGGCCTGGTGGTGGACCAGCTTCCAGCGCCCGTCCTCGCGCACGAAGACGTTGGTGGCGACGAGCTGGGTGTCGTCGATGGCCTCGTGGCAGACCACGAACGCGGCGTCGCCGATCCGCGTCGCCGCGGGATCGACGCAGGTCACGCGCGGCGCGCCGCCGCTGCCGAGGATGGCGCGGAAGCTCTCGAGGACGTCTTCGCGGCCGTGGAGCGCGTCCCACCCGGGGTGAATGCAGGCGACCGGCGTGAAGGACGCCCAGAGATCCTCGATCGTCTCGAGATCGGAGCGCGTGAACGCGTCGTAGAACGCCTGGTTGGCGGCGAGGATCTCGCTGTCGTCGGGGGGCATCGGGCTTCTCCTTGGCCGGCGACAGTAGCACCAGTCTCGCGCGCACCAAGCGGGGCCGGCGCGGGGAGGGAAGGAACGTTCCTCGCGCCTCGCGCGCCGTTGGGTGACGATCTCGCGACGGTCCGCCGCAATGATTTCGGGCGGAGAGCGCCGCGTTTCGGTGTAATTTCGTGCGCGCTCCGTGACCGTCTTTTCCGACCCGCAACGCCTCCGCCTCCGAGCCGGCCTCGCCGCAGCCAGCCTGCTCGCGTTGCTCGCCGCGCCCGGCTGCGACGACGACCCGGAGACCCAGGCTCCGGACGACGCGCCCGCGACCGCGACGCAGTCGGGCGACCTCGCCTCGTTCACCTTCGAGGCCATCGCCTACGTCGAGCCGTCGGCGAACAACATCGCCGTCCTCGATCGCGTCCGCCACGAGCTCGGCTCGGCCCTCACGGCGCTCCAGCTCCGGCAAATCACCATCAGCCAGCGGCGCCAGGTCGACGTCGATCTCAAGCGCCTCTCGCGCGAGTCGATCACCGTGGTCGATCCGGTGACCCACAGCGCCCGCCCCGCCGTGCGCGTGCGCTACCGCTTCGTCGGCCTCGCCCTGGTCCCGAAGGATCTGGCGTTGCACCGCGACGTGCTGCTCGGCCTCCTCCACCGCGACGACGCCGTGCACTTCGCCGAGGTGATCGACGCGTGCACCGCGCCTCCCGCGCGCACGGGCAGCGCGGTCCGGCAGCCGTGGACCATCTTCAACCCGGCCCTCGACGCCTGCGCCGCGGCGATCGACGCGGAGCAGACGAAGATCGACGAGGCCCGCGCCGGGCTCGAGCACCCCGAGCGGGAGATCGTGCCGATCGAGCGCGATCGGATCTACCTCCCCGTGATGATGCACGTGCGGCTGCGCACGGCGACCGGCGCGCTCGCCGACGGCTCGGCGCACCCCGCGGCCAGCAGCGCCGCAGCCGCGGCGAGCGGCGGTCCGGCGGGCAGCGGCGCGCCTGCGGCGGGATCGGCCGCGGTCGCGCCGATCGACATGGCGGCGGTGGAGGCCGAGCGGCGCGAAGCCCGCCTCCTGGCCAAGCTGAAGCAAGCCGAGAAGGCCGACGACGACGACGACGAAGATCGCGAGGTGGCCGAGATCCTCGCGCGTCGCGGCGGGGCGGGAACGCCCGGTGGGTCGGGCAAATCCAGCGCGCCGTTCCTCGGCTACGGCCGCGAGACGCAGCCGCTCAACTACGCTCTGCTCTGGTTCGCGAGCGTCGCGGTGATTGCCCTCCTCGGGACCGAGATCCGTCGTCGCCTCCTCCGTCGCGGCACGCGCCGGCCGCGGCGCTGAACCTCGGCCGATCGACGGATTTACGGCGGCGCTCCGTCGTGATCGTGGGCGATCGCCGCGCCCCGACGAAACCCCGCTACGCTTCGCGCGTAGGCTTCATGTTTTCCCGGGAGCACCTGCCCATGCACAGCGTAAGGCACCACGGATCGGCGGCATTTCTGGCTTCGATGGCCCTCGTGGGCGCGGCGCTCACCGCCGGCTGCGGCTCGGGCGAGAGCGCCGGGGGCACGGGCGGGCAGGCGTCGTCGTCGACCGCGACGGCCTCGTCGAGCAGCGGGAGCCAGCCCGCGGCCGCCTGCGCCAAGGATCCTCGCACCGTGCCGTACGCGGTCGGGGTCGAGGCCAAGTCGACCGACGGCGCGCTCACCGTGCAGTTCATGGACGCCGACCCCGCGCCCCCGACCAAGGGCAACAACACCTGGAGGGTGAAGCTCGTCGACGCCGCGGGAAAGCCGGTGAACGGCGCGACCATCGTCACCAAGCCGTACATGCCCGATCACGCTCACGGCAGCTCGATCAAGCCGCAAGCCACGGCCAAGGGCACCGACGGGACCTACGAGATCACCCCGGTGAACCTCTTCATGCCCGGAGTCTGGCAAATCACCTTCACCGTCACCGCGCCCGGTGGAATGGCCGAATCCGCCGTCGTCAGCTTCTGCGTCGACGGCTGACTCAAAGCGCGCGAAGGCCGCCGATCAGGGAGAGCACGTGGTGTTCTCCGGGGCGGGCGTGGCCGTGCTGGCGCCGGTGGTGAGGCCGGCCGAGACGCACGAGACCGGGATCCCCTGGTCGGGATACTTGATGGTCGCCGCCGCAGCGGTCCACTCGAGCACCGTGGCGGCCAGGGTGAAGACTGGCATCTTCGCCTTCACCTCGGCCTTCAGATCGCCGCTGGCGACGAGGCTGTCGAGCACGTCGAGGCCCACCGGGGCGAGGCGGACGCGCATGGTGACCCGATCGGGCGGGGTGGCGAGCGACGACGGGGTCGAGGTGGGTTTGGGGAAATTGCGGAAGACGTGGGTGAGGTAATAGCCAGGGTCGGTGGGCACGTTGGTGGTCGGCCCGGGGAGCTGGCTGGTCTCGAAGCTCGCGGCCTCCCAGAACATGTCGACCGGCTTGGCCTGCTGGTCGAACAGGCACTCTCGCATCAGCCACACGTCGGGATCGGCGGTCTTGACGATCGACTCGCCATCTCCCACGACGCCGCTCTGGTAGATGACGTTGCCGCCGGCGAAGGCCTGGACCTCGACCCAGGCGCGGCGATCGTGGGCCGCGCCGCTGGGCCAGAGGTGCCCGGCGCCCACGTTGTCGAGGACCACTTGAATGGTCGCGCCGGGCGAGTCGGCGCCCTTCACGCAGAGGGCCGCCTGGAGGGTCGTGTCGAGCGAGGCCTGCACCGCCGCGGTCTGCGCCGGGGCCTCGGGAAAGTCGGTGAGCGCGACGTCGACGCCCGGAAAATCGTGCCCGTGGACCTTCCGGAGCTTCACGCCGGGGGCCTGCGCGGCGAGGCCTTCGCGCCCTTCCATGTGGCACTGGCTGCACGAGAGGCGGGTGTCGGCGTGCGAGAACAGCGTGCCTTGCCACTCGTCGTAGGTCCGCTCGATATGCGCGCCGAGCGGAGCGACGATGTCGTGGCAGCTCCCGCAGAGGCTCGACGACTCGGACGTGGTGCGGTCCATGAGCGAGGAATAGGCTGCCTTGTGCGCCCCGGTCGCCACCGGATCGCCGATCCCGCCGCGCATCACGCCGTCGGTCGCGAGGGTGAGCGGGTTATCGTGGGTGCCGGTCACGGCGTCGACCGAATGGCAGAAGAAGCAGGTCACTCCGCGGAGCTTCGCGGGTACCTCGGCCAGGTTCAAACCGTCCTTGGTGGCGCCGGTCTTCACGGCCATCGGAGCGTGGCACTTCACGCAGAAGTCGCCGAGAGCGCCCTGGGTTTCGCGCTGGCCGCGGGCGTTCATCGCCAGGAACACCGGATCTTCGGCGGCGTAGGCGTGCATGCTGCCCGACCACTCTTTCAGGTGATCGGCGTGGCATTTCGCGCACGCCTGCGGGTCCATCAGCTCTTCGGTGGTGAGCGCCGGCGCGGTCCCCCCGGCGCCGCCCGTGCCGCTGGTGCCTCCCCCGCCGCAGGCCCCGGCGCCCAGCAGCGCGGCAGCCGCGGACGCCACGATCAAGCCTCCGAGGTGCCTCATCGCTTTGCTCCGTCCTGGATCCACTTGGCCACGGCGCAGCGCTCGGCGTCGGCGAGCGGCGCGCCCGGCGGCATCACCTTGCTGTCGGTCGCGTCGAGCCGCTCGATCAGCAGGCTGCACGCGGCGTCCCCGGCGACGACGCGCGGCTTCGCGCCGCCCTCGCCGAGCAGCGCGGCATAGGCGCTGTCGGCGTCGGCGAACGCGAGGCCGCCCATCTGGCCTTCGCTCGCGTGGCAGCTCGCCCCCGAGAGCGCGCACGTGGGCTTCAGCGTCCGCGTGTAGATCTGATCGAACGTGGGATCGTAGAGCGGCGCGCAGGTGAGATCGAGGCTCGTCACGCAGCCTGTCGCCGTCTCCGGGCTGCTGCACCCGGAGGCCAGCGCGGCGAGGGCGATCCACGCCAGGGCTCGCGTGAAAGCAGGCAAGTTCATCGGGACGCGGACGCTACCACGCCGGAACGACCGGGGCAGGCCGCTCCTGCGACAACATGCCGCATCGTCCGCGCCGGGGGCGCGCGCTAGGGTCGCGACCTCGCATTCACTCGCTTCTTCCGGAGGACGCCCATGCTCTCACGCCTCTCCATCTGCGTTTCGTTCGCGTCGCTCGCGCTGGCCGGGATCCTGTCGGGAGCGGCCTGCTCGTCGTCGACCGGAACGGCGGGTACCACGGGCGGCGGCGGCCAGAGCACGGGCACCGGCGGCCCGGTGGAGGGTCCCGCCGACACGCACTGTGGGACCAAGAAGCAGGCCGTCAGCGCGGCGTCGTGCCACCCGGCCATGACCACGAGCTCGAGCACCGGCGCGGGCGGCGCGGGCACCGGCGGCGCGGGCGGCGCCGCGATCAGCGAGTACGGCGCGACGCTCGACAACGCCGAGGGCGACGACGACGACTGCAAGTACCACCTGGCCTGGACGGCGACCCCGATCCGCCAGAGCACCGACGTGACCTTCACCGCGGTGGTGACCACCACGACCGACAGCAAGCCGCTCGCGGCGGGCGAGGTCGATCTCGAGGTGTTCCTGAACGACACGCACCCGGCGCCGAACAGCGACGCCAAGGTGACGGAGTCGCCCACGGGGACCTACAAAATAGGGCCGATCCGCTTCGACGCGGCCGGCAAGTGGACGGTGCGGTTTCATGTTCACGAGGACTGCTCGGATCTCTCCGCGGACTCGCCCCACGGCCACGTGGCCTTCTTCGTCAACGTTCCATGATCGACGTCAACGCGCGGCGACGGTAGAGGACAGATCATGCGCCAGGTGATCGCGGTCGGGCTCGCTCTCTCGTGGCTCGTGCTCGGGTGCAGCGGCGAATCGAGCGGTGGGATCGGCGGCGGCGCCGACGTGGTGTTCCCCGCCGAGCCGCTCACGACGCTGAAGACCGATCACGGCGCGCTCACGCTCGAGGTGCGGACCGCGCCGCAGCAGCCGCCCGCGCGTGGGCTCTCCACCGTGGAGCTCGTGGCCACCGACGCGGCGGGTAAGCCGGTGGACGGCCTCGAGCTCGCGGTGCAGCCGTGGATGCCCGAGATGGGCCACGGCGCCTCGACGAAGCCGTCGATCGAGGCCAAGGGAGACGGCCACTACGTCGTGTCCCACGTCGCCTGCGTCATGCCCGGCCGGTGGGAGCTGCGAACGTCGATCGCCGGAGCCGTGCACGACAGTGCGACCGTCACGTTTCAGATCCACTAGCGCCGCCGCGCTCGGCGTCGCGATCGTGATCGCGATGCTCGCGTCGCGCCGGGCCGACGCGCAGTCGTGCTGCGCGGGCGCGAGCGCGCTGACGCCGGCGCGCCTCGCGCTCCACGAAGACGCCCTCGTCGGCCTCCAGCTCAAGGCCTCGGATCTCTACGGATCGTTCGACGGCGGGAGGCGCTACGTCGCGGCGTCGGCCGGCGCAAAAGAGCTTGATTTCGAGCAGGATCTCGCGGGCAGCGTGCGCGTGCTCAAGCGCGGCCAGCTCTCGGCGATCGTCCCGATGGTCGAGACGTTCCGGAGCGTCCCGGGGCTGTCCGAGGCCGGGGGCGATCTCGGCGATCTCCAGCTCGGGGCGCGGTGGGATTTCACGATCTCGGGCTCGTCGGTGATCGTGCCGGGGATCGCGCTCGCCGCGGGGGTGATGCTCCCGACGGGCCGCGCGCCCGAGGTCGCGACGAAGCCGCTCGGCACCGACGCGACGGGGACGGGCGCGCTCCAAGCGTCGGCGGCGCTGGCCTTCGAGCAGACGTTCGGGCCGTGGCTTGTGAACGTGACCGGCGCGGCGGCGTGGCGCGCGCCGCGGATCGTGGGCGAGCTCCACTCGCGCCAGGGCCTGCAATTCGTGGCCTCGGCGGCGGGTGGCTACTCGTTCGCGAGCGGCCCGGTGCTGGCGTTGACGCTGGCCTACACCGCGGAGCTCGACGCGACGATCAACGGCGAGCTGATCCCCGGCAGCGGCCGCGCGGCGACCCGGATCGGGATCGCCGGCGGGCTGCCGCTGAGCGATCTCTGGCGGATGCAGGGCAGCCTCGCGACCGACGTGCCGATCCATTTCCTCGGCTGGAACCAGCCCGCGAGCGCCGCGCTGACGCTGATGATCCTCCGGAGCTGGTCGTGATCCGCGCGACGCTTTTTCTCCTTGTTTTCCCGACGATCGTCGCCTGTGCGCCGCCTCGGCGCGCGCCCTCGCGGCTGCCCGAGGCCACGCTCCTCGCCAGCGATGGACCGCGTCGCCTCGCCGAGATCGTCGAGCCCGGCCACGTCACGGTGATCGAGTTCTTCTCGGCCGAGTGCCCCTGCCAGACCGCGCACGACGATCGCCTGCGCCAGCTCGCGGTCGCGTACCGAGATCGCGGCGTCGACGTGGTCGCCGTGGACTCCGAGGCCGGCGCCTCGACCGATCGCGCTCGAAACGAAGCCCTTTCGCGTCGCTACCCATTCCCGATCCTCGCCGATCCCACGGGCGCGCTCGCCGACGCGCTCGGCGCCGAGTTCGCGACCTACACCGTGGTCGTCGATCGCCGCGGCGCCGTGCGCTACCGCGGCGGCATCGACTCGGACCGCACCCACGTCACGCGCGACGCGTCGCTCTGGGTGCGCGACGCGGTGGATCGGCTGCTCGTCGGCGCCGATCCCGATCCGATCGAGGCCGAGGCGCTCGGCTGCGCGTTGAGGCGGCGATGAGGAAATCGATCCTGCTCGGGCCAGTCGTGGTGATGCTCGCTGCGTGCGGTGAAACCAGCGGATCGACGTCGAGCACCGGAGGCACCGGAGGCGGCGGCGGCGGCGCGAGCTGCCCCAACGATCTCCCCGCGAGCTGCCCAGTCCCCGCGCCGAAATGGGGCGCCGACGTGGCCCCGGTGATCGAGGCCCGGTGCGCGGTCTGTCACGCGATGGGCGGCGTCGCGGCCGACAAACCGCTCACCACCTACGCCGAGGTGTTCTCTCGACGAGGCGCGATCTTGAATCAGGTGCACGCCTGCAAGATGCCGCAGGCCGGCTCGACGCAGCTCACCGCGGCGGAGCGCGCCGCGCTGCAAGGATGGCTGGTGTGCGGCGCACCCGACGATTGAAGGCGTTTCAGGCTCCCGCGGCGTGGAGCGCAGGGTTCCAGAGCGTGGCGATCATTCCTTCGGCCATCCGGCGCGCGGTCGCGGCGGTCGGCACGCCGGCGAGGCGCGCGAGCTCGCGATCCGGTTCGCCCTGCGATTCCAGGAGTTTTTGCGCCGCGGCGCGCCTCGCTTCGGCCACGCGTCGGCGCGCGTCGGGCCCGAGGTGGCCGTCGGCCCAGCGCGCGACGCGCCACGCCAGCGCGGCGTGACGGGCCTCGTCGCGGGCGATGCGCGCCATCGCCGAGCGCACCGCCGGATCGCGCGACGAGGTGGCCTGGAACGACGCCACGAGCGCGCCGAACGTCTCGCGCACGCAGCCCTCGACCGCGTTCTCCTCGGCGACCTGCTCGAGCGTGCGCGCGATCGGCGGCGTGATCGTCACCGGCTGCGGCGCCGCGCCGAAGCGGCCGGCGAGGCGCGCCGTGGTACGCGCGTGCCGGATCTCGTCGCGCGCGGCCGAGGCGGCGGCGCGGCGCAGCGCGCGCGGCGCATGGTGCAGGTGGAGCTCGGCGTGGAGCGCGCGGAAGGCGTCGACCGAGGCCGCCTCGAGGCGCGCCATCCCGGCGAAGTAGGCGCCGATCTCGCTGCTGCACGGGGCGCTGGGCCCGGCGACGAGCCCGGCCGGGCGGCGTCCGGTGCTGTCGCAGGTGCACACGACGACGTCGCTGGTCCCGGGCTTGTTGGTGCAGCCGAAGGCCGTCGCGTGGGTCCCGTCACCGGCGCAGTACGGATCGCAGGCCGTGTGAAAGGCGCCCGCTGCGGGCAGGGTGGAGGGACCGTTCTGGACGACCTCCCAGGGGCAGCAGGCCCCGGCGGGGGCCGAGCTAGGGCAATCGGTGACGTCGGCCCCGGACGACCCACAGGCAGCGAGAGCGAGGAGCCCGCCAAACGGAGCGATGATCAGGAGTCGGCCAAACAGACGCACCAGGGAAGAATGTTTCATGAGACCTCCAGAAAGCTAGTCCGGAAAAGGTATACCGACGCTGGCCACAATTCGAGGGACCTTCGTTCCTTTGCGAGGACCGCGCGCGGAGCGGTTGACCGGGATCCAATCCTTGCCCAGCATGCGGCGCATGCAATCCCGCGACTTCGTTGCCGAGCTCGATCGTGCAGTTCAATCCCGTCTCGATCAGATCGGGGAGAGCTCGGCGGCGGCCGAGCCGGGCGCGAGCCTCGGGGTGCCCGAGCTGCTGGCCACGGCGCTGAAGAAGGAGCTCGAGGCGACCGAGGAAGCCGCGATGTGGCTGGTGAGCGAGCCCGACATCGAGGTGAAGCTCGCGCTCGCGCGGCAGTGCGGCGACGAGGCCAGGCACTACCGGTTGATCGAGGCGCGCCTCCGGGAGCTCGGCGTCGATCCCGCGAAGGTGCAGGCCGCGAGCGGCGATCCGAGCCCGATGTTCAAGTACCTGGCGAGCCTGACCACCACGGTGGAGCGCGTCGCGGCCGGCCAGTTCACCCGGGAAGCGCTGGCCCGCGTGCTCAACGAGGCCTTCATCGCGTACTGCGAATCGAAGGGCGACGAGGCCACCGCGCGCCTCTATCGCGAGATCATCCAGCCCGACGAGGCGCACCACCACGAGCTCGGCCGCAAGCTCCTGCTCCGCCTGGCCGTCACCGACGAAGAGCAGGCGCGCGCCCGCGCCGCCGCGCTGCAGACGCTGGCCATCGCGCAGGAGATCCAGGAGATGGTCCGGCTGAAGAAGGGGATTTCGCGCGCGCCTGGATGCTGAGAACCCCTTCGTTTCGCGGCGCGACGACGCACCTCGGCGCGGGCCGGTCGGTACCGTCCCCGCTTTCAGCGGGTGCGACTAAGCTGCGCGACCCCCATGATCCCTGAAGAGCGCTCCGTCCTTCCGCTGCCGGTCCCCGATCCGCTGACGCCGCCCGAGGGCTTCGCGGCGCGGCTCGGCGCGATCGGGGTCACGCTCGACGAGGCGACGATCGTCAAGCTCGGTGATTTCCTCGCGCGGATGCTGGCGATGAACGAGCTGGTGAACCTGACGGCGATCAAGGATCCCGTCGAAGCGTGGGAAAAGCACGTGCTCGACGCGCTGACGCTGATCCCTCACCTGGTCGAGCTGCCCGCGGGCGCGCGGCTCGTGGACATCGGATCCGGCGGCGGGGTCCCCGGCATCCCGCTGGCGATTGTCCGGCCCGATCTCCAGGTGACGCTGGTCGAGGCGACGCAGAAGAAGGCCGTCTTTCTCAAGACCGTCTCCGCCGCGCTCGGCCTCACCAACGTGTCAGTCCGCGCCGAGCGCGCCGAGCAGCTCGGGAAGGGCGACCTGAGAGGCATGTTCGACGCCGTGACGGCCCGCGCGGTCGGACGCCTGGTGATGCTGGTGCCGTTGACCTCGCCATTTGCCCGCCCGGGCGGCCTGGTGTTGCTGGTGAAGGGTCAGCGCGCCGAAGAGGAGATCGCCGAGGCGAGCTGGGTGCTCGGGCGCCAGCGCGTCACTCTGGTGAAGACGATCCCCACGCCCACGGGGAAGATCGTGATGCTGCGGAGAGCCGGTGAGGAGCCGAAGCGGCAGTTCAGTCGGTGAGGCGGCCGGGCAGCCGTCGGCGCCCGTCAGAGCTTCTCTTGCTCGAATGCCGCCCACTCCAGCGGGACGGTCTCGTGCATGACGCGCACCTTCCACATGTAGAACGCGAGCCTCCCGCTCTGAAGCTGCCTTCGCACGACGAAGAAGAGCCCGAGCTTCAGGGCCAGAGCCAGCGACTTGATCACGAACTCTATCAGATAGACCCGATCGGGGGTGACCAAGCTCTGGATGTTCGGTAGCCGGAGGATGCGGTAGAGCGGCTGGAGGCCAGCGTAGAGGTAGAGCAGGAACAGCTCGATGGGGTGCACGTCGAGGAACCGGCTCTCGAGGCGCCCGATGAGCATGCCCATGCAGGTCGCCGCAGCGACGCCCGTCAGGAGAGCGGGCCAGATCTCCGCGGCGGCGAGGTCGGAGGGATAGCGGCGGAGCACGATCCACTCCGCCAGCGCGAACACTCCACAGGTGATCCACGCCGGGATGTGGTGCTTGCGGAGCCCGTAGGCGTTTCGCTCCACGTGGAGAGTGGGCCGGATCATCGTCCAGAAAAGGATTAGCAGCGTGGTGCTCTGGAGGTTCTGGAGCGCGTTGTTGAACACGAACTTCCCCACCCCGAGCTGCTGCTCGAGATCCTGATCCAGGCCCACCACGACGTAGGAGCCATAGAGAATGATCCACGTGATCCAGAGGCGTTTCCAGTAGTCCACGAACTGATCGACGCACTCGCGGCTCCACGTGCCCTCGTTACCAGGCCAGGTGAGGCGCGGCGGCTGGTCGAAGAACCAGACGCACAGGAAGATGACGCTCAGGACGGCGACGTGCGCGCCGTCGATCCCGAGCCGCGCCTGCCTCCACACCAGCTCCGAGGAGCTGCCCGAGGCGAAGATCGCGAGGATCGTGGTGATCGCGGCGGCGGTGATCAGCGCTGAATACCCCCAGTCCCGCGCGTAGCTCGTCGGCGCCGGCGCGACGTGCTCGCGCGGTCGCCCTGCGCCGGCGCTCGGGTGCTCGGCGCTCTTCCGTCGCCCGCGGGCCGCTGTCCATCTCTCGACCTCGCGGAGAGCCGTTGAGAATCCCTCGCTCGCCTGGCGAGATCCGCTGAGGGCGCGTGCGTTCCTCAGAAAGACGGCGAGCGGCACTGTCCCGTCCGTCAATTCGCCGGCGTTGTTGAGCGCGTCGAGATCGGTGAGCACCTGTTCTCCGGCAACGGCGGAGCGCGGCAAGGAAGCAATGAAGTCCGCGCGAATTCCCACGAGGAGGCCGTCGCGCTGCGTGGTGAGGCGGGCGGCGAGCGCGGCTTCGCCCAGCTTCAGGATCTCATCGTGATTCAGAATCGCCCCCGTCGTCATGACTCCGAGGACTATCCCAGCGTGGCCGCGATGGGAAGGCCGCGCCCCGCGATTGTGCCGCGCACCAGGTGAGGTGTTTGTCGATAGCGAGGTCGAGCGGCGCTCCCGCGCCGCGAAATAGGTGG
Organism: Byssovorax sp.; assembly: GCA_040006075.1. Lineage (GTDB taxonomy): Bacteria > Myxococcota_A > Polyangia > Polyangiales > Polyangiaceae > JANYGI01. The sequence continues at coordinate 1,132 of JBDTXR010000108.1, read as the reverse complement.
TAGCGTGGCGCTCGTCGAGGCCCATGAAGAAGACAATTCTCCCGCCATCGTTCGCCGTCGCCGCTCTCCTCGTCTCGTGCGCCGCCGCGCCGCCGGATACCCACGGATCCCGCGCGATGGCCACGCCGCCGCCGCCGGTCGTCGTGGCGTCGCCTCCGCCGGAGCCGCCGAAGCTTCGCTTGCCGGACGTGGCCTATCCGGTTCGCTACGAGGCCGAGCTCACGCTCGATCCCGCCAAACCCACCTTCGGCGGGGTGCTCTCGATTCACCTCGCCGCCCGCCGGGCCACGCGCGTGGTGTGGTTGAACGCCGAGCAGCTCACGATTCATGGCGCCACGTTCACGCAGGGCGGTAAATCGGCACCCGCGGTGGCGATCCCCTCGGAGGCGCCCTTCGTGGGGTTCGCGCTGCCGAGCGAGCTCTCGCCCGAGCAGCCGGGGGTGCTCCGGATCGACTACGAAGGCCAGATCGACGAAGAGCGGCACCAGGGCATCTACGAGGTATCCGAGGGAAACGGCTCCGACGATCGGTATGTCTACAGCCTGTTCGAGCCGCTCGACGCGCGGCGCGCCTTCCCGTGCTTCGACGAGCCAGGCTACAAGGTGCCGTGGAAGCTCTCGATTCACGTCCGCAAAGGGCACTCGGCCTTCTCCAACGCCGAGGCGGTGGGCGAGGTCGACGAAGGGGCGATGAAGAAGATCTCGTTCGCCGAGACCCCGCCGCTGCCGAGCTACCTGGTGGCGTTCATGGTCGGGCCGTTCGACGTCGTCGACGCCGGCACCGTGGGCCAGGAGAAGAAGCGTTTGCGCTTCCTCGTGCCCCGCGGGCGCGGCGCCGAGACCCGCTATGCCGCGCAGGTGACCCCGCCGATCATCGCCCAGCTCGAGGCCTACTTCGGGATGCCGTACCCGTACTCGAAGCTCGATGTCGCGGTGGTCCCTCGCTACGAAGGCACGATGGAGCACCCCGGGATCGTCGCCATCGGGCAGCCGCTGGCCCTGATCAAGCCCGACGAAGAGGGCCTCTCGCGCAAGCAGGACTACGCCAACACCGCCGCTCACGAGCTCGCCCATTACTGGTTCGGCGACTACGTGACCATGAAATGGTGGGACGACACCTGGCTGAACGAGTC